>REDG01000062.1 GCA_007693605.1 Bradymonadales bacterium
CTCTGTGGCTGGGATGGAATATGGAATCGAGTACAAACAGTCTGCCCCACTTAATGGTGTAGAGCCTACCTGTGATGGCTAAGAAGCGAGATTTTAGAATCGGGAAGAGAGGATTCGAACCTCCGACCCCTAGTTCCCAAAACTAGTGCTCTAGCCAGGCTGAGCTACTTCCCGGACTGACTTACAAGCTAACCGCTAATCGCTCAGCCTGGCTAGAGCACAATGCTCTATTCTTTTGGATTGCCCTCCGGGCAAAGGCCAGGCAGTGAGCTACTTCCCGGACTGACTTCACGAAATTACTGATAATCGCTCAGCCTGGCTAGAGCACAATGCTCCAATCAACTCAGAGTTTCGGCCTTCGGGCAGGAGCCGGGCGCGTGGGTCCCCTTGATTCAGACTGATTTCGCCCCTAAAGCCAGCTTCAGGCCAGCTTGCAGCCCCTCTACGGAATCTAAAATCTCATTTGTTTTTTTGTGAATGAATTCGTAGTCTTTTGCGTCATGGCACAGTCAAGCGTCCCGAAAACCGAAGGTAGCGGTCAACAGGCTCAACTAGAAGCTCGCAAAAAGAAAATGCAAGAGTGGTTGAGTCAGGGGCAGGCGCCTTTTCCAACAGCAGAGTCCTGTCAGCCCAGAAATCTTGCCTCTGAGCTTCAGGCGCAATACCAAGACGAGACCAAAGAGAGTCTGGAGCAAAAGAAGGCCGCAGGAGAGCTTCCAACTCTGGCCGTGGCGGGCCGTGTGATGCTTCACCGTAGTTTTGGAAAGTCGAGCTTCTTGACCCTCCAAGATCGCAGCGGCCGAATTCAAGCCTTTGCCCAAAAGACTCAACTCCCTGAGCCCGTCTACGAAATGATTAAACATATGGACTTGGGCGATCTGGTCTTTGTTGAAGGCCTTCCCTTTCGTACGAAGACCGGCGAATTGACCATCGAGGCGAGTCGCTTTCAACTCCTTACCAAAAGTCTGCGACCCCTGCCTGAAAAATTTCACGGACTCCAAGATATTGAGCAGCGATATCGGCAGCGCTATCTAGACTTGATGACGAACGAGACTTCCGTTGCCGTCTTTCGTAAGCGCTCTCAGATTGTTCAAGAAATCAGATCTTTCTTTTCAGAGAGGGATTATCTTGAAGTAGAAACCCCAATGCTTCACCCCCTGGTGAGCGGAGCGGCGGCAAGACCCTTCGAGACCTTTCATCATACTTTAAAAATGAAGCTCTTTTTGCGAATTGCACCTGAACTCTATCTAAAGAGACTGGTGGTTGGAGGTCTTCATCGGGTGTTTGAGCTCAATCGGTGTTTTCGCAATGAGGGAATTTCAATCAAACACAACCCCGAATTTAGTATGCTCGAGTTTTATGAGGCCTTTGCAACCTACGAAGACTTGATGAAGCTCACCGAAGACTTGATCGAGAGGCTTGCGCTAAAGATTTGCGCGACAAAAGACATCGAGTACCAGGGAGAGAAGATCTCTCTGGCAAAGCCTTTCCGACGCTTGAGTGTGCAAGATGCCATTCGAGAGTTTGCAAAGATTGATCCCCTAGACTCCCAAAAGTTAGAGAACGCTCTTCGAGCCAGGAAGATAGAGCTCAAGAACAAGCCATCGCTTGCGAGCTTGCAGTGGACTGTGTTCGAAGAGATGGTTGAAGACCAATTGATTCAGCCCACTTTTGTGGTCGATCATCCCATTGAAATTTCCCCACTGGCCAGGCGGTCTGAAACAAGACCTGAGGTTGCTGAGCGGTTTGAGCTCTATATTGCGGGCAGAGAGATTGCGAACGGGTTTAACGAGTTGAACGATCCTGAGGATCAGAGGTTAAGATTCGAAGATCAATTGAAAAGGAAGGCAGAGGGAGACCAAGAGGCGACGGACTTCGATGAAGATTATCTCGAAGCTCTCGAATACGGCTTGCCCCCCACGGCCGGAGAAGGAATTGGAATTGATCGACTCACGATGTTGTTGACGAACTCGGCGAGCATTCGAGATGTCATTCTTTTCCCACAGATGCGCAGTCTTCATGAGGAGAGAGATTGAATCTAGAGCTCTTTCTTGCGAGAAAGTATCTCAGTTCAAAAGGGGGTCGCGGCTTGAGTGTGATCACCTGGATCGCTCTGATCGGTGTGATGGTGGGTGTCATGAGTCTGATCACGGTTTTGAGCGTGATGAGCGGCTTCGAAAGAGAGCTCAGAGAAAAAATGTTGGGCAATCAAGCTCACATCAATATTCAGTTGCGCTCCTCTCTGCTGGGAGGGCGATTGACTCCTAAACAGGTTCTAGAGGACCTTAAAAGCCACCCAGACTTGAAGTCTGCCATGCCAGTGGTTTACGGTGAGGCCTTTTTGTTGAGTTCGTCGGGAGCCTCTGAGGGCGTGGCCATTCGAGGCGTGCCAGTTGATTTGGTCCGAGAGGTTTTAGATCTAGAGAGTTTTGTTGTTCACGGTCATTGGGAAGATTTTCGCGAAGGAGGGCTCATTTTAGGGGAAGGCTTAAGTCGAGCTTTAGGAGTTGAGCCCGGTATGTCGATCACCCTTCTGCTCAACAGGGCAGAGTACACGCCTATGGGAATTGTGCCCAAAATGAGACGCCTCTCGATCGCAGACTCCTTTTCTTCGGGCCTTTCTCAGTTCGATGCTCGTACGGCCTATCTTTCTCTCGATGCAGCCGAGAGGCTCTTTGAGAGAAAGGCTCAATCTGTGGAGCTGCGAGTGAGGGATGTGAGAAGAATCGAGGCCGTCAAAGAAGAACTCTCGCTTCGCTATGCCGAGGACGCCAGGGTCACGGATTGGTTGTCTCAAAATCAAGGCATCTTATCAGCACTTCGCTTAGAGAAGATTGTGATGGGCATTATCTTGGGCCTGATCATTCTGGTGGCAGCGTTCAATATCTGCGGCTCACTCATCATGATTGTTCGTGATAAAACCAGAGACATCGCCATTCTGAAGAGTATGGGATGCGGGTATTCGATGATTCAAAAGATATTTTTTTTGCAGGGAATTTTTATTGGACTGAGTGGAACGGTCGTTGGGGTGCTTTTGGGTCTTGCGGCGAGTTGGATTTTAAAGCATTGGATTCGGTTCCCTCTCGATCCGACAGTCTATATGATTAGCCAAGTTCCGGTGGATACTCGCTATGGAGATGTCCTTCTTGTGATTTTTGGCGCCTTGGTCATCAGCGCCATTGCAACTTACTATCCCGCTAGATTGGCGGCGAAACTGGAACCCACTCGGGGATTGAAGTACGAATGAGCGCGCTCTTAGAAGTCACAGAACTGAGTAAAAGCTACCAAACTCCTTACTCGAGGGTTTCGGTTCTAGAATCTCTGAGCTTTCAGCTTCGATCTGCAGAAAAGCTTGCGGTTGTGGGAACTAGTGGGGTCGGAAAGTCGACCCTCCTTCATTGTTTAGGGCTCTTAGATCGCCCAGATTCGGGAAGAATCATTTTTCAGGGGCACGATGTTGCAGAGCTGACCGAAGATCAGCGGGTGGAACTTCGGCACTTCAAGGTCGGATTCATTTTTCAGTTTCATTATCTGATTGCAGAACTGACGGCTGTTGAAAATGTCATGCTTCCCCTCTTGATTCGGGCAGAGAGCCGCTCCTTTGCTCATCAGCAGGCCGAGAAGTTCTTAGAGGCCGTCAATCTATCGCATCGACTCTCTCACCGGCCAGGCGAGTTGTCTGGGGGTGAGCAACAAAGGGTGGCCATTGCGAGAGCTCTGGTGCATCAACCCGAGTTGATCTTAGCAGACGAGCCCACAGGCAATCTCGACCCCGAGACGGCAACACAAGTGTTTGATCTTTTGGTCACACGCTGTCATGAATTAGAGGCGGGTTTGGTGATGGCTACCCACAACCATGATTTGGCGAGCAAGCTCGATCGAGTCATGACCATGAAGCAAGGAAAGCTGTGTTAAGAAGTCTTTTATTTGGAATTTGTCTATGCTTGTGGAGCTCTTTGGTTTGGGCGCAAGAGGTCAGAGAGATCGAGGTGCGCGGAAATCAACGCTTAGGGGATCAGGCGGTGCTTCAGTATATTGGCAGTCAGGTGGGCGTTGAGCTCTCTCGAACTCAGGTCCGGGATGATTTACGGGCCCTTTTCAATACGGGCTTGTTTGCAGATGTTCGAATCGATGTGGAGTCGACGACTGGCGGAGTTCGCCTGGTGGTGGTCGTTGAAGAGCGAGACTATATTCAAGAGATTGCTTTCGACGGGAATGAAGGGATTTCTGATGAGGACCTTCGTAAGGCGGCCGATCTTCGCTTGCCCCTTCTTTGGGACGAAGTGACGGTTCGACAGGCAGCAGATAGGCTGAGGCGACTGTATCGCGACAAGGGCTTTTACTTGGTGACTTTGCGCTCTCAGGTCGAACAAGAGGGCAGTCGAAGGCGGCTAGTCTTCTTTATTGACGAGGGAACTCGTGTACAGGTTCGAAGGATCTACTTTCAGGGAAATGAGTTTCTAGTTGATGAGCGGCTCCGCGATGCGATGATCACCAAAGAGGGCGGTTTCTGGCAGGGAATCTCTCGTCGTGGACACTTTGATGAAGACCTTTTAGTTCAAGTCGATACCCGTCGAATTCAGTTGGAGTATTTGCGGCGTGGTTTTGCCTTTGTTCGAGTGGAGCCCCCTTCGATTAGTTTTACTCCCGACCGATCTTCGGTGATCGCAAGCTATCAGATCACCGAAGGCCAAAGATATCGCATTGGTCGGATTAGCTTTTCCGGAGACTTAGATTTCATCGGGGACCCAGAGAAGTTGCGTCGAGACCTTTCAACAGAGACCGGAAAATGGTGGAACATCTTAGCGATTCAGGAAGATATCCAGAAGATACAGGATATCTATGGCAATGAGGGCTTTGCTTACGCGAATGTGAGCCCAACCTGGGACATTGATGCAGAAGATGATGAACTCTTGAATATCGACTTTCGAGTGGATAAGGGCAGCATTGTTCACTTCGGTAGAGTGGAGATCGTGGGCAACCTAGAGACCTTAGATCGTGTGATTCGACGGGAGCTAGAATTTGCCGAAGGCGAGCTCTTTCATATTGGGAGGTTTCGAAGATCGAGAGAGAACCTGATGCGCTTGGGCTACTTCTCAGATGTGAACTTCACTCAAAGAGATCGCCTGGCAGATCAGAAAATGGATATTAGCATCGAAGTTCAAGAGCAGAGCACGGGGAGCCTAACGGTCGGGGCGAGCTTTTCTTCATTTGACAGCTTTGGATTTCAGGGTAGCGCTTCGAAGGTGAATCTGTTTGGTCGAGGTTACGATATTAGTGCGTCGGCAAGCATTTCCTCCAGACGACAGCTTTTTTCAGCCTTCTTCCGCAACCCTCGAGTCTATGATTCCCGATTTTCGCTGACCACGCAGGCCTTTAGAACGGAGATTCAGTCTCTTGATGAGACTCGTATTCGGGAGTGGGGGGGCTCTGTTGGGGTCGGCTATCCACTTTCAAGAGATTGGCGAGTGGGGGGAACTTATGGATTCAGAAAAATCGGAATCAACATCCGAGATACGATTAAGAAGTTCTATCCAGACTCGTTTGGGTTTAATTCTTCTCTGGCATTCTCGATCTCGCGAGATACTTTGAATGTGCGCGAGATCTTCTTGCCGACCTCCGGCAGTTTGAACGAGCTCTCCGCCACTGTGGCGAGCCGGTATTTGGGTAGCCAATTGTCCTATGTTCAATTGAACTATACCGGAAAGAAGTACTGGCAGGTGTTTGATCCTGAGATGCCGCTTGTGGGCGGCAGTGTCTTAAGTGCCGGCCTTCGTTTGGATTATATTCGGGGGATTGAGGGACGATCGACCCCATTCAACGAACGATTTGTGCCTGGCGGAATCATGTCGATTCGGGGGCATCCCTTTAGAACGCTTGGCCCCTGCCGACCGGTCGCCTTTTCATCAACGGGTCGTCGCAGTGATGATGGCGAGTACGGCCTGGGCTTTGTTGAAGACCTTTGTCTCGGAGGAAACAAGCAGGTTGTCTTTAATGTGGAGTATCTGTTCGATCTGTTTGCAGAGGCCAGAATCAAGGGGGTCTTGTTTTTCGATATTGGAAACACCTTTCCAGAAGGGGACTATGACTTTCTGCGCCTTAGAAAGAGCGCTGGCTTTGGCTTTAGGTGGTTTTCGCCCTTTGGCCCCCTCCGCTTTGAGTGGGGAATCCCCCTCGATCGCAAGCCTGGCGAGGATAGCCTCTTATTCGACTTTTCAATTGGGGCCCCTTTTTAGTAGGCTGATCCGAAACTTAGCCGAAGAGGAGTATTACGAATGAAATCTTTCGCTGTCTTTTTAATCGCGGGAATGGCCTTTGCAGGGCAACTTTTTTATCAAACCGAAGCTTCGCGGGTATCAGCTGATGAAGCCTCTGGCCCGTCCATTATGCTGGTTGACTTTCAAAAAGCTTTGAATGAAGTGGCTCAAGGAAAGAAGGCGATGCAGGAGCTTGAGGCGGAGAGCAAGACCAGACGAGAGGCGCTTTCAAAGGCTGAAGAAGAGCTGGAAAAACTGCGGGCCGAGCTCGAGAAGTTGGCTGAGGAGCTGCAAAACTTTCAGCGAAATGCAGCTGCCGGGGCCTTGTCTGATGAGGCGAGAGGGCGAGCACAACGGAGGCAGCAAGAGTTTATGGAGAAGCAGATGCTGTTTCAGCAGAGGCTTGAAGCTTACGGAAGGGCAGAGCAGGAGGCTCAAGAGGTTCTTCGCCAAAAGGAATTTCAAGCGCGAACCGAGATTGTGAGTCGACTGAGGAGTTTGGTCAGCGAAATGGGTCGGAAGAAAGACAATGTTCTAATTCTCGAGACGAATGAAAGCGGCTTCTTGTTTGCATCGAGTTTTGTGGATATTACAGATCAGGTGATTCAGGAGTATGATAAGCGCCACAAGGTAGAAAGCGCGGGCTCTTCGAGAAGAAGGGGCCGATAGATTTGTAGTTGAAGCGAAGCTCTCGGATTGGAGTGGCTCAAGAATGGGTCGTCGTCTTTGGGCTTTCATTGAAAGTGAGGTTGAAATGGGCAGAGGTGATAATCGTAGAACGCCAAAGGCGAGGCAACGGGCCGGTCAGCGACGGAAAAAGGCTCGACTGAAGGCCAAGGCGGAGCAAAAGAAGAGCACCAGGAAGTCTTCGAAGTAAAAGTTTTGTTTGGTGGAACTCGGGACTCAATCTGACTTTCTGCAGATCTCCTTGGTTCTTGGCGCAGCCACGCTTTTCGGTTTCGCCGCCAAGCTTCTTCATCAGCCTCTCATTATTGCGCTGCTTTTGGCAGGAGTCTTGGTCGGGCCCGCAGCCTTTTCAATCGTAGAGATTGACGCCAGCTTTGAGTTTCTCGCACAACTAGGAATTTCCCTTCTTCTGTTTCTTGTCGGCCTAAGGCTAGACATTCAACTCATTCGTCATATGGGGCCGGTGGCGGTGGCGACGGGCCTCGGTCAGGTTTTCTTTACATCATTCTTTGGCTTCTTGATTGCCATTGGTTTTGGCATGGATGTGGTCAGCTCCTTGTATGTTGCCATTGCGCTGACCTTTTCCAGCACGATCATCATTGTGAAACTCCTGTCCGACAAAAAAGAGATCGATAGTCTCCATGGGCAAATCGCCGTGGGCTTTCTGATTGTGCAAGATCTTGTGGTCGTGATCATGATGATCATTCTTAGCTCGATGGCCTATGCCGGAGATTCTGAAGGGGGTGCGCTGGGCTGGCTTATTTTGCGGGGCTTTGGATTTTTGGCGAGTCTTTATTTTGTTGCCCGTTATATTTTACCCCGGCTTTTACCGTTGATGTCTGGGTCAAGGGAGTTGTTGGTTTTGTTTTCAATCTCTTGGGCGGCCGTTCTGGCCGCGACAGCTCAGTCGATTGGCTTAAGCAAAGAGGTGGGGGCTTTCGTTGCAGGCATCAGTTTGGCCTCATTGCCTTTTCGAGACGCCATGGGAAGTCGACTGGTTTCCATTCGAGATTTCTTGTTGATCTTTTTCTTCGTCTCTTTGGGAGCGCAACTTGATTTTGCCACCTTGGGTGCCCGAGTTCTTGAGGCGAGCGTCTTTTCGATATTTGTTTTGGTGGGCAATCCTCTGATTGTGATCGTGATTATGGCCTATATGGGCTACCGAGCGAGAACTGGATTTTTAGCGGGTCTGACCGTGGCACAGATTTCAGAGTTCTCATTGATATTTGCAGCCCTTGGCCTCAGTCTTGGCCATATTGACCGAGAGATCCTAGGTTTGATCACCCTAGTGGGGGTGATCACGATTGGGGCCTCCACCTATATGATCACTTATTCACATTTCCTCTACGCTCAGCTTTCGGGTTTTTTGAAGATGTTTGAGCGACGCGATCCTAAAAAGTCGAGGGAAGCTGAAGCGGACAGTCCTCGAAGGGGAAGTGGGCCTCAAGTGCTTGTCTTTGGGTTGGGTCGATTGGGTCTCCGAATTGCAGAGGGCTTTCAGCGCGCTTCTATCTCAGTTCTAGGCATCGACTTTGACCCTCAGGCGATAAAGAGCGCGCGGGCCAAGAAGGTGAAGTCTCTGTATGGAGATGCGGAAGATCCAGAGTTTTTGAGTGAGCTTCCGTTGGGGGCTGTGGAGTGGGTGATCTGTTGCGTGTCGGATCTAGAGGCCGAGAGAATTTTGATCGACGGACTACAGGAGCTACAGTTTGAAGGCAAGTTGGCGGTGGTTTCGCTGAAGGACAGCTCTGAGGTGCATATGAAGAAGTCGCGAGTAGACTGGTGGCTGAAACCCACCGAACTGGCAGCTGAAAGGGTCGTGGAAAAAGTCAGTCAAGACCTGCCGCAGTAAAAAACTCCATTTAAATCAGGCAGAGCCTAGGAGCTGAGCTGTAGATTGGCTACAGGCTTTTCTCGCTTGGAGCTTACCGGCCTTACAACACTCTCGACTCGATTTCGACCAGCCTTCTTAGCCAGGTAGAGGGCTCGGTCAGCGGCTGCCACCAGTCGATCGGCCGTTTCTCTGCGAGTCGGATGAAAGTCTGACACTCCAATCGAGAGGCTGACGCAAACTTCTCCGTTCTCAAAGGTGATGGGCTCAGAGACCACTGCCTGTCGAATTCTCTCGCAAAGAGACATGGCGTCTTGAAGCTCTGTGTCCGGAAAGATGATTAAAAACTCATCGCCAGCGTATCGGCCCACAAAGTCCACAGTTCGAACTGTTTCATTCAAAATTTTTGCGACCTTCTTAAGTGTGGCATCGCCCCCGGGGTGTCCGAACTCGTCGTTAATCTGTTTGAAAAAATCGACATCAATGATGCAAACCGAGAGGGGCTTTGAGTATCTTTCTGCCCGCTTGATCTCAGTATCTAGCTGGCTCTTCAAAAAGCGGTAGTTGTAGGCACCCGTCATCTCATCGGTGAATGTTAGTCTCTGAAGGCGGTCATTCGCCTTTCGCAGCTCGTGAATCAGAAACTGATTGGTCTCTAAAAGTTTGTGCTTAGACTCCGCCTCTCGAATGACACTCGGAAGTCGATCGAGATAAACGAGTTTTGTATCCTTTACGACATAGTCGTAAGCCCCCAGTTTCATCGCTTCACTGGCGATGACTTCATTTCCGTGACCTGTCATAAAGATCACGGGGGCTTTCACCGATTTTTCTTTAAGCAGTCTCAGCACTTCAATGCCGTTTTTCACGGGCATATGATAGTCCAGAAGAACAAAGTTATAGTCATCAGGGTTTGACAAGTTTTCAACTCGATCAATGTGATCGACCGCCCAGCCTTCTTGCTTCAATCGATTGGCGGCTAGTTCAGCGTGGTGAGCGTTGTCGTCGATAATGAGTATTTTCATTCTTTCTCTCTCGGAATAACTAAGGTGAATCTTGTGCCTTGGTTCTGCTGGCTCTTTACAGTGATCTGGCCTCCCATCGACTCAGCAATTCGCTTTACAATCGACAGACCTAGTCCGACCCCTTCTGTATCAACTCCTTCAAGTCGGGTGAAGGGAACAAAAATTCTCTCTAAGTCCTTTCTATGAATGCCAACCCCATTGTCTGAAATGCTAATTCTATGATTGTCACGGCCACGAACAAACCGAATGTTGATTACGGGATCGACATTTTTTTTGTGGTACTTCAGAGAGTTGGCAATCAGGTTAAGAAAAACTTGATAGAGACGAATCGGGTCTCCTCGTACAACCAAGTCTTCATTGGGTAACTGAATCTGTCCTCTGGTCCGCTTGAGCTGCTCAGCCAAGGTTGACTCGACACTATGCAAAATCTCTAAAATGCTCACATGAGTTTGCTGATCTGACTCTTGATACAATTTTGAGATCGATTGCATGGATTCAATCAGCTGGTGGAGACTTCCGACCGCTTCTCTTACAACTTTGACGAATCGTTTCTGATCTCGGTTCAAGCCCTCGCTGCCTTCTAGCAGTTGAGAAAATCCCTCTAGAGTAAGAAGGGGTTCTTTCAAATCATGAGAAAGCATCTGAAACATCATCTTCCATTCGCGATCTCGTTGTTGAAGTCGATGAAGCTCCGTTCTCAATTGAAAAAGTGTCTTTGAGCTTTGGGCGGCCTCTTGTGCTTGGGGTCGAGAGGAGAGAGGCAGGCGCGCCTGATCTCGAGCGCCTTCATTTCGCTCTGCCTTCTTACGAGTGCCATTTCTTGAACTCATTTTCTCAACCCCTAGTGTCAAAATTAAATCACTTGATTCTATGTTCATTCCGGCCTCCTGTCAAAAGCCCCCCTCCCATCCAAAAACACTAGTCATTTCAAGACCCCTCTGTTCTCGGGTTGGTAACTTTTGTTGTCAGGGAAAATAAATATTCCTTAGATCTTTCTGGGGTGTCAGAGATCTGATACTTTGGAGATGTCAAGCATTTGACGAGAGTGGGATTGGCGCCAAAACCCCCTGTGACTGGGGAGTGGCGATAAGATTCGAAGCGGGGGAGGAAGAATGTCAAAGTCGAAGCAGGATTGCCCGGGAGTGAGTCTTCATGGAGATCTAGAGGCCAGTATGCCGGCGAGTTCGTCGGAGTGGTCAGTCACGGCAATGGCAGAGGCTTCACGAGAAGCGGCAACTCAACTCAGTCGTCAGCAAGAGATGCTTCAGTCCGCTTTAGGAATTTCAAACTTTCCCTTTGTCGGAAATAGCCCTGCCATGCAGAAGGTGTTTGACCTGATTCGTCGTGTGGCAGATACGGATTCGACGGTTCTCATTCTGGGAGAGAGCGGCACCGGAAAAGAGCTTGTCGCCAAAGCGCTTCACTTCAATTCTACGAGATCGGCTAAGGCCTTTGTTCCAGTAAACTGTGGGGCGATCCCATCAGAGCTTTTAGAGAGTGAGCTTTTCGGCCATGTGAAAGGGGCTTACACCGGGGCTCATACTGCAAGGGTGGGTCGCTTTACTCTCGCTCATCAGGGGAGCCTGTTTCTTGACGAGATCGGAACGATGCCGGCAGCTCTACAGGTGAAAATTCTTCGAGCCCTACAAGAGAAGGAGTTCGAGCCGGTTGGGAGTGCGAAAACTCAAAAGTCAGACTGTCGAGTCATCGCGGCGACGAACAATGATCTCGAACAAGAGGTACTAGAGGGGCGGTTTCGAGAGGATTTGTTTTATCGCCTGAATGTCATACCCATTCACCTGCCACCACTTCGAGATCGACGAGATGACATACCGCTTCTGATCAGTCATTTCATTTCACGACTGAACGAAAAGCAGGGCTTTAAAATTCTCGGCGTCAGCAAAGAGGCGATGAACATTATGACGGGCTATCCTTGGCCCGGAAATGTTCGAGAGATCGAGAACATCTGCCAGAGGCTGTGCATATTGAAGGCAGAGGGAGTGATTGAGCCCGGAGATCTTCCGACTCGGTTAATGCAAGGGGGTTCGGGCTTACAGCGGACTAAGTTGGGTCTTTCTATGGGGGTTGAGTTGCCAGAAGAAGGCCTTTGCTTCGATTCAGTAGTTCAAGAGTTCGAAAATCGATTGATTATGACCGCTCTTGAGAGGACCCGATGGAACAAGAACAAGGCCGCTCAGCTGCTTCAAATGAATCGAACGACCCTTGTCGAAAAGATTAAGAAGCGGGGCCTTCAAAGCACTTGACCTCGGGCGGACATCCGTTAGCCTAGGCGGCATGAGTATTAAGAACGATTCTTGGATTGTAAAAATGTCGAAGGAGCAGGGCATGATTGAGCCTTTTGAGGAGGCTCAGGTGCGGGAAGGCGCCATCTCTTTTGGCGTGTCTTCTTACGGCTATGATATGCGTGTTTCGGATGAGTACAAAATTTTTACCAATGTTCACTCGACGGTGATTGATCCGAAGAAATTTGAGTCAGAGAATTTCGTTGAGATAAAGTCACCAGTGGTGACGATTCCGCCCAACTCTTTTGCATTGGCAAAGAGCGTCGAATATTTCCGAATACCCCGTTCTGTTTTGGCTGTTTGTTTGGGCAAGTCGACCTACGCCCGATGCGGAATCATTTGCAATGTCACTCCCTTTGAGCCCGAATGGGAAGGAACCGTGACCATTGAGATTTCAAACACCACCCCGTTGCCTGCGAAGATCTATTCCAATGAGGGGATTTGCCAGGTCCTTTTCTTCGAATCCGATGAGCCCTGTCGAATTTCTTACAAAGATAAGAAGGGCAAGTATCAGGGGCAAAGGGGAATCACTTTGCCTAGGCTTTGACGAGGGTGGAGCGGGCCGATCTTCATTTTCACAGTCTTCATTCCGATGGTAAACATTCCGTTGATTTCTTGTGTGATTGGCTGGCCAAACAGATCCAAGATGGCTTGCAGCTCGCCGTTTTGACAGATCATGACGGTGTGGATGGATTTGAAATTTTTGACAGGCTGTCAGAGGCCCCTTGGCCGAGCATTCGGGCGTGTGAGCTATCTTGTGGGGTGAGTTTGAGAGGGGCTGAGTCGACTGAACTTCATTTGCTGATCTACGGGCTGAACGAGACGGACGCTTACCTGCGGGAGGCTTTTCAGAGATTTCGAGAGGAGCGGAGAACTCGCTTTGATGAGATTTGTAGAAGACTTCGGGCTGACGGCTATGAGCTGGCGGCTGAAGAGGTTGCGACAGAGCACAAGGGAGTTTTGGGGCGCCCCCATGTCGCGGATGCGCTTATTCGAACGGGAGTGGTGAAGTCTAGAAAGGAAGCCTTTGATCGATTTCTTTCGAACTCGTCAAAATACCTCCCCAAGAAATGGAGAATTCCCATAGAGGAAGCCCTCACTCATTGTCGAAAAAAGGGCTATCGAACGGCGATTGCGCATCCTGGCATTTACGGACTCAAGAGAGAGCACCTGGTTGTTCTGAAAGATTGGGGTCTTGATGCGGTCGAGGTCATTCACCCGAAGCACAAGCCTTCAGATGAAAAATTTTATCGGGCACTAGCGGACTCTCTGGGGCTCTTTGTGAGTGGAGGCAGCGACTTTCACGACGGAGAAACGGACTTGATAAATGGGCTTCCCAGTCTGGGAAGGGCCCCGTATTCTTATTCAGAGGCTAGAGATTTTTTGGCCCCCTTTCTTTAGTGCGGGCCTTGCCGGGCCTCCTGATGGGGGAGTGGGCGATAGAGGAGTTTGGGAGTGAGTGACGATCGTAATTTGTTTGGAGACATTGAGAAACTGGTTTCAATTTCAGTCTTGGAACAGACTTATCAAGTGCCCGACCGATTAGAGATGCTCCGCGTGTTTCAGTTTCTAGACTACGAGATTGATTATTCTCGTCTCTGTTGGAACGCATCTTGCCAGCGCTGCTTTATCGGTTATGAAAAGTTGAACAAAAAAACAAAGGCGCTGGCTTGTCGAACAAGAGCCTTTGAGGGCATGAGGGTGACTCAACTTCCCTCAGCGATTCGAAAGCCGAAGACTCAAGATGACCCAGAAGCTTAAGCTGATGAGGCCGACGATCGTAAGGGCAAAGCCCAGTATCCCATGCACTATGGGAAAGCTGCCTGCATAAGAAATGGTACCAGTAATCACCGCCGCCACCACCGTGATGAGATGGGCGAAGCTGTAAGCCAGCGCCATCTGGCGATCTGCGCGGGCTCGATCCATGTCTGCGAGCTGCTGGATGCCTAAATCTTCAAGCCAGGTCTGAGAACTCACCAGTAAAGAGCACTGGCCAATAAGGGCGGTAGAAAGAGCTAAGATGGCTCGGATGAAGTGCCCCTCGGCGGAGGCGCTCATACTCTGAGAGAGCTGCAAGCCTGAGACAAGATTCAGAACGCTCAGAACAAAACTAAAAACCAAGATGGTCAGTCCAATGAAAAAACCAAGCCTCATAGTTTTGATCTTTTGAACTCAGCCTCCAGCCGTTTCAGTTCCTTTGAGAGAGATTGAACCTTTACAACCAAGAAGACAATCAGTGCGAATGGGAGTAGCCAAAGCGCAAGATAAGCAAAAATTAAAGAAAGCGGGCCGGTCATAGTGAGTCTTCACTCCTCTCTTGCAGAAAGTTTCTTCGCAACGCATGAACTCGTTTTTGAGTCTGATATATCCAAAACGCAAGAATCGCTAACAAAAATCCAAACAAAAATATCGCAAAAATCATGGTCTCAAAGGCGTTTCGATAGACGGGGGGCAAGCCCTCAGGATCTCGAAGCACGCTCGGATGAAGTCCTCTCCAAATTCGGACACTGTAATGAATCAAGGGAATGTTCAAACAAGCGACCACCGCCAAGATGGCTCCCACAAAGGCGCCCTTTGTCGTGCCGCCTTCACGATCATCAAATACCTTTCGAGTAACCAAGTAGGCAATGAGCAACATAAAAACAATAAAGCTTGTCGTGAGTCGAGGGTCCCAAGCCCAGTAGACCCCCCATACGGGTTTTGCCCAAAGCGGGCCAGAGACCATCACAAGGGCGCCAAACAGCGAAGCCACTAACATGGAGGCCTTGGCGGCTGAATCATAGGTGACATTCCTTTGGATCAGATAGACGACCGAGAACAAAGCTCCCAGGCTCAGAAACAGATACATCGCAAATGCCGAGGGCACATGAAAGAAAAAGATTTTTTGTACCACGCCCTGAGTCTTTTCAATGGGCAGCCGAAGAAAAATATTGGCAAGACTGCCAATTAGGAGGGTTGCGGTTAGGCCGTATATTAACCAAAAGAACCTCATAAGGCTGGCCCAGACTACTGGCTTTCGATCAGTTCGTCGAAGAAAAACTCAAAAACCAGAGCACTCAGAAATCCCCCTGCGACCGCTTGGGCCAACAACAAATAAAGCCAGCTCACCTGAGGGGCGAAACTCAACTCATGACCGGCCAAAATTGCGGGACTCATGAGTGGAATGAAGAAGAGCCCGAAGAGAAAGTCCCTCTCCCAATGCAAGAGAAGGCCGATCAGGCAGCCCATCGGGCTGATGGCGAGCCCCACCAGAAGACTCACCCACAGGCTTCTCAGCTCGAAGTCTTGGGGTGACCAAAAGATGAAAACAAGACTCAAAAAAAATACAGACAAGAGGGCGGTGGCCATCCACTGACTGAGAGCCTGGCTGAGAAAGATCAGAAGCCGTGGGGTTCGAAGCGAAAAGTAGTGGCTGAAGTTTCTGGAGCGGTTTTCTTGTTCAAAGCTTCTATAAAACAAAGAAGTCACAGCCAGAAAAAAAACAATCCAGTAGGCCGATTGCCAAGCCAGAAGAGAGGAATCACCAGACTGACTACTCAGGCCAAGCAGTAAAAAAACCGGAAGTCCAAAAAGAAGTGCGGGAATCAAACTATGCCGGAAGTTTTGCAAGTCCTTTAGAAAGAGGGCTCCAAAGATTCCTAGTCTCATAGCCTTAAAGCCTTCGCAGAGGGGTCAAAAATCTGGCTCTCATCGTGCACGGAGTAAACAAAAGAGGTTCCTCTCTTTTTGGCCTCTTCGAGTTTTGATTTGAAAAATCGAGTTCGATCCGGGTCTAGATGACTAAAGGCTTCATCCAGCAAATAAACAGGCGCTTGCAATCCGAGCTGAATCGAGAGTTCTACATCTCTTCTCATTCCCGCACTCAAATGGCTGATCAGTAGACTTCGAGTGTTTGAGATTCGATCAGTGAACTCTGGCTCCAAGCTCTTGCCAGAAAGCTTTTCGAAGTAGCTTTGATTGCTTTGGACATTCCATGTGTCAAAGAGAAAGGGGCTGACGCCAACCTGTCCGATGAAGTCCGCAGAATCCAGAACACGCCCCTCTTCAGGTCGCAGCAGCCCCAAAATCAATTTCATCAGGCTGGTTTTGCCGGCGCCATTCCTTCCCACAACAAAAAGGCTTTCGCCTGGCTTTAGCTCAAAGCTGATGGGCCCCATCTTAAAATGAGACCGAGAAAATCGAAGAGCCTCAACTCTCAGCATTCTTTATGCTTTCACTTTCATAGATGGGAATCAAACGCTGAAACAACTTTAGGCGTCTTTCTTGGTATTCAACTAATCCAATCAAAGCCCTCTCTCTCAGCTTCTCAAGCCGATCTAACTGTTTCAGAAGCTCGTCCTTTGGGCCTAGAGTGTTGGAAACTCCTGGCCCCGTGAAAAGAAAAGAAAAAATGAAGAGCAGGCCAAGGCTGACGAGAGGGAGCCACCAAGTCCAGGGCATCAGGAGGGGTAAACCTGAGAGCCGAAATCGATAGCCTGGCTCAGGCGAGTCCACACGAAAGATTTCTTGCCACTGTCCTCCGAAAAACTTTCTGCCCTCTGATACGAAGTCTAGTTCAGATAGACTCCAATTCATCTCCTCTGGCAGAAGAACCTCAAGGCGATCGACCGGCAAACTGTATCGGCTCCCAAGAAGGGTCGACAATCTTGGGCGATCAATCTGATACTGAATTGAAAAATAATGTCGCCCGGGGGCCAATGCCTGAAGAAGAAGTGTTTCAGGCCCATCGCTACCCACACTTCCGGCGGAGAAGCCTTGCGCCAAGCGTCGGTTGAAGGCTGAACGAGGAAGGCGAAAGCGCAAGATATGTCGTTGAGGCTCTTCTCCCTTTCCGGTCAGAGTATAGGAACTAGAATTTTCGATTTCGAAACTCTCGAGTACAAAAAGTTCTGAGCCCCGCCACTCGAAAGAAAAGGAGTTTCGGAGTATTCTTAGACCCTCCACCCCAGCTCGATGCGGAAAGACTTTCACGCGCAAACCCCCACTGAAGGCGGCTGCCGGGATCTTGAGTTCTGAAAAATAGGTTACACCCTCATATTCAACGACGGCCGCCAATCCATCGAGTTCAGCGTCAGCAAGATTGAAGCGCAGCACTCCAGAGCGGTCCGTCGTTCCTTCCATGAGCTTTCTAGATTGCCCCGCTTGAATGCCGAACAGCTGAACTGTCTGATCCGCCAGAGGTTGATCGCCTCTTTCCACCAGCACTTCCAGTGGCTGAGTGGACACGATCAGAGAAAAGAGCCATGTCGAGAATAGGCCAATCATTGCTTGTTTTCTCTCAACTTTTTCAAATCGGACCGAATCGCCTTAAAGACGGACTCTGACTCTTCCATGTGTTGAAGCGCTCTTGATCTTTCTTCAGCCTTTTGAAGAAAGTCTTCTCGAATCATTTGATAGTCTTCCGGACTCAGTTTTTGCATCTGATGATCAATCTCAATGTCTTTCAAATTATCTAAAATCATTTCCTTTTCTTGAGTGAGTAGCTGATATCGCGGCCAAATCGAATCAGGTTTGCTTGTTCTGTCCTTTTTAGTTTTCACTCCCATCAGGGGGGCGAGGACAAAACAAAGAGAAGCGCTAGAAATCAGTGTCAGGAAAATGATCAAGGTCAAATCATTCATTCTTCTTCAACCTCTTAATCTCCTTCGGTCTTAGCTGAAAGCCCAGACTAGGCATCAAGGTGATCAGACCGCCAATGACCAGAATCGCACCGCCCAGCCAGAGCCAAATGATATAGGGCTGGAGGAGTACGCGAATCTTTGCCTCTCCGACCACCGGGGCAAAGGAGCCTAAGATGAAGTAGACATCTTCTTTGAGCCGCGAATAAATATCGACCTCGGTGGAGGGTTGTTCTTGAATCTTATAGAAGAACCTGGCCGGCTTCATGGTTCGTCGAAACTGTCCATTCACATACAGATCGATGACGGCGTGATGTTCATATTGGTTTGGCTGATCCCTGAATTGCAGCCCGTGATAGTGGATTTCGTAGTTTTCAAATTGATGCCTTTGGCCTGGAGTCACATCAAACTCATAGACCCGCTTGTAAGAGGCGCCTGCAATACCTACAAACATGGCGACAATTCCTAAGTGAACAATATAGCCGCCGTACTTTCGGTGGTTCCTGAAGCAGGCTCGAAAGAGAGCTTCAGCCCAAGATTCTCCGTGTGCGACGACGCGTGCCCGACCCCCTTTATAAAACTCCATTCCGATTGTGGTCATCACAAAGGCCGCTCCAAATGCTGTCAGGACCACATACCAATCGGTCAGCCCGAAAAGGAGAAGAGTAACCGATGCAAGGCAGCCCAAGATCACAGGGAAAACAAAGCTTTCTTTGAGGTTTTTCTCGCTGGCCTTTCTCCACGCGATGACAGGACCTACTCCGGTTAAGATCAGCAGTACAATTCCGAAGGGGGCGAGCATTTGATTGAAAAAGGGTGGCCCGACAATGATTCGAGTTCCGGTGATGAGTTCACTAACGCTGGGAAATAGGGTGGCCCACAGAATCACAAAGGCAGAGCCCACCAACGCAATATTGTTAACCACAAACGCACTCTCTTTTGACAAAAAGGATTCAAAGATGTTCTCGCTTCGAAGCTGATGGCGGCGGTACCAAATCAGAGAAAAGGAGCTCATCAGGACAATGATCAGAAAGCTAAGAAAAAAGTAGCCGAGGTCAGAGCTTGCAAAGCTGTGAACGCTCTGCACAACGCCCGATCGGGTGAGGTAGGTAGCGAGTATCGTTAGGGCGAAGCTCAAAACGATCAAATTCATATTCCAAAGCTTCAGCATTCCTCGCTTCTCTTGGATCATGACCGAATGAAGGAAGGCGGTGGCCGTCAGCCAAGGCAGGAGGGCTGCATTTTCGACAGGATCCCAGCCCCAAAATCCACCCCAGCCGAGCTCTTCATAGGCCCACTGGGCACCCAAAATGTTTCCGATCGACAGAAAAAACCAAGCCACTAGAGTCCAAATTCTAGAGGCGACAATCCAGCGAATACCAAGTTCTCCGCTCATCAAGGCAGCCATCGCAAAGGCAAAGGGAACGGACATGCCGACAAATCCAAGGTAGAGGCTTGGAGGGTGAATCGCCATACTTGGGTTTTGGAGCAGCGGGTTGAGGCCGCGACCGTCGTTTGGAGCTTCTGGAAATACTGCAAAGGGGTTGTCGCTGTAGAGAATCAAGCTGCAAAAGAAGATCAAGATCAGGCCAAAGCAAATGATAAGATAGGGCATCAATCGACGGTCTGAGTGTCGATGAAAGAAGAGAACGCCTGCCATATAGAGAGCGTTAATCCAGAGCCAGAAGAGTAAGCTGCCGTCTTGGCCACCCCAGAGAGCCGTGAACTTATAGATGATGGGCATTTCACGGTTCGAATAGGCATAAACATAGCGAATAAGAAAATTGTCCGTGAGAAAGCTCCAGACCAAGATCAGAGTGGCGGCTGTGAGAAGAAAGAAACTGAGATAGGCGGCTCGCTTCGCAAGAATAAGCTTCAGTTCGTCTCGGCTTTTAATCGAAAGGACTGAAAACAGAATTGCAAAAAGAATGGCTCCGAAGGCGACCGAGACACAAAATTCCCCAACCGCCGGCCAGAAATTTTCTGAGAACACGGCAAAACGCTACTAAAAATTGAATGCAAGATCGAGCTTATTCGCTCTGCCAATAGGCAGGAGCTTCCCCAGGTTCATATTTTGAAGCGCACTTGGCCATCAGATGATCTGCTACAAACAAATTTCCATCCTCTGTGCGACCTTCAACGATGACATCCACGCCGGGGACAAATGTGTCTGGAGCGATCCCTTCGTAAACCACTCGGATAGAGTGGCCCTCATGAGCCACCAAAAATTCATAACGATTTCTCTCTTGAACGAAACCCTCTTCGAGGACATAGCCGGCAAGCTTCAGTCGGCGACCAAAGTACTGGCCGTCAGAATTTGCGAGCTCGTCGACAGTCATATAAAAAGAAACCACCCCTTCAATGGCCTTCATGCCAAAGGCGGCCACCAGAAAGGCGGCAAAAAGACCAAAGATGACCCAAATCCAACGAATTCCTTTTTGAGTCTTTGCTTGAGACATTAAATTCATTATGCCATGAAGGGGGCTAATGAACAAGTTGTCGAATTCAGATTTTAGACGACTCTTTCCGCAGGATTCTCTTGTCGGCGCTGAAATTCAGAAAGCCTTTGGGCTGATCAAGGCGGCCAGGTCAATTCTGATCAGCAGTACTTTGACTTCAGATGGAGACTCCATTGGCGCCCAGCTCGGGATGGCCGCTTTGATTCAGGCCCTTCGGCCTCAGGACAGACCGAAGCTGCAAATTGTCAATGAAAGCCCGGTGCCAGTTCGCTACAGCTTTTTGAAGTCAACCGATCTGATTGTCAGCTTTTCAGCCTGGAAAGATTCCTCGTCATCCAAGAGTTTTGATCTGGGCATTGTGTGTGACGGGGGGGTCGAGAGAACAGGAAAGCTGGCTCCCTTCTTTGACTCAATTCCCAATACGATTCTGGTAGATCATCATGTGGTTGGAAGTGAGCGGGAATACAACGCAAAGATTCTGGACACCTCGGCCTCAAGTACATGCGAGATTGTCTACTTTCTCTTTCAAGAGGCCAAGATAGAGATTTCGCCGGAAGTGGCGGAGGCTCTCTATATTGGGATTGTTTTTGATACCGGTTTTTTTAAACATAGTATCACCACTCCCAAGACTCATTTCGTGGCCGCCGACTTGATTTCGACTGGCATCGACTTCTCAGAGATTTCAGATCGGGCGATTCTGGAGCGATCTCAGAATGGGCAGATCCTACTGCGAAAGTTGATGGAAAATATGGAGATTCATTCGGAGGGAAAGATCGTCACATCCTTTTGGTCTCAATCTGATCTTCAAGAGGCGGATGCCGAGGACGGAGATTCTGAGGGAATGATCAATCAACTTTATCATACGAGAGGGGCCGAAGTGGTGGTCTTGTTCGTCGAGACGGGACCCCAAGAATTGAAGGTCTCGTTTCGAAGTAAGGGCAAGGTGAATGTCGCCGACTTTGCTCGCTCACTCAACCCAAGAGGGGGTGGGCATGTTCGAGCTTCTGGCTGTAGTTTAACGGGCTCTATTCAAGACGCGAAGGCGAAGGTGGTCTCTGCTCTAGAGAAGGCGCTCGTCGAGCTCTGATTCGATTTCTCTTCGCGGCTGATTTGGAGCATCATGAGTCGAGGCTTTCGACTGTGAGAGGCTGCGAATTCGGCTGGCCCAATAAATGACCAAAAACAGAAGTGCCAAGTAAAACAACACATAGGGAATGGAGTAGGCTAGGCTGCCACGAAAGTCTTCAGTGGGAAGCATTTTGACCTCTGACCCATAGCGATCAATCAAAAAGGCTTCTAGCTCTTCGAAGCTGGCCCCGGCTTCGTAGCGTCGCCGAATCTCATCTCGCAGAGCTTCAGCCGTTCCGCTTGGGCATTCCAGCAGTGAGTTGCCTTTGCAGTAGGGGCTCCACACTCGTTGGTAAAATAGCTTTAAATCCTGCGAGCTGGATTCAACAAAGACTGGAACCAAACAGAAGGAAAAACTTAAGAGCCAAAAGAGTGCTTTCATTACTGAGTCGAAAGATCCCAGACCTCGTCAGAGGCGAGCTGGTCTCTCTCTAGCTCTCTGAGATATCGTTCTCTCAGAATCTCGGCAAGAACATTTCGCTCTTGCCGCTCCTCCTCTTGGAGGCGCCTTTGAGCCATGACTTGGTTCTGCCGATTGAGAAGACGCAGAAGCTGCATCGAGAACTCATTCCAGGTGAGCTTTCGAGCTTCTTCTTGATTCAGGCTGAGAATCTCATCGCTCACACTCTCGATGACTTCAGAGTAAAACGCCCGAGAACTTAGATAAGACAGAGTTTCTTCCTCAGTGGTCTGCGCTTGAAGCCGAGAGCGAAGGCCTCGAAGGCTGTCGATTCCTATTTTTCTAATGTCTTGCAATCGGGCTCGATCACTTTCTTTCAATTGCGCTTCTAGAAGTCGAAGCTCCTCTTGAAGTTCTTTCAAGGCTCGGTCGTTGTCATTGAGGAGCAGGCTCTTTTCTAAAACCTTGAGCATTCGGTCTTGGCTGGCCACTTCCGTCTCTCGAATGTGACCCAGACCCTCTTGAATGACCGACAAAATTTGGGTCTCACGAATCTGCCTTTCGGATTTAATGCTTTTATGAAGACTTTGGTTCCAATTCTCAAGCGCCCTTTTTCTGAGGGGTGGCCATACCAGGGCCTGAATCTGTTGTTGTACTGGAAGAAGATAGTCCTGATGAACTTTGGAAGCTTGAAGCTCTCGATTTAAATCATCCAGGCTCTCTATCTTCTGAAAGTCTCGTCTCAGATCCTGAAGGATCTGAATTTGAGTGTGCTGAACTTCTTGGAGTATGAGGTTCTCTCGAAGAAATCCAAAACAGACCAGAGAGGCTACGCTGAGCAGAACAAGTCCAATGATTTTCATAGCTTCCATTATCGCGCCTTTCCGTTGATCAGTAAAAGAATTTCGCTCGCGGTCTCTTCAATGGCACGATCTGTGACATCAATGATCGGCCAGCCGTACTTTCGCGCCAATTGCTGCGCCGCTTTCAATTCCGCGCAAATCTGATCGATCGCCAAATAGTGATCCTCAGATTGCTTGGTTTTGGCTCCTAGATTGATAAATCGGGTTCTTCGAATTCGCTCTAAATCTGATTCATGGATGGTGAGGCAAGCCACGGGAACCTTCTTTTCGTGTGCCGTGAGCAGTTCTTTAGGCTCTGGAATGCCCAAAACCAATGGGACATTTGCCACTCGGTAACCCTTGTGAGCCAGATAGATCGAGGTGGGAGTTTTGGAGCTTCGCGAGACCCCCACCAAGATAATGTCGGCCAAATGAATCTCGTTTAGACGCATTCCGTCGTCGTGTTTGACGGTAAACTCAATGGCTTCAATGCGACGAAAATAGTCTCGTGCCAAAACGGAATGCAGAGCGCCCGCTTGTTGGCTTGGACTACTGCCCAAAAACTCCGAAAAAATTTCTACAGCCGGATAGAGCAGGTCGAGGCCAGTGTAAGAAAGCTCTCGCGTTAGCGACCAGGCTGTCTTTCGAAGTTCTGGTGAAGCGAATGTGTACACAATCAGCGCCCTTTGGGTGATCGACTCCAAGCTCTTTCGAAGAGCTCTTTCGCTTTCAATATTGGGAATTCGCTTGATGTCGACATCTGAAGATTGGAATTGAGCCAAAACGGCGCGCACGAATCCTTCAGCCGTGTCTCCAGTACTATCGGAGAGAATGACAATCTGCTGTCTCAGGGGACTTTCTTTAGAGCTTTTTGATCCCACTCGTAACTCCTTTGAACTCTGTTCAGCGCGTTGGCACTCTCTGTCGGTGACCATTGCAATTCCTCTTGAAAGATCTGTATCAGGCGCTTTGCGGCTTTCAAGTCTCCTGTCTCGTAGTAGAGCGAACTGCGCCGACGCAAAAAATCTAGAGGGCATAGAGCCATTTCGTGATGAATCGCGTACAGGGCCTCTGCCGTCAAGGTTCTTCGATCGGCCAGTAGTCGTTCCTTTCCGAGTTGACGGTCTTGGTCATAAGACAAGACATCATGAGCAAAGACACCGTATCGAAAAAAGAGGGCTTCGTCTTCGGAATCTCTCTCTGATGGGGGATTTATCTCAAGGGCTTGTAGAGGGACTTTCAAAGTCGAGCTCTTTTCTCGCCTCTGAAGCCGATTGCAGACCATGTCGAGCGCTTCCTGGGCCATTAGCCGGTGACTCGTGAGTTTTCCTCCCAAGATATGGAAGAAAGCTTTGGAGCTCTCTTCAATCTGATGTTCTCTCGAAATCTTCGAGTTACTGAGTTCCTTCTCTGGACGAATCAGGGGGCGAACAGCCGCCCAAGATTGAAAGATGTCTGAAGGCTCAATTTTGTTTAGAAAATAACGATTAGCAATTTTCAAAACATACTCAAGATCTTCGGTTTGAGCCTGCGCCTCTTTCACATCACGAATCTTCGTGTCGGTCGTGCCTAAATAGGTGATGTCGTTCCAGGGAATGGCAAATAGAATTCGATTCAAGTCCGGGTCAGGAAGAACCACCGCTTCATTCAACGGAAGCTTGCTTCGCTCAGCGACAAAATGCACCCCCTGGGTCAGATGAAGCCGTGGGGGCAGTCTGAGCTCCGCTTTCACTTCATCTGAAAATGGACCTGCACAGTTAATCACCGCCTTTGTGCCAATCTTAAAGGACTTCTGTGAGAAACTGTCGTCGACTCGAAGCTGGAAGTAGCCTTTTGCCGTCTTGGCCTCAAGGCCTGAGACCCGGGCTCGGCTCAGGCAAACCGCCCCAAGGCGTTGAGCGGACTTGATCATTTCAATCACTAGTCGAAAATCTTCCGTAAAACTGTCTGAGTATTGCATCACCCCACTCAGATCTTGAGGGTTCAGCCACGGAAATTTTTCCTGAGCTTCGCGCGACGAATAGGCTCGATGCCGCTCTTTAAACCGGCTGAAGGAGTCGTAGAGTAGCAGCCCCGTTCTCAAAAGATGTTTTGAGGGAGCTCGTCCGCGGTAGGTGGGAAAGAGAAACGAAAGCTTCTTGATGAGAGGCGCGTAGAGTTTTTCGAGCAGCTCTCTCTCTCGAATGGCTTCAAAGACCAACTTAAACTCAAAGTTCTGTAGATATCGAATTCCACCATGAACGAGTTTAGTCGAGCCTGAGCTGGTGCCCGACGCAAAGTCCTCCGCCTCCAAAAGACAAGCTCTCAAGCCCCTTAGCGCGGCATCTCTGACACAAGCGGCTCCTGTTGCACCTCCCCCAATGATGACCACATCCCAATCTTCGGCTTTGGCACGATCCAGTAGTGACTCGCGCTCCCGAAAAGAAAATCGCGGGCTAAGTAGTTCTGTCATTCGCCTCCGCGGCTGCGATGGTGGCCATATTCACGATTTCATTCACAGACGAACCCTGTTGAAGCACATGAACAGGCTTCTTCGGACCCATGAGCACAGGGCCAATCACTTCTGCGTTCGCGAGCCTCTGCAGAAGTTTATAGGCGATATTTCCGGAGCTGAGGTTCGGAAATATCAAGATGTTTGCCGGAGTTTTCAGATCTGAAAACGGGTAGCGCTTCAGGAGTTCTTGGGTGACTGCGGTGTCTGCCTGCATCTCGCCGTCAACAATCAAGTCAGGCCGTTTTTCATGAATGAGTCGAATCGCTTCAACGATCCGCTTATTCATCGGGTGGGGAGCGCTACCAAAGTTAGAAAAACTGAGCATGGCAATTCTGGGTTGAATATCAAAAAATTCCGCTCGTTCTGCGGCTTGCAAAGCAATCTCTGCAAGTTTTTCCGCTGAAGGCTCCATATTGACGGTCGTATCAGCGAAGAAAAAGACTCGCTCTTTCACCGCGACGATGTAGAGACCCGCCGCCGTGTGATAACCCTCCTTCATCGGAAGAATCTGCAGTGCGGGTCGAATGGTTTCTGGGTAGCTTTTGGTTAAACCTGACACCAGACCGTCTGCCAGGCCCTCTTCAACCATCATGAGGCCAAAATAAGTTCCTCGCTCCAAAAGTCTTCGGGCTTCCAATGCGCTAAGCCCCTTCCTTTGGCGGAGTTTAAAAAACTTCTCTCCGAAAAGCTTTCGCCGTTCATCTGTTCTGGGATCAATCAGGGTCATTCGCTCCAAAGAGACCCGCAGTTCTTTGGCGTTCTTCTCAATGATCTCTTTAGGCCCCAACAAGATCGGATGGCAAATTCCCTCGTCTTCAAGAATATGGGCGGCCCGAATGATCTTCGGTTCTGTACCTTCCGGAAAGACAATCGAACGAAGCTCTCTTTTGGCTTTGATCATGAGAACGCTCAGAATCTCTCGAGATCGGTCAATGCTCTTCATGAGGCGCTCTCGATAGTCTTCGATCTCAATCTTTCGTCGAGCCACTTTCGTTTGCATCGCGGCTTTGGCCACTGCCGGGGCCACCCAAAACAAGGCTCGCGTATCGAAAGGCTTCGGAATGAGATAGTCAGGCCCAAAGCTGAAGGAGTCAACATTGTAGGCCTTTGACACAAAGTCTGGGACATCTTCTCGAGCGAGGTCAGCAAGAGCCTGAGCCGCCGCCATCTTCATCTCTTCGTTGATTTCAGAACTCTCCACATCAAGTGCCCCTCGGAAAATATAAGGAAAGCCCAAAACATTATTGATCTGATTCGGAAAGTCACTTCGACCGGTAGCGATGAGGGCGTCTGGTCTGGCCGACTTGGCATCATCATAAGAGATTTCTGGTGTGGGGTTGGCCAGCGCAAAAATGATGGGATTCTTGGCCATGCCTTTCAGCATTTGGCTTGTGACGAGCCCTCCCACAGACAATCCAATAAAAAGATCGGCGGACTTCATGGCCTCGGGCAAGCTTCGGAGCTTCGTCTTGTGGGCGTATTGCGCCTTGAACTCGTCTAGATCCTTTCTTCCAGCGTGAACAACGCCCGACTTGTCGCAAAGAATGATGTGCTTTCTCTGAATGCCAAGGCGCTGAATAAGATCAGCGCAAGCAATGGCCGCCGCCCCGGCTCCACTGAAGACACAACGAATCTGGGAAGGCTTTTTCTTTGCAAGTTGGAGCGCATTGATCAGGGCAGCGGTGACGATAATGGCCGTGCCGTGTTGATCGTCATGAAAGACCGGAATCTTCAAGCGCTTTCGGAGTTCTCTTTCAATTTGGAAACACTCGGGAGACTTAATGTCTTCAAGATTGATTCCGCCTACGGTGGGCTCAAGCATTTCACAGGCTCGAATCACATCCTTGGGGTCTTTCGCATCCAGTTCAATGTCAAACACATTGATGTTAGCGAATCGCTTAAACAGAACAGCCTTGCCTTCCATGACAGGTTTTGAGGCCAAAGGTCCTATATCTCCCAAGCCCAGCACGGCCGTCCCGTTACTCACGACGGCCACGAGGTTGGAGCGAGCCGTATACTTACTGGCCTGAGTCGGATCTTTCGCGATAGCCATACTCGCCGCTGCAACCCCTGGCGTATAGGCCAAAGAGAGATCTCGCTGGGTGCTGCAAGATTTGCTCGAGATGACTTCGATTTTTCCCGGCAGCTCTAGGCTTGGGTCATGAGAGCTGTACTGGTGATAATGGAGGGCTTCGCTCTCTGAGATCTGCAGGCTATGTGGCCTTTCCTTCGGTTTCGATGCGCTTGGCCTCGCTTGTTTCATTTTTTTTCTCTTACTCATGGGGTGTTCTCCGTCAGGATCCAAGTCCTGTTTCTTGGCAAGACTTATTTCGCACTGAAAACCGATTTATTGTCGACCTAAACTTCATTTAGAGCACGAAAACCACTTTTTTTTGTACAAGCTCAGCCACCGATTGACACTCTTTGCTGCCATTCTTAATCTCGATTTCTGCTTGAATCAAGTTTAAGGGGAGTAAAGAGAGTTGATGGTGAAGGATCAGATGGAGGCGGGACGGCAACCGGCGGTTGTAAAAATTGATCTCAGCCAGTTGGGGTCAGAGGCTCAGTCAATGTTGAGAAGCATCCGAACGGAGAATGCAAAGCTATGTCAGGCGAAAGCTTTGGCTCAGTCAGATGTGCATTATTTTCGGGCGAGGCATAACTACTATCGATTGAGTTTAAGGCATCTACAGAATGAAGAGCGAAAGTTGCTAGAGCCAGTTCTGGTCAAGTTTCGAGAGAACATTTGGGATTGTGAGTCTCGGCTGGGCCTCGCCTTGAAAGAGGGGCGAGAGTCGATTACTCCCTTTTTGACTCCTGTTGAACAGGAGAACCCTGCCCCCGCCCCCGTATCACCGCCCGCTGAAAAAGAGGCCTACGAGAAAGAGATTCTGTCTGAGTTTCAACCCAGCAAAGAGGTCTTCAATGAGGCCTTGCCTCAGAAGCGGGCCGTGGGAGCAGAGCAGCCGGAGGCTTTGGCCGGTTTTCTAAAGGATTTGGGTGAAGAGATGGAGTTGATTCAATTCGCCTTAGAAGGAAAGGCTTCGCAGGAAAAGAATGCGAAGTATTCGAGGGCGATTGGCCGCCTTCGTGTTCGGCTAGGCAAACAACTCGATAGCCTGGACCACTAGAATTCGCTGAAAAGCGAGCACGCAAGGATCGTCAAAGATCATGGGCTGTCCTTCGAGGCCTGTGGCTGTGGGCCGCTTCGGGGCCGCCTTGCTGAGGGGGCTGCCATGAACTGAAGGAGTTCGTCAACTCTGCGACTTCCAAGGGATCTTTTCCGGATTAGTTGGGATGTAGTGCGTTAGATTTGGGTTTTTGAGGAG
>REDG01000067.1 GCA_007693605.1 Bradymonadales bacterium
GCGACCGTAGCTCAGCTGGATAGAGCATCTGGCTTCGAACCAGAGGGTCGGGAGTTCGAATCTCTCCGGTCGCGAGTTTCTCAGCTCAGCCGATGGATGAGGTTTGGACCACTAGTACAGGCGATGTGCTTTTCGAGCAGACACAGACCAGGGGGAAATTGGGGGGAGTCAAAAAAGTCCAATGGTACTCGCCCCTCTGAAAGTCGCTTTTTGTTGCATCCGAACAGAGCTCTTCGATGGGAAGACAATCATTCACTTCAGGACTCAAGAGCGAAAGTCCGGAGGCTTTCACGAAGGCTTCTCGAGCAGTCCACAGTCTGTAAAAAAAACTGAGAGCCTTTGTGGTGTCATCTTTTTCTAGGCTCACAAACTTTTCAGCGATTTCTTTTGAAAAAACTCGACCTAGAATCTTCTCGTGGGGCCGATCGAAAGTCTCGACCTCAATGTCGACTCCCACTGAGGCCTCTTCTGCCAGCACAAAGACAAAAAAGTCTTGAGAGTGGCTCAAGCTGATTGAAAACTTGGGGTAATCCTTAAGCTCCAAAGCCCCTGAGGCTGTGGTCAGCACTTCTGCCCCCGACTCTGGTCGCCCTCTAAAAACTCGCTCTAGGCTTTGGCGAATAAGGCTTCGCCCCAAAATGAAACTCTGCCGCCGAGATTTCGACATCCCCTGAAGCCGCGTCCTTTCTCCTGCGCTCAAAACAGACTGATCAGAATCATTGCGAATTTGCGAGGCTTCTGCAAAAAAAAGCTGGACTGCTTTTTTAGTCATTGGGGGACTTTAAAGGGAGTTGACGGCGCTTTCAAGTTTTGTGAGTGGAGGCTGCGAGAAACATAAGAAACAGTCTTTTCCTTCTCAGATTCTTTAAAATTGCTATAGTTTGGGCTTGGGATTTTTGAAGAAAAAAAATACAAAAAAGTTGAAGTTCGCTCGGTGGGGGGTCTCGCTCGGTTTCATTGTTGCGCCTCTGCAAGCACCAGTATCGGGTCTTTCGTTGTCAGAATATCTCGAGCAGGTGGAGTCTCAAAGTCGGCAGCTCTTACAGGCCGAAGAGTCTCGTATGGCCGCGCTTGAAAGGCGTTCCGAGGCGGATCGAGTCTTTGCCCCCAGATTGGTTGCGACGGGGCGCTATTTTTATGAAAAGGAGTCCGGTCAGTCCGGCTTTCGACCCCAGGGCTCGGTGACTCGAGGCTTTGAGCAAAGTGTGGGTCTTGAAAAGAAGTGGTCCTCGGGAACTCTGACCAGATTTCGTGCGGCTTCCAGTCGAAAAAGGATGGAGGGCTTTCCCAGCTTGGACGATCCTTTCTGGAACAACTTTGTTGAGTTGGGATTGGAACAGCCGATTTTAGGAAATCGCCTCGGTCTGCGAGATCGAGCGCTTCGCCGTCGCGGACGAGCCGTTCAAGAGGCTGAGGCTCTTCGGCAAAGCTTTCAGTCTCGGCTTTTGATGCTACAGGCAGAACAGTTGTATTGGGCCTTGGCACTTGCTCAAGAGAGGCTAGATAAAATCCGAGAATCTTTGCAAAGAACTCGTGCCATTCTCGACTGGAACAAAAGAAGGTTTGATTTGAATTTGATTGATCGAGGCGATCTTTATCAATCAGAAGCTGCGGTTTTGCAGTTGAAACAAAACCTTGAGTCAGCCGAGCGATTGCAAAGAGATATCAGAAGGGAGTTTGAAGAGTTTAGGCGAAGCAATGAATTTGAGTCAGAACTCGAACTCGAGACCTTGAGTCTAAAAGTGCCGGACCTGCCAACCGTCGGGGAATGGCCGCAGTTTCGCGAAGACCTTCAGGCTGTTCAGACTCTTTCGAGGGCCGCCGAAGCTGAGAAAGAAATCAGCCGTTCAGCCACCCATCCAGACCTATTCTTGTTTGGTAATTTTCGTTCGGCTTCCTTTGGATCTCGTTTCTCAGGCTCTCAATCTCAGGTCTTTGAGCTGAAGCACCCTAGTTATGAGTTCGGCCTGCAGTTTCAGTTGCCACTCGATTTTGGAAATTTGGCAAGGCTCCGTTCTGCCGCCGATCGGGACTATTTCGTTCAGAGACAAGAAGAGGCCAGAGTAGAAGAGGGTCTTCATCGAGAGCTTGTGGGCTTGAAAGATAGACTCGACGAGCTGCTGGCCAAGTTGAAGGTCCAAGAAGATTTGATTGAGATTCAGAGAAAGAAACTCGCTCACGAAGATTCGCGGTTTCGACAGGGGCGCTCCACCAGCTTTCAGATCCTGACCTTTGAGGAGGATCTCTCAAATGCCGAGCTACAGCTTCTAGAGTTTTATGCGGATTTGAGGATGAGCCTGGCCGAACTAAGGCTGTTTTCGGAAGATTCAGGCTCGAGTTTAGCGAATTATTGACCCTGTGGCGATTCTTCACCTAGGCTAGCCGTGTGATTGGGTTGAGGGGATGGCTGTTTAGCTTAGGCTTGGCCGTTTTTTTGGGAGCTGGTGAGCGGTCGGTATCTGGATCAAACGACAGTCTTTTATCAAGAAATTGTAGCCTCCTTCTGGCGAGAGTTCTTCCTGAGGGCCTGCGGAAATCCCCACTTCCTCCGACCCACGATCTTGGCACTTTAGTTTCAGAGGTTTATTTAGAGGGAGAGAGCTTTCCGAGACGATTGGAAGCGAGAACCGAATACGACCTTGGACTCGGGACGGTTGTACTGAAGTATGCATGGAAGAGTTCGGACCTCCAGGCTCCTTCCTACTCCTTACGGGTGATTCCAAGCTCTCAGAGGGAGAGTTTTTTCAATATCGATCTAAATTTTCCTCTCCATCCCGAAGAGCGTCGCTTGATGAATTTGCATCTTTTAGAGCAAGTTTTTGATCATCTCCATTCGCGCTTTGGTCGAGGGTATTCCTTTAGGCTTCGATTGCGGGGTTATGATGTTTTGGAAGTTCTCAAAGACACGTTTGAAAACGGTTTGGGTGAAATGTATTGGTTGCGTGACTTTCCTCGCTTGATCGAATCTCAAGATGAGCTACCAGCCAACTTTCGTTCTCTTGAGGCGAGAGTCAAAGACTCGGCCCTGTGGTTTCCGGGGGTTCGACCCGACGATTTTGCAGGGCTGCTGAGGACATTGGTTGAAAACCCCTCTTTCAAGGCAGGACTTGAAAACGGCTTGAGATCTACGAGTTGGGATCCACTTGTCGGGCAATTGATATTTTGGGACAAACGGCCTCAGATTCTAGTGATTTCAGTCACGGCGGCCAGGGCTCCCAAGGATTCAGACGCCGCCGATGATTCAGATATTCATGGAGTCCTATTTTCTCTTTTCGTGGATTTCGAGCCCGCTTCTTATGAAGATATGCCGCTTTGACCCCGATTGCCAATTTTGTATAAGGTTTGAGCCATGACAGCTACCGCCCCTTGTATCGACCGCTCTGAAGACAAACTAAAAGAACTCAGAATAACGATATTAGAAATGATTCATGCCGCTAAGAGCGGACATCCGGGTGGCAGTCTTTCTTGTTTGGAGATTTTAGTCAGTTTGTTTTCAGGTCTAGTTCGCTTTGATCCAAAACGACCGGATTGGCCCGATCGAGATCGAGTGATTCTATCGAAAGGTCACGGGGTGCCGGCGCTTTACGCCGTGCTTGCCGAAGTGGGCTGCCTCCCAAAAGAAGCTTTGATGACTTTGCGTCAGCTTTCTTCTCCCCTGCAGGGGCATCCTGATCGAGTTCGACTTCCTGTGGTTGAGGCGGCCACGGGTTCGCTGGGTCAGGGGCTCAGCATTGCTCAAGGTGTGGCCCTGGCTTTGAAGCTCGATTCAAAAGACTCGCGGGTATTTTGCATTTGTGGAGATGGTGAGATTCAAGAGGGCCAAATTTGGGAGACGGCGATGAGTGCTCCGAAGTTTGGATTGACGAATTTGACCGTCATTCTCGACTACAATCACGGCCAGATTGACGGAAGATCGGATGAGATCATGAGCCTAGAGCCCTTGTTGGACAAATGGAGATCCTTCAATTGGGAATGCAGTGAGGTGGACGGCCATGATTGCGATGCCCTTCAAAGAGAGCTCTCTGCGCCTGGTAAAAGTGCGCCAAGATTTGTGCTCGCACACACGGTTAAGGGGCATGGCGTTAGCTTTATGGAGTCCGTCATCGATTGGCACGGAAAGGCGCCCAGCGATGAAGAGCTGCAAAAGGCGATTCAGGAGATTCGGGCATGAAGGCGACACGAGATAGTTTTGGAGAAGAGATAGCGGTTCTAGGAGAGCTTCATCCTGAAATTGTGGTGCTCGACGCAGACTTGAGTAAATCCACAAAGAGCGAGAAGTTTGCGAAGAAATTTCCGAACCGATTTTTTCAGATGGGAATTGCCGAGGCCAATATGATTGGCACGGCTGCTGGACTCGCATTGTCGGGCAAGCTCCCCTACGCCTGCAGCTTTGGCTGCTTTTTGACGGGCCGCTACGATCAAATCCGAATGTCGGTGGCCTACAATGAGGCGAGTGTTCGATTGATCGGAACTCACGCCGGGGTGGCAATCGGAGAAGACGGGCACTCTCAGATGGGCCTTGAAGATGTGGCTCTTTTGCGATCTTTGCCCAATATGAGCATTTTTCAGCCGGCAGATGACACAGAGGCGCGAGCGATGTTGCGCTATTCGGTAAAGCATCAAGGACCCTGCTACTTTCGGCTAACTCGACAGAAGCTGCCGGATATCTTTTCGGGCGCTGATTATTCGTACGAGTACGGCAAGTGGCCTGTTTTGAATAAGGGTTCGCGCGTCGCCTTGATTGCATCGGGGGGGCTTGTGGGATCATGCCTGGAGGCGAATAAGAAACTGGGAGGAAAATTTAGTGTGGTCAATGCTTCCACACTAAAGCCGGTCGATCGAGATCTGATTGCTCGTTTGGCACAGACGCACTCGTTGCTTGTCACGGCCGAAGATCATTATGTCGAGGGGGGATTGGGGACCGCGGTCGCCGAGGTGCTGTCAGAAATTCCTGAGAAGGCCATTTTGAGACGAATTGGTATGAGGCGATTTGGAGAGTCTGGCTCTCCTGAGGACCTCTATCGGTTTTTTGGTTTCGACGCCGACGGCATTTGCGAACAGGTTGAGAAGTTTCAAGAGCTTGTTTCAAACTCTTGATTAGGGAGTGACTCCGCCGACGAGAAGCAGATGGGCCTTTAGCGACACTCCCTTAATGGCGAAGTCTCAAAGGGAGCGATGAAAGGGCAGCAGACTTCGCAAGGCAATCAGGGCTTTGGAGCCTCTTGATAGTCGCCTGGAGTCTCCGTAACGCCAGTGTTTCTTTGCAGCGGAGCGATAGAAACTAATCATAAGTTCAGCCACCCAAGATCGACATCGAAGATCCCGAGAATTCTTGAAGGCCGTTTGAGCCCGTTGATAGAGTTCCTCTCGAATAGGGCTAAGATCTGAGGACAAGAAATTTTCAAGGCTGATGGCGTGAGCTTTCAAGCAGTCATTGGGAACGAAAATTCGAGCCTTATCAAAGTCCTCTTCAAGATCCCGCAAGATGTTGAGAAGTTGTGCGCACTGACCCATGTTTTTGGCGTAGAGGCGACAATCGGTCTGTTTTTTTCCTAAGATACACAGAACCACTTCACCCACATCGCAGGCCACCCCCTGAATATAGGCCTCCAGTTCAGTCCACGACTCGAACAAGCAAACCCGTTCGAGACGCTCCAGCTCTGAAAGTAGGGCGTCCAACAAGCCAGTGAGACAGCGATCCGGAATTTGAAACTCCACTCTTGCCGCACGGAGTCGATTCCAAAACGGATGGGGCCGCCCTTCTGGCTCCAAAACCCAAGATCGAAGCGCCTCGAGTCTGTTTATCCTTTCTTGAACTTCTAGCCCGTCTTGGTCGGCAAGGTCGTCGGCAATGCGACAAAAGGCATAAAAATCTTCTAAAGCTTGTCTTTTGCTTGAGTTCAAAACGAATCGGAATGCTGATTGAAAATGGCTTCGACCTCTGGAATAAGAAAGGGGGTCGAACTGAACGGCAAATGGATCGAAATTTAAAAATTCTACTGAACTCAGTTTCACGAACTTTTGCTTTAAGCCTTCAGACATTGCCTGTCAAACAGAAGGACTTTGTAGGGGTTTGTTATCTTGTGGCTCGAGTGGCTGATACGATCTCAGACTCAGGAGGCTGGCCAGCAAGCCTGAGAGCGCGGCTGCTGAAGTCTTGGCATCAGGCCATTCAGTTAGATCATCGCTTTCAGCTAAAGGAGTCTGTGGGGACCTTCTCTGAGAGGGAGGCTCGGCTCTTGTTGGATTCAGACAAGATTCTTGCTCTTTATCGAGGGCTCGCGAGCGGCGATTGGAGGGTTTTTGCCGATGAGGTCTTTGAGACGCTCTTTTCCGGAATGCAGCGCCTGGTTCAAGCTAGAGCATCTTATGATGGCTCGAAGATTGTGCAACCCCATCTGCGAGCCGATGAGTTTGATTGGTATTGCTATACGCATGCGGGTTGTGTCGGTCGATTCTGGAATCAGATTTTTGAGCTTCCGGTGGACCTCGAGCAGATGGCCATTCTTTACGGCAAGGCTCTTGAGCGAGTCAATATCTTCCGAGACTTGAAAGAAGATTGGGATCAGGGCTTGTTGCTGTTGGATCATGAGGGGATGAAAGAATTTGATCTCAATGCGAGTCGTCCCCCTTGGCTTCAGCCCGGCTGGAGAAGTTTTTCTGAATCTTATCTTTCGAAAACAAGGTCTATGCTTCTGAGCGGGGCGAACTATTGTGATAGCATCCCATACCTGAGATTTAGACTCAGATTGGCAAGTCAGATGCCTTTTCGTCTGGGCTGGCAGAGCTTGGATTTTTATGGTCAAGATCCGGTCGGACAGGTGGATCAATCAAAAATTGACCGGCGCATCGTGAAAAGGGAGTTTCGGTCTGCAGTCTGCTCTCTTTGGAGAAAATCGAATTTAACCCGAACTCACCAGAAGAAGAGACTTTCTGGATAAAAAGAAAAAGAGATAGAGAAAAGAAAGAAGATGGAGTCGAGCCTATGAAGATTTACACCAAAACAGGGGATAAGGGTCAGAGTGGACTTTTCAGCGGAGAAAGACTTCCGAAGTCCTCTAGCTATTTTGAGGCCTATGGCAGCGTCGATGAATTGAATGCCTTTCTGGGATGGGCCGCATCGATTTGTTCGAGTGATGAGCTTAGAAATCTTCTGCAGCAAATTCAGAACTGCCTTCATTTGCTCTCAGCCGATCTGGCCACTCCATTAGATTCGAGTAAGAAAATTGAAAGACTTGAGAGTGCTGAGGTGGTCATTTTGGAGAAGGGCATTGATCAATTAGAAGAGGAGCTTCAACCTTTGAAGAATTTCATTTTGGCCGGGGGCACGGAGCTTGCGTCAAGACTGCATATCTGTCGTTGCGTTGCTCGCCGAGCGGAAAGAGAGGTCTGTCGTCATTCCCAGGCTGAAGAGGTGAACCCCGTAGTGATTCAATACCTGAATCGACTCTCAGACCTGTTGTTTGTGATGGCCCGTGTGGCCAATCGAAGGGGTGGAGTTGAAGATGTTCTCTGGAAGTCCTAGCCTCGGTTCAGCACAGAAACAATTTGTCAGACAGAGCCTAGCCAAACAGGCTGCCGGTCTTTAGCTTCACTTTCTTTTGAAGGCTCTCCATGCGAATGAAGGCCGAGCTGACCTGGTTAATGGTTTCGATGCCTTGCTTTTCTAGAAGCTTGATGAACTCGATTAGAACTTTTGCGGTATAACGACTATCGTCTACTGAACGGTGACGATCTCCGGTGCGCGCGATTCCGAGCCGAGCCATCATGACATCCAAATTGTGTTTGGTTTCGTAGGGGAACAAGGTTTTCGAGAGCCCGATGGTGTCAAGTACGAGCAGTTGCGAGTAAGAAATCTTTTTTCGATCAAAAGACTTCACTAAGAAACTTAAATCAAATCGAGCATTTTGCGCAACCCAGATCGAGGTGCCACAAAAGCTTCGGAACGCATCGATCACTTGGTCAATTGTCGGGGCTCCTTTGACATCGGAGCCTTTGATTCCATGCACCTGAGTCGACGCCTCAGGAATGGGCTTTTCGGGATCGACAAAGCTTTGAAAGACCTCGTCACAGACCTGCAAACCCCTTACCCGAACGGCCCCGATCTCGATGATTTCGTCTCCGTCCTCAGCGTAAAGGCCCGTCGTTTCGGTGTCGAAAACCACATATTCCAGTTCACTTAAGCGCTTTGCTTTCAAAATTCTCTCCCGTGCATTTCTAAAACAAAAATGCTCTTTGACTCAGACATTCTCAGCAATCTAGACTAACAGTAAACAAAAAGAATTCATGAATCTGATTCCTTTACAGACCCCCCATTCGAGCAGACTTAACTGATGGACGCCTCCGTTGCAGCACACCTTGGAGCCATTCTTCTATGCTTCGTAGGCTCCTGTTTTTTCTCTGGAGCCGAGACGGCTCTCACTTCTCTGTCTCAAGTTCAGGCGGAGCGCCTTGCCAACGGAAAGAGCTGGTGGGGGCGAAGTATTCGAGTTTGGATTCGAATGCCGAATCGGCTTTTGGCGACGAACTTGTTGGGAAACACCTTGGTGAATGTGGGGGCGGCCACCGTAGCGACTTCGCTTGTTGCGAAGCACTATCCAAGCATCAGTTTGGTTGTTGTCACGAGTGTGTTGACTGTTGGAATTCTGGTTTTTGGTGAGATTGCCCCTAAAATGATCGCAAGAACCTACCCCGAGGCGATTGCGCCGATTGTTTGTCGAGTGCTCATTGCTCTCAACTATGTTTTTTCTCCAATCACTCAAGTGATCACAAAGGGGATCGTTCTCGTCTTAAAGATCTTCGGCGTCATTTTACCGACTCGTCGCTTTGTGAGCAGTAGTGACATTGAAGCCATGGTGCTGATGGCCAATCGAGAGGGTTCGATGGAGATGGATAAGTCTAAGATCCTGTCTTCGGTCTTTGAGTTTTCGAAACGGCGGGTGAAGGACATCATGATCCCAAAGGATTCAATGTCGGCTCTATCGGTTGATGCGGGTTTACTCGAAGCTTTGGAGTTTGTAAGGCAAGAGAATCATTCCCGCTATCCTGTCTATAAGGGCAATCTTGATCGCATTATCGGATTTCTTCATGCAAGAGATTTGTTTGGGGTGATGAAGAGTTACGGATTCAGCGATGGCCCCAAGCCCCCCATCGAGAATTTTTCTCTGCACACCTGCTTGAGAAGGGCCTTCTTTGTTTCAGAGCAGGCGATGATTTCCCATGTCCTAAATGAAATGAAGCGAAAGAGGATTCATCTGGCCATTGTCAAAGACGAGTGGGGCAATGTTGTCGGCTTGGTGACATTAGAAGATATTTTAGAAGAAGTTTTTGGAGAGATTGAAGATGAGCACGATGAAGGGCAAGATCGACCGCTGGTTGATTTGTTTGAGGTCGGGGTTGAGGTTGAAGGGGACCTATCGTTGGTGGATCTAAAAAGTCGATTTGATATTGAGATCGACTCCTCTGACTCTTATGCGACAGTGAACGGCTTTCTTCAGCACTACGCGAGTCACCAACAGCTCACCTCGAAGACCGTTATCATTTGGAAGAACTATGTTTTCAGTATTTTATCGGTAAGAGAGGGCGAGATCGAACGAGTTCGGATCACGCAAATTCCAGATGACGACAAAGACAGTTGATTGGTGCTTGCCCCAAGAGTTCCGTTTAGAGGGGTTTCAGTCGGCTCTGGTTCGCTGGTTTGCGAAAGAGGCGAGAGATCTGCCTTGGCGAAGAACAAAAGACCCCTACCACATTTGGATTTCAGAGATGATGTGTCAACAGACTGGGGTACAAACGGTAGTGGGTTATTACCAGAGGTTCATCGAAAAATTTCCAGACATGGGCTCGTTGGCTCGTGCAGAGCCTGATGAAGTTCTTCGGTTGTGGGAGGGCCTAGGCTACTATTCTCGAGCTCGAAATATTCACCGAGCCGCTCAGATCTTAGAGTATGAAAGAAAGGGCCGATGGCCCAAAACCCGAAGAGAAATTCTAGAGTTGCCAGGAATTGGAGCCTATTCGGCGGGAGCCATTCTCTCGATTGCCTTTTCCAGGCCGGAGGCAGCTTTAGACGGCAATGTGATTCGGGTTCTTTCTCGCATTTTTCAAGTCAAAGAACCCGTGGACCAGGCTCAAACTCTAAAGCGGTTGTGGGGGATGGCTCAAGCCCTGGTGCCAAAGAAGTCGAGATGGATCAGGGCCCACACCGAGGGGATGATGGAGTTGGGGGCTCGAATATGTCTTCCGAGAGGCGGCCTTTGTTCTCGTTGCCCGGTGTCTCGGCATTGTTTGTCTGCCCATCAAACAGAGGCAAAGACACTCCCTCGAAAAACAAAGCCCAAAAAGCGAGTCAAACTACAGGAGAGTATTTTTTTGCTGCAGAGACGAGCGAAGATTGCCGTTTTAGCGAAGGGGGCCGATCCAAAGTATCCTCTCTTTTATCGTCTACCCTTTATCTCAGGCCCGTATTCACCCTACGAAAGAAAAATGAAGTATTCGATTACTCATCGAGATATAGAAGTTTTCGTGAGTCGAAGCCTGAGCCTCAAGTCTCTTCAGAAAAAAATAAAATGGGTAGAGTCAGATCAACTTCAAGCCATGAGCTTTCCCGCGATTGATCGGAAAGTCATTCAAAGCCTTTTAGTTTGATAGGCCTGAACTGTGTTTTCGAGAAGACTGCAAATGGTCATCGGGCCAACGCCGCCAGGTACTGGTGTGATCCAAGAGCAATGGTCCTTCACTTTCTCAAACTGCACATCGCCACAGAGCTTGCCAGAGGGCAGTCGGTGAATTCCGACATCAATCACAACAGCGCCCTCTTTGACTCGTTCTGGCCCAATCAGTTCAGGTCTTCCGCAAGCGGCGACGAGAATGTCTGCTTGCTTGCAAACCTCAGCCGGATCCTTAGTGAGCTGATGAACGACGGTCACTGTGCCTCCGGCCTGATCAAACAGCAGGCTAAGTGGGCGACCTACGATTCGAGATCTTCCAATGACCACCACTTTTTTGCCGGCCACTTCAATATCGTAATGTTCCAGAAGAGACATGATTCCGAGCGGGGTGCAGGGCACAAGGCCCACTTCTCGGGCCAGAAGCTTTCCTAGGTTATAGGGGTGAAAACCGTCGACATCTTTCGCAGGCTTCAAAGCTTCGAGTACCTGTCCTGCGCCGACATGGTCTGGCAGCGGAAGTTGAATCAAAACTCCATCGACCGAATCGTCCTGATTCAGTCTCTCAACCAAATCCAAGAGTTCCTGCTGGCTTGTGGAGGCCTGAAGGGGCCATTCTTTGCTCTGTATGCCCACGAACTGACACTTTTCGATCTTCTTTTTGACATAGATCTCTGATGCGACATCATCGCCCACTCGAATGACATGAAGAGCAGGCGGTCTCCCCCCCAGACGACCGACCCGCTGTTTAAGCGTTTCCATCCGTTCTTTTGATACAAGATTTCCATTTAGAATCTGAGTCACTCGATCGCCTCCTCAGAGTCGAGGCCGTACTCTTGAGCCTTATAGATCAATGAGCGGCGACTGATTTTAAGAAGTTGAGCGGCCTTCGTTTTATTGTTGTTGGTTTCTTGCAGGGCTCGTCGAATCATATACTTTTCTGTATAGGCATGAATCTTTGAGAGAGCTTTTTTTAGGTCCCACTCTGATGGGTCAAATGTGATTTCAGGACCCTCTGGATTGTCGGCCAAGGGGTGAGGGAGCATGGCCTCGTCGATGATTTCTTGATCGGCCATGACCAGCATTTGCTCAATGACATTTTCAAGCTGTCTGACATTCCCCGGCCATGAGTAGCTCATCAGCTTCTGAATCACCCCCGGAGATAGGCGGTGAGGTCCGGCCTTTCGTTCTTTGCAGAACTTTGAGACGAAGTGCTGAGCCAACAACGGAATGTCTTCTTGCCGCTCCCTGAGAGAGGGCGCGGTGAGGGGGATCACATTCAGGCGATAAAAGAGGTCTTCTCGAAATCTCTTTGCCTTCACTTCTTCACCACAATCTCGATTGGTTGCGGCTACAATCCTAACATCCACCTCTCTCGCCTTAGTTTCTCCTACCCGTCGAAGGGTAGATTCCTGAAGAAATCGAAGTAACTTTGTTTGCATTTCTAACGGAAGCTCTCCGATTTCATCTAGAAACAGACTTCCCAAATGGGCTTCTTCTGCTAATCCCTGTCTGTGTTGATGGGCTCCGGTGAATGCGCCTTTCGCGTGACCAAACAGCTCACTCTCGATCAGGTTTGCTGGAATCGATCCACAATCGACAATCACAAAGCTTTGATCTCGGCGAGGGCTATTGTAGTGGATGGCTCGAGCAATCAGTTCTTTTCCGGTGCCGCTTTCTCCGTGAATCAACACAGTGCTCTTGGTCTCCGCCGCCTTTCTCATTTTTCGAAAGAGAGCTTGCATGGGCTCTGACTTTCCCAAGATCTGAGAAAAATCATATTCACTTTGAACTTCTTGCTTTAGTTGAAGATATCGAGATTCGAGCTGCCGCTCTCTGAAGGCCCGTTCAATGACGATCTCTAACTCTTCAGGCTCAAAGGGTTTTTGGAGGTAATCATAAGCTCCGAGCTTCATCGCCTGAAGAGCTGAGTCGACTGATCCGTGTGCCGTCATCATGATGAAGACAGCGCTATCTGACTCTCGTTTTCGAGTTTCAAGGTGTTGAATGCCGTTGCCATCAGGTAGGCTGATATCGCAAATCACAAGATCGAAATCCACCTGGTCTTGTAAGGCTTTAGCCGATGCAATACTTTCGACACACTCAATTTCACGATTCTCTTTTTCTAAACTTGACTTCAAGAGTCGGGCGAACGCGACCTCATCCTCAATAACTAGTATCTTCACGACTTGATCATCTCAGTTGAAGCATCCGAGATCAAGGCTTAGCCAAGGGGAGTCGAAGCTCGAAAACGCTTCCACTGCCAATTTCGGAATGGCATTGGATCTGCCCACCCATCTTTTCGACAATCTCTTTAGAAACCGAGAGACCAAGGCCAGAGCCCTGCTCAGATGTCTTTGTTGAAAAGAAGGGCTCGAAGATCTTCGATAGAATCTCTGGCGCAATGCCGCCCGCCCGGTCCTCGACTCGCACAAGGCCTAGTGTCTCTGTTGAATCTAAAGAGATCAGAATCTGACTGCCGGTAGGAGAGGCCTGAATTGCGTTCAGAACGAGATTCATGATCACTTGCTGAAACTGCTGGGGCAAGCCCATAACGAGAGGCTGCGAGTCCATCCTTTTTTCGATATGAATCTGTTTTTCTCTCGCCGTCGTCTTCAATAAGAGTAGGCTTGATTCCAAGACTTCATGAACAAGAAAAGGCCGAGGACTCAAACTTTCTTGTCGAGCAAAGCGAAGCATTTGAGACAGAATTTCAAGGCAGCGCTCTCCTTCATCTCGAACGACCTGAAGAGAGGCCCTTTGTTCATCACTTAAGTCTGTTTTTTCAAGCTGTCGAGTGTAGCCCAGAATAGAACTCAGTGGGTTTCGGACTTCATGGGCAATGCTTGCCCCGAAGCGTCCCAAGCTCGCAAGTCGTTCGGAATGTGCAAGCTCTTGAGCAGAGCGAGCAAGTTCTCTCTCTCTTGCTTGCAAGCTCGATATCATTTGCTCAAAGGTCTGAGAGAGTAGGCCAATTTCATCGGACCGAGAGCTGGGCAACTTGATGCTCGACCACTCAGCCTGAGAAATGTCTCGGGCCGCTTTCGTTAGGGCCTTCAGAGGCGACAGCAGCCGCAGGCTGAGCATGAGGCCAAAGCCCACACTTAGAATCAGGGCGAACAAGGTCACAAGCCCAACTCTGAAAAATTCGGACTTGATGACAGAGGTGAAATTTTCCTTTGGCGTGGCCTCCAAGAGCCAAACGCCCAAGCTAGGAATATAGCTTGCTCCGCAAAGAAATTCTTCGCCCTGAAGACTGAGGCAAGGCTTTAGCAGGAAGCCCGAAGGGGGCAGGGGCTCGAATTGCTCGATTTCAACGGGGGGTTGATTCCACACTCTTCCGTCAGCTTGAAGAATTGAATACGAGCTGGCCTCTAGAGCAGCATCGTCATTCAAAAACTGATCGCCCACAGCCTTCAATTCGGCCGCCTGAAGTTGTATCTGAGAACTCAGAAGGTCAAACAGATATCTTTCTCGATCTTCAATCTGTCTTTTGCCGAAGTAAAAGCTCAGGCCTAAAGATAAAAAAACGACAACTAGACTGAAGCTCAGAACGATTTTGAATCGGAGGCTAGGGAACATAGAGTGACCTCACTGGGCTTCTATAAACCCGAGACGAGGATTCACCGATGACTTGCCAAAAAATTGTCCCGGAATCGATAAAGTTCAACCTCATTTGCGATTCAGAGGTTCGTTGGCTCAAAAGGATATCCGACATCTGTCGGTCGGACGCAATTCGTAGTTCATAGAGATCAACGCCGGCAACATTCTCCCATTGAAAATGAATGCCGACCGATTCACTGAGCCGGACTCCGTCTTGGGGGACAAGGAGTTGGAGGCCTAGAATGTGGCGAAGCTGGCTTGATTGTCCGATTTGACTCGTGAGTTCAGAGTCTCTGGCAATCTCCGTTCGTTGGTTCGTTTGAGGATCGTAAAATCCGGCCACTCCCTCAATGACAGAAACCTTAAGCTGTCCGGCTCGGACTTCCGTTTCTACGGCGCTTCGTTCAGCTTGCCCAGGCCGAGGACTCTCAATTTCGATTCGACCTTGGGGAGTTTGAAGCTCCAGTCGATTTCTTTCGATGCTTGCCGCCAACTCAGCTCTCACTTGACCGTCTTCCAGTTCGATTTGGTGGGTGAGGATGTTTTCAGTGCCCAGTCGAGTCTCACCAATGACGACCAGACTCTTTTCTTGAAGTTCGATGGTTTGACCCTCCCGATATCGAATCTCCGCATTCGCGTCTGCCAAGGTGCGAATGGAGTCTCTATTTCGAAGACTCAGTCCGACAGAACTATTTTCCCATTGCAGAGATCGCTGCCGTCGGTGCTCAACTCGCCCTTGAAGACTTTCGACACGAGCCTCAAAGTTTGCGTCGAGAATCTGTTTCTCAGGCTTCGACAGATATAGATTGAGAACCACCAGAGAAGCCAGCCCAAAGACCAAGAGTGAAGCCCCCGCAACAAAAACTTTTCGCAATCCATGGTGAGATCTCTTGGCAGTTTGTGAGTCTTTGTCTGCTGCTGCCTCCGACAATTCTTCATCTTTATCTCGCGGGTCAAATCGGATTTCTCCCTGAAACGGAGGTTTTGCTGAAAAGACGAATCCAACTTCGAGTTTTTTAAGCCTCTCTGCTAATTCAATCTGCTCTTGTCTCGAAAAGCTTCTGCCTACGGTATAGGGCGTGAGTGAGAGGGTTGAAATCAATTTTGAATCAGATGTTTGATAGATGAGTTCGCACACCTCGGCCGTGGTTCGAGCGTCTGGAAAAAACAGCAAGCTCAGGTCGTAGCGCGCGGATTCCAAAGAGGGTTTTACAGCTGACATGGAATTCCAAAGAATTGAGCGAGCAACCCGTCTTCTGTTAACCGACCATCGATGGTTCGGCAGCTACTTAGCGCAAGCCATCCTCTCTCTTGAAAAATCTCATCACTACGAGTGACGAGCGTTCTTCCTTCAAAGCCCGGAAAGTCAAAAAACACAGAGTTAGGATCAAAAAGGTCTACTTGTCTTTGATCGGTATGGTAACGCCCGTCCACACGAAAGCTGACAAAGCCATTGAGCAAAGTCTGAAGGTTGAGGGTGATGTTCATTCGATTGAAAGCAACACCCAAAGGTCTAGGGCTGTCTTGAGGAAGAAGAACGCGCATCAGAACCAGTCTTTGCATCAGGGGATGAAAGGGCTGAAGAGAGAGAACATGATAGTTTCGATGAACTGTCGGAATCTCCGCAACGCGAGCTCGGTAAAAATCCCTATCAAATCGGAGGTTTACAACAAGACTCAGGTTGCCCGTTTCATCCAGTCGAAACTCAAGCTTTGCGGGCTTGTTTGCATAAAATCGAAGAGCTTGAGCAATTTGCGCCCTCTCAACTGCCTGTCGAATGAGCTCCTGAGAGCTTTCGTCGATTCCTGAAAACTCGAGATCCATCTGAAAGACTTTGTCTGCATCTTCTTCGCAGGCCCTTAGAACTCCGGCCTTCTCTTTGGCCTCTCGTTGTTTTTCTTGGAGGGCATGGATTCGGGCTTGCGACCCAACCAGGCTGATTTCATCCGTTCGTTCGGCCAGACGGTAAAGACTTGAAGCCTGAGAAAAGTACCCGAGCACCTCTCCTGCATTTTCACAAGTCATCTGTCCGGAGATTGACCTCTCTGCCTCTCGTCCCATCTCCAAAAGAAGGTTTGCGAAGTGGTTGAGGTCTGTCGTCGGATAGATGTTGGGGTTTCTCAACTCGTTCACCAGGCTTTTGTTGGCCGCCTGTGCAAAGTCTTGTTCAAAGCGATCTCGATCTCGAAGAGTGGCGACCCAGTCGACACGGGCGACTGCTCGAAGCCGTTCTCCGTTGTAGACGGTTGATCGAATCCTGACTTCTCCGAGATCCATTGGCCCCTGACCGCGTTCAATCGACCGGACTTCGTCGGCGGACATCGGTCTTGGAATCTGAAACTCGGCCGGCACTTCGACGCGAAAAACAAAGAGGTCGTCAATCCTTCGAGATGCAATCTCGTATAGGTTGTCAGAACTCTCGATCGGTCCAGGGCTTAGGTTTAAAAGAACTGGTCGGCTTGCGTAGGTTGATTCGATTGACTGTTTGAGCAGTTTTTCGAAGTACTGTCTGACGGATGGTTCTGACAAAGCCCTTCCGTTTTGAGTGACCTCGACCAGGCTCACACCCATATTGCGATTGGCAGCTCTCTGAATTTGAATCTCTGCTTTGGGAGCAGCGCAAGAGAAAACAAAAAGACTGAGACTCGTTAGAAGAAAAAAGGAGCGTGAATTCATGCTCCCATTATAGCCCGACTTCCTGTCTAACTCGGTCCATCAATTTCACTGCTTTTTCAGAAGCTTTCTTCGCACCCTGTCGTAAACAATCTTCAATGTCTGAGGGGTGGTCGATCCACCTCCGATAGTTTTGGCGCATCGCACTAAAACCTTCTAAGATCTCTTGTAGGAGTTCCTTTTTTGCGTCTCCATAACCATAACCCCCAGCTTCTAGCTTCTGCTTCATGAGTTTGGCGCGATCGGCAGAGGCCACCACCTTGAAAATTTGGTAGATCAAACATTCTTCAGCGTTCTTGGGTTCGTCTAGGGCTTTGGAGTCAGTGATGATTTTCATCACTTCTTTCTTTAGGACAGGTTCTTCTGAAAAGAGATGAATGGCGTTGCCGTAACTCTTCGACATTTTTCGCCCGTCGACGCCCGGCAAGACTTGAGTGGACTCAAAACTCATGGCCTCTGGCAGCTTGAGCACTGGGCTATAGGCTTCGTTAAAAAAAGTCGCCATGTCGCGAGTCATCTCAAGGTGTTGGAGCTGATCTTTTCCGACAGGCACAACATCCGCCTCGAAGAGCAAAATGTCAGCCGCCATTAAAACCGGATAAAACAGTATGCCAGATCTTAACTGCTTCGACTTTGCACGAGCGTCTTTGTAGGAGTGTGCCCGTTCAAGAAGCCCCAATCCGGTGACGCAACTTAAGATGTAGGACAGTTCCAAAACTTCTTTTACATCCGATTGCCGCCACAGAGTGCAGGTGTTGGGGTCGGCACCACAAGCAAGCCAGGCCGCGGCCACAGACCGAACACTGGATCGCAACTCGTCAGGCGGGGGTGAGCTGGTCAGGCCGTGAAAGTCGGCAATAAAGAGAAAGCTATCGAAATCAGCTTGAGCTCGAATCGCCGGGGCCATCGCTCCAAAATAATTTCCTAAATGAATTTCCCCAGAGGCGCGAATTCCTGTCAGGAGACGCTTTTTGCCAGCCATTTGCACGATTAAACCCGCTTTTGGTTGGGATGTCGACGGGGAATCGAATTCAGCAGCTTTCGAGTGTAGTCTTCCAGTGGAGTATCAGAAGTCAGAAGGTCGTGGGGCTTAATCTCTTCGACGATTTTGCCGTCTTTCATAACGATCACCCGATCACAAAGGTAGCCGATGACATTGAGGTCGTGAGAAATAAACAAATAGGTCAAGCCGAACTCTGACTTCAGGTCTTGCAACAGATTTAGAATTTGAGCCTGAATCGAAACATCGAGGGCCGATACCGGCTCGTCGGCCACCAAGAAGCTAGGCTTTACGGCCAATGCCCGAGCAATGCTAATTCTCTGCCTTTGGCCTCCAGAAAACTCGTGAGGAAACTTATCGATAGAAGATCTAGCCAGGCCGACTGTGTGAAGAAGCTCTCGGACGCGAGCCAATCTGTCTATGGACTTCAGGTTGGAGTGCAAGATTAGTGGCTCCTCAATGATGTCTTTAACTCGCATTCGAGGATTCAGTGAAGAAAAGGGGTCTTGAAAGACCATTTGAAGTCTTCGTCGGTAGGCCTTGAAATCACGATGTCTAAGTCGACTAACATCTTTACCTTCTACAAAAATTCCCCCTGACTCGACTGGGAGGAGTCGAAGAATGCTTCTACCAAGGGTAGACTTTCCACAGCCACTCTCGCCCACCAGCCCAAGAGTTTCTCCCTTGTTCACCTTGAAGCTCACGCCGTCGACGGCTCGGACAGTTTGAAGAGGCCTTCCAAAAATACTCTTCTTAATGTGAAAGTGAACTTTCAGGTCTTTTAGTTCAACAAACACCTCTGTGTTCAAGTCTTTCTTTGCTGGATCTGATGAGGCCTTCTCGACAGTCGGTGAGTTCGGGCTTTCTGCTTTCGATTCTTCCAAGTCTCTCAATTGCTTCCATCGCGATTCCAGATCGGCCCCCTTTATCAGTTCCTCCGCATCAGGGACTGAAAAGGGGATGGAGTAGAGAGGTTGCCCCCTCTTTTTAATCTCCGGAATCGATCGCTGAAGTGCTCTCGTGTAAGGGTGCTTTGGGTAATCAAAGATATCTGTAACCGAAGCGGATTCAACAATTTTTCCGCCGTACATGACAGCCACTCGATCGGCAATCTCTGCGACCACCCCAAAATCATGGGTGATCATCAAAAGGCTCATTCCCATCTTCTTTTGGAGGCCTCTCAACAAGTCGAGAATCTGCGCTTGAATGCTCACATCGAGAGCGGTGGTGGGCTCATCGGCGATCAAGATGGCGGGCTCGCAGGCCAAAGCCATGGCGATCATCACCCTCTGCCTTAGACCCCCTGACAGTTGGTGTGGGTAGAACTCTGCTCTTTCCTTTACATCTGGAATTCCGACAAGCTCCATCATCTCTAGAGTCTTCTTTCGAGCTTTCGACCGAGAAAGATTCGTGTGAAGCAAAATCGCTTCATCAATTTGGTTTCCAATGCTGAAAACAGGATTGAGTGAGGTCATCGGTTCTTGAAAAATCATCGAGATCTCTCCGCCCCGAACCTTCCTCATTTTTGACTCTGGTAACTTCAGCAGGTCTTGACCCTTCAGGAGCAGTTCTCCTGACTCAATAAGGCCAGGAGGATCCTGAATGAGCCGCATAATGGATAGTGCCGTGACACTCTTTCCGCAACCACTCTCACCCACAAGCGCCAGACACTCTGAGTCATTTAAAGAAAACGAGATTTCGTCAACCGCTCGAAATCGACCCCACGGAGTTTTGAAACTTGTCACTAGATTTTTAACTTCCAGAAGCACTACTTCTTCTTATCCCCCTTATCGTCTTTGTCTTTTAGGGGGCGATAAGAGTTATGAGACATGCCCGTGAACTCTTCGTCAAAGAAAATATTGGTGATAGGATCTGTCTCGAGCCGATCGGGATCCTCTGATTCTTCTTTGGTGTTAGGCTTAATCATCGAAATCGCGCTGATATAGTTTTCAGGTAGAGCGTCGCCCTCGTTTAGATAGTACTTTCGAATAAACCAGTCGATATCGCTGTCGGGGGCGATCATTAAAACAATTGGCAACCCTACTTTGAATTGAATCTCGTCAAAGGTCTCATAGTTGGTGGGGTCTGAAGTGGCGATCACCAATCTTCTCTTATTTCTAATCTCTCGCAGTGCGATTGGAACGACCCGCTTCTTTCTGCTGATCTGAACAGACACAGAGTTCAGAATCTCCTTTGTGACCTTCGTTGAGTCGAGTCGGGTCAGGTCGATCAAAGGAAGGCGCAAATGCCGAGACAAAATCTCCATGATTTCGATTTCATTCATGATGCCGAGATCAACGATGCAGTCGCCAAGCTTTTTCCCCCACCGCCGCTGATAGGCAAGGGCCGATTTCAGTTGGGCGGGGTCAATCTTCTTCTCAGCGATCAGGATATCCCCCAGGCGAAGCTTCGGCATATGCCCCCACTCTAAACACTAAAGGCAATTCAAAAAAGAAAAATTCAATTCCAGAGTCTCTAGAGGCCTTTCAAGTCTACAGACTCTGTTGCTGCCGCTGCCTTCACATAAGAAGCGGCTTCTGACCTCAGACTCTTGTTCAAAAATCCATCGAAGATCAATGGTCCAATCTTCATTAACCCAGCCAGACCATAGCGATCGCTGTTCGCTCAAATCATGCCGGCCAGAGGAGTCCTGCCAAAACGACTCGCCATGACTTCTCAAAATCAGTCGGCCAACCCTCGGCCCTAAAGGGCTGAAGAAAATCCAGTCGGATTCAGTGACTCCACCAAAGCTCTCTTCGTAGCGAATACTTGTTTCTAAGCGCTCTCTCTTGTCAGCCCGATAAACATTCAGGCTGGCCCTTGCCTGGCAAGCGATGGCGATTTCTGAAGAATCGGAAGGACGAGTCGGTAAGAGCTTCGGTTGACAGCCAAAGGACCCTGCCGACAGGCTAATGAGAGTCATCGTCGCCAGAGATCGAGGCAATCTTTTGAAGAAGTCTCTCTTGTCTCTCTTCTCCCTCGCCAGAGCTTGTGGGAGATTCAATCTCAGAAGTCGTTTCAGGCGCATTCGTTGAGATGCTAACGGCTTTCTGATATAACTCAAGCGCCTCTTCCCTCTTTCCAAGCTTTCGATAGACATCGGCCAGGTGCTCGATGATTTCTGGCTCATCGGGGGCCAGTTCGTGAGCCTTTTCGAGCAGTTCTTTTGAGCGCTGATATTTTCCTGTTTGATGATAGAGCCAGCCGAGCGAGTCAATGATGTAGGGATTTTGAGGTTCTAGTTGAACCGCTTTAATCAAAAGCTTCTCTGCCTCTTCAAGATTAATCTTTTTTTCCGCGAAAGTGTAGCCGATGTGATTCATGGCGAGGGCGTGATAGGGGTTCAGTTTCAGAACTTTTCTCATTTTCTGAATTCCGGCCTCAAAATCGCCTGCGCGATGAAGGTAAGAACCAAGGATGAAGAGAAAGGACTCGTCTCCGTCAATGGTTCTGTTGCCATGATGAAGCACTCGAACAGCCTCGGCCACCTCTCCCATTCGATCCAGATAGCCAGCGAGACTCAAGTACAAATCCCTTGCGTCTGGCCGTTTTGAGATCGACCGCTGAAGACCCTCAATCACTGTTCTTCGTTCGCCCAAGGCTTCAAAGCGGATTCTTGCAATTTGAAGTTGTGCATCTGTGAAATAAATAGAATCTGGCGATATTCGATCGTAATATGAGATGGCAGAGCTCAAGTCACTGCGTTGATCGGAAAGTGAGCCCAGATAGAAGTTGACTCGGTTCTGGTCGGCACTAGGTTCGTTCGACAGAGCCTGAAACATTTCTTCAGATCGATCAAAGTCTTCTAACTTGAAGTAAATCAGGGCCGCTCGCAAAATGTTCTGATGGTTTCGAGGCTGATATGAAACGAAGAACTCGATATGAGGGAGAGCTTCGACATGTCTCTCTTGAGCGACCAGTAGGTTGATTATTTTTTCTCTCACTTCATGTCGATCTGACTGATATTGAAGCGTCTGCTCATATACCTCGGTCGCTTCGGCAAATTGTCCTGTGCTTTCATAGAGCAGCCCGAGAGACTGAGAGGCGGTAGGGAAGTGAGGATTCAGATCGAGACTGTGCCGATAAGCCTCGATGGCCTCTGCAAAGCGACCTGACACAAAATGAATCTTTCCTTTGAAATAAGTGGCGACCTCATCATCTGGCTGTTCACGCAAATGCTCGCGAATCACCTTGAGGGCTTCATCTAAGCGAGACGAGTCTGCCAAAAAAGCAACCAGCAGAAGCCGCACCTCTCTTGCTTTGCTGGATTCCCCCGTCTTTTGGAGAAGGCGAATGGCTTGCTGCATATCATCGGCAGCTTCTTCAACCCTTCTTTGTAGGCCAATAACTTGTGATCGCAAGATGTAAAAGTCTGGATTATGGGAATCTGAAATTTTGGAAAGGATGGTTTCAGCATCTCGCACTTGCCCTATGGCGGCCAACTGTTCGGCTTGCTTCATCTTTAAAAGCTCTGACTGTGGATCGAGTTCAGCAGCTTGGCGATAAAAATTCAAAGCCGTGGCACTTTCTCTTTGATAGTGGGAAATCTCTCCCATCAAAAAGAAATAGTAGGGTTGATACCTTTCACTCTGTTTGAGGCTACGAGAACTCTCTGGAGGGGCATCTAAGTTCTTCACCTCAAGATGACTCTTTGAGGCGCACTGAAGGCTTGCAAATGACAGAAAGACGGTCAGAATGCTTCTTGATAAATTGCTGTGAATAGTCGTCCCCACGCGATAATGGCCCCAGCTATCAGTCTAAGTGCAAACAAGACACTTCTCTATCCCCCCGCCATCCCTCTAAAATTGTTTGCAAAAATCGTTTAAAACGGCCGTTGTGAGTTAAGGGAGTAACTCACAACGGCACCTAGGGAGTAATAAGAGTAATAGGGGTATGCCAGCATAAGAAGCAAGTTGGGTGCCACCATTACGAGAAAGTAAGTGTCTGAAAAGACTTGTTTGAGGCTCAGCTTCTATGAATCTTTTGCGGGCTAAAGACTCAGATTTGACCGCAGTCCGCTTCGTAGTACCCATGAGCATCGTCGGCCAGGCTGAGAATGCCCTGGAATTTGGGCCACTAATCTTGAGAGATCATATGTTGAATCGCCTTTTCTCGCTCGTCTCGTACCCAATCTAATCGTGAGTTGAGCGTGAGCGCTTGGTTCCAGGCTTTGAGGGCCAATTGTATTTTGCCCGTGTGAAAATAGGCGAGTCCCGTATAGGCATAGACAAGATCATCGCTCGCCCTCGTGACCAGTAAACTTTCTAGAAGACGAATGGCTTCAGCCTGGTGGTTGAGCTTCAGAAGTGCGACCGCTTCTGATCGTCGAAGTAGGCTCGCGTTCGGATTTGCTTCCATGTCTTCTCGCAGTTGACGAAAGACGGCCATCTTCTCAGAGTTTGACAAAGTCGTTGAAAGAAAATGGGCCTCGTAGACGAGAGCTCGATCGTTCAACGGCAACTGTGACATCTGTCGGATATAAGAGCGGCCCTGTTCAAACTGGCCCGATTCGATGAGCCTCTGAATCTTAGGGCCTGAAGAGGGCTTCGACTGACTAGCCCGTCTTGAAGCCGGGCTTGAGCCTTTTTGGCCAGTTCTGTTTGAGTTCGAGGGTCTTGCCTGGGTGTTTGGCGGGTTAGTTCGCGAAGACTCTGATCTGGGTCGCAGCATCTCCTCTAGAAAAAGATCGACCTCAGGTTCTTCTACTCGATCCTGTCTCAAACCAAAGAAGACTAGAGTAATTAGTCCGATACTGCCAACGAAGCCAAGACTCCAGCGAAGGGGGTGGGAGCGCAGTTGGTCTATCGCAGCATCGAGTTGTGATTCCGCAGCCGCTTCTTTTCGCATGGGCGATGGGGCCCCCGCTCTCTGGCGCGGCGAACCCGACGCTTGCAGCGGAGGCGCAGAATCTTCGATGGGGGTGTTGGGTGAAGCGCCGGGCTCATTCTGATCAAAAAAATCCGAGTTTTCTTCTGAAGTCGCCTTCCGTTCACTGGGTCTTTCGGCAAGCTCAATCGGTCTGGTGTCGAACTCGATATCTGGAGTTTTATCAGGCCGAGTTTGCTCCTGAGTCACGGCAGCAATATGCCTCTTTCTCAAGTCGGTGATATAGGCCTCGACCGTTTCATCGAGCAGCTCGCTGGATTGATCAACGGTCTCTTCGTCATAAAGCAGAGAGTCAGATTCTGACTCGGTTTGATGGATGAAAATTGGAGCTTTCGGAGAGGCATTCTTCTTCTCTGTCGAGCTTTCTTCGTTTGAAGCCGGGGGCTTCGTGCGAAAGCTGAACTTACAACGACATTTGACGAGTTGAGAAAGCTTTGAGTCAGGAAGCTCAATTTGTTTTCCACACTCTGGGCAAGAGACAATCATCTTTTCAGGCTCTTCAATTTTTCCTCATGGTCTTCAGCGCTTTCAGAGTGAAGAATTCGGATGTCTTCATTTCTTTCACTCAGATCAACCACGGCAAAGGGAGGATCGAGTTCTTGAACGGTTGGCCGATCGAGCGCGGCCTTTTCTGAGTAGTGAAGCACAACAGCGAGCTTGTCATTGCTGAGTCGAACGACGGTCTTTGCGGGATAGACCCCCATTGCTGTGATGAAGGCCTGAAGTACGGTTGGATCGAAGACGCATCCATAACCCTTGGACATGATTCGAAGGGCCATGTCAGGTCTAAGGCGCCTCTGATAGATCCGGTCGGTAGTCATGGCATCAAAAGAGTCTGCAACGGCCACAATGCGACTATAGGGATGCAAACCCAGCTTTTTGTCGACATTGGGATAGCCCTTTAAATCGAATCGCTGATGATGTTCGAAGGCGGCAGACAAGCGCCTCAGTTTGCCCAAGTCGATATCTTCTAGCTCACTAAAACTGGTCAAGCTCTCGACGGGATGAGACTGCATGATGGACAGCTCCTCTGGAGTGAACTTTTTAAGCTTGTTGAGCACTTCCAACGGCACTTTAAGTTTTCCAATATCATGAAGCAAAGCGGCCCAGCCAAGATCAACCAGCATGGACTTGCTGAGTTCGAGTCGTTCTCCGAGCATTACCGATAGTTTTGCAACATTCAGAGAGTGAAGGTAGGTGTATTCATCATAAGCTTTGATCTTTTCCAATACGCTCAGCTCGATTTGAAACTGGCTGAGATCGCAGGCAATGATCGACAACACATCTCTTTCGATTCGGCGCCTCATTTTGAACCCCACCTCAAAGATCTAAAGTTTTGTAGAACCTTTTCTGCTTCGTCAGCGACTTCACCTTGAAGAGAGGGTCGCAGTTCTTTCAGGAACTGAAGGATTTCTGACGAGGGGCTATCGGCTAGAGCTTGGATGATCGACCTCTGAGCTTTTGAGGCGACGGACTTTCGTTTGAAAAGTTTGCGCCAAAGACTGGTGTCAGGTTTTAGATAGGCCTTCAGATCTGCAAGTGCCTGAGCCCGATAGCTCAAGAGAAGTGCTTGAACCCAAGAGTTAACCAAATCAAGGTTTCTGCCGGTCTCTAGAATTCCTTGAAGAGATCGAATGGCGATTGGGTAGTGTTTTGGCTTCCAGTAGGGGGCAAGCCATTGAAGCAACAAGCGTTGGGTGGCGGGCTTTAGTTCTAGGCAAATTTCAATTAAAGACTCATGCTCTCTTTCTGCTCGGTAAGTCATGAGCTTAATAATCTGTGGCCCGGCTTCGCCGCCCAGCTCTCTTTCGAGGAGCCTGATGAGGAGTTGAATGTCGACAGCCCGAAAGATCTCTGCCCACTGGTGAAACTCGACAGGCCTAGCCTCGTAGGCTTTTAGGAGTTCAGTTACCTTTGATTCATCCTTCCACAGGTCTTGAAGTTCATCTTGGTACTCCTGAGTGATGTCTTGAGCCAGACCCAGAAGAGAATTTTCGATTGCTACTCTCAAAACGCTTCCTATGAGTTGTGGCCAATGGGCCGGAAGTTCTTTTGATTTCTCGAACTTAAACTCCCTCAGAATTGACAGCATTCGCCGAAGGATGTCTGAGGCTTGAAAAGTTTCGACTTCCTCTCGAAAAGCGAGAACGGCAGCATCGGCCGAGATGCGCGGCCCCTTCATTTCAAGTATGTCTACTGATTGCAGCACCCGACTTTCAGTCGGGCTTCTCGACGCCCCGATTGCAGGCCAACACTCAATAGCGAGCTCACTTGGATTGGACTCGGACGATTCGTTCCATTGGCAGAGTTCAAGCTGTAAGTATTCTGGGTCGTGAATAAAGTGTTGTTGGTACTCTTCAATTCGCTTTTGCCAATTGCGAAGACTCTGTTTTTGGGGGTTACGAAGAGATACCTTTTTGAAGCCGACCGCTTTGAGAAAGAGAAAGGCGGCCCACAGGTCTTCGAGTGAGGACGCTAACTCTTCGTCATTAGAGCCTTTTGAGGACCAAGATTCGGACTCTAAGTCGATCTCGAGGGGGTCATTTAGGCTCTCTAGGATTTTTTCCAAAGACAGACTCACCCTCCTATTGTAACACTCGATTGCAATGGCGGAGCCTCGCGGTAAAAGCTTGAAAAGAGATGAATCTTTGGTTTCTCAGCGGCTCGTGCTTGCCCTCGATCAGTCGTGGGAGGATTGCCGACCCTGGTTGACACGCCTTGGCGGGCGGGTTTGGGGCTTTAAGGTCGGAAGTGTCCTCTATACGGAGCGGGGCCCCGAAGTGCTTTCTGAACTCGTGGGGGCTGGCTTTCGGGTTTTCTTGGATCTTAAATGGCACGACATTCCTAATACCGTGTTTCGGGCGGCAGAGACGGCCAAGAGTTTGGGTGTGTCGTGGGCCACGATACATGCTGCGGGTGGCCGCAGGATGATGGAAGAGGCCTCTCGGTTGCAGACGAAAGACTTTCAGTTGGTTGCGGTGACCTATCTGACAAGCCTTGAATCTGCAGATCTTAGTGATCTTGGCTTTTCGTTTAAAAAGACTGAAGAGGTCGTGTCTCATTTCGTAGATCTCGCCTATAAATCTGGAATTCGGCATTTCGTGTGCTCGGCACAAGATCTGAAAAGTTTAGCATTGCCAAAACGATATCCCGATGCCAGTTGGATCTGTCCTGGAATTCGGTTGGCGGGTTCGGCAGCAAAAGACCAGCGGAGGCTGGCAAGCCCTAGAGAAGCACTGGAATGGGGGGCTTCTTATCTGGTCATTGGCAGGACGCTGACAGCAGAGGTTGATTGGGAGCAAAAGTGGCAAAGTCTAGTTTCTACTTCGGCAGAAACCCTTTAGTAGAGGCCCTTCGTTCGGGTGTAAAGGTCGACGAGATATTTGTAGAGTCACAGGAGAGCGAGACTTGGCTTCGGGCAGTCTTGCGCTCTGAGTTTGAGGGAGTTGCTGTAAAAGTATCGACCCAGTTTCCGAGAGATCTAAAGAGAGATGGCGCAAGAACTCAGGGTGTCGCCTTTCGGTCTGACCATCGTTTCTATGTGGATGAGGCGGACATCAATTGGGATAAACAGAAACGAGTTCTCTTATGTAATCACATAGAGGATGTGCAGAATTTGGGGGCGCTCTCTAGGGCGGCGGCTGCATTTGGTTTTGGTTTGGTAGCGCACGAGTCACAGAGATCGGCTCGAGTCTCGGAGGCTGTTGTGAGAGCCTCAATGGGCTTGGCCTTTCGGATAAAGTTTTTAGAGTTTTCAAATTTGCTTCCCTTCGTGCTTCGACTGCAGGCTTCGGGTTTTTCGGTTTTTGGTTTAGAGGCGAACGGAGAGCATTCTTTGTTCGAGTGGGATTTTCATTCTGGAGACAGCTTGGCTTTAGTCATGGGCTCGGAGTCTCGAGGGCTAGCCAAACCCCTGGAGAGAAAACTCGATTTTCGGCTGAGAATTCCGATGCTTAAGGGGGTGGATTCCATCAATGTAGCCCAGGCGGGGGCCATTGCGATGGCAAGGCTTTACGCCGCAGGGCCGGGCGCGATGAGGACCGCTAGCTTTTAGATTTCGTTGTTGCTTTGAGAGCGGGTTTTTCTGTTAAGTGTGGGGAGCTGCGGGTTTAGCTCACTGTTTTGCGGTGAGCGAGTACTCGAGCGAACGAGAAGGCGAGCAGGG
>REDG01000055.1 GCA_007693605.1 Bradymonadales bacterium
CTTTGGGGTCGTCAACGAACAAAGCCCCTACTATGTTTTTCTTCGTGACCTCCCCCCCCGTGTTGTCCCAGTCCCCCATCAACCGAACGCTTACCTAGTGATGGGTTACCACGCCATGAAACGAATAGAACTCATCTACCAAGGCCGGGATCAGTTCATTGACGAAAATGGAGAGATTCTTGGTAAGGGAGATGTCTTTCGGACGATCTTCCTCGACCCTTAAAACTTGTAGAACAAGTAGATTGCCCCCGACTCTTCAGCTCCACCCACCACAGATCGTGGTGGGCGGTGAGGGGCTCGAATCTAGGGTGTACATGTAGATTCGATTGATCCGATTAGCGAATAAAAGGCAAAGCGGGAGGGGCCTCAATAAGGACTCTTCCGGGCGGGCCATTGGGATCTTGAATCGGTCGCCCGTCTTCTTGGGTCTGAGGATTTTGGCCGTATACACGAAGCATCGGCATCAGTATTGAGGTCCCAATGCGATTGGTGCCTCCTTCAAAACCAGGAACCCAGATCGAATCGTAGTAATAAGGGATCTCTTCGCGATAAACTCGGGCAAAAGTACCCTGACCGTGAGTGCTGTCAATGGCCTCCATGGCGAGAAGAATCTGAAGTAAATGAAAGTCTCGACCATGTCCACCCAAACTCCGTTCTCCTCGGCGCATAGGGCTATGAAAGGGCATTCCATATTCCCTCAGGGCGTAGCCTTCTGAGATCAAGAGTTGAAAGGCTTGTGAGTCGACCGTTCCCCGAAAAGTCTGGCCTTCAGGGGGGAGATCTAACCAGCGACTTCCAAATTGCCCTAGTCGATTGATTAGATCTGAGGATAGGTTTGTGGCCAGATACTCGGGGTCATTTAGCCGAGATGAATCAAGGGCGCGAATACCGGCTCTTGCGAGTGCCTCATCCTGAGCTTGAATGAAGGCAAGATCATAGGCCTCTGTCTCTCGAAATCGTCCTTCCGCATCAAACGCTCCTCCCAGATCAAAATAGATGGCATCGGCCTTTCGAGTTAGGCCCTCGACCACTGTAGCTTCAAAGTGAGGGTCGACCCCCTTTTCAAAAAAGAGGCTGCGATAGTATGCTGCCGTCGTGCCGTCCACCAGTATCAGAGACTCTATCCGATCCGATATGGATTGGTTGCTGGAGTTTCGAGTTTCGTCTGACATGACTTCAAGGGCTGATGCCATCATTTGTTGCAACTGATTTTCGTAAGCCCGATAATCAGCATCGCTGAGTTTGTCTTGCACGCTCTTTATGAAGTCTTTGTGTTCGATGAGGCTAAAGTCATAAGAGCTTGGTAGCGGGCCGAGATCTCTGCTGCCCGGATACTGAACCGTGGGATTGCGAGACAGAGGCAGATTGCCGTCTTGATAGTCTTGCCAAAGACTTTGAGCGCTCTCAGATTCGAAGATTTTATCTCGATCAACTAGACGAGTTTGAGGGGCTGAATTTCTCTGCATATGAACGACCCAATAGAGGCCGCCAGACCGTTCTTTCGCCTCAATCCGAAAATCTAGGCCCGGGGTGGCGAACAACGGAAAGAGTTCCGTCAGTTGAGCCAAATCTGGCTCTGGGTTTTCTCGAAGCAGTTGGCTGAGCTCAATGCCAAGCCCCTCATCTGCCGGCAGACTCATGCTCAATTGATCATGTTCTGGATGCAGTCTCAACAGGCTTTCGAGCAATAGTTTGACCGTGCCCTGGCCCCCTAAGTCGGGTCGACTTTCAAAGGGAGAGATTCTAATATGGTCTGGCCGGTCGCCGTAGCCCAAGTGAATTCGGTATCTTAAATTGCCTTTGGTTGCTCCAGAGTTTCCGATCATTCGAAGCCCGTAGGCTCTGTAGTGACCTGGCTGGCCTCGCGCGAAGTCTGAAAGATAGTGTTGAAGATGAAAGCGACCTAGGTTGGTTTGCAGAGCGTAAGCTCTCAAGTCTTCTGGCCTGCGTTCTGACTCGGCCAAGCTTAAGTTATCTTCTGAGATGCGCGGATCACTAAATTCAGAACTGACTAGATTGAGACTTTCGATTTCAGCTTTGCTGAAGTCTTGGCCACTACTCGGGTGAACTCTGATCGCTCGAAGCGCACCATCAATTTGATCTGCTGAGAAGGCTCGTGAGAGGATCTCTCGTTTTTGCATGACTTGATCGGAGGTCCAACTAAAGATCTGGTAGGGCAGTTTGCCGCCCACACCGGCTTGATCTGACCCGTATTCAAAGGCTTCGATAAGACTCTGCCTTTGTGCATGAGAGAGTCGGCTCAGCCCGAGATTTGTTCTGGCGACCAAGAATATCTGCTCTGGGCTGGGCTCAACGGGCGAGATATCTTCATATTTTAAAAGGGGTTCGTTCGTCCAAGACTCTAGCTTGCGATCAGGAAATTGCGCCTGAAACTCGGCGAGACTCGTTTGGACTGAAGCCGGACTCGATCTTGAAGAGAGGATCTCATAGACCTCAAAACAGATACTCGAGGCCCGAAGACTTCCAGTGAGAACAACAAGGCTCAAGAATGAGCAAAAACCAAGTTTTAGAAGGCGCCACATCGCTTTGTAGGCCCTAGAGATTGCAATTTTAGTACCCCTCAAAAAAGGCCCTACAGGGCGGATCTAGGGCATTTGGGGCCGGGCAGCGACAAAGATTGCGGGGGAAGGCCAGCGATCTGCAGATCATTGCAGTTGTCTATTGGCCGGCTTGAATCTGGAGTCCCGCAAGATTTACTTCATCGGGGGTCAAGATTTGTCAGAAAATGTCGCAATCATTTCAGGGCTGCAATGAAATTCCTAAAGAAATTGAATGGCATGATGATTGCACAATAACCTGCCAAGCACTCAAGGAGTTTTGGGGGCAAAAAGATTTAACTAGTTCGCGCTGAAGAATTCATGCGGCTTCGCCGCCGAATTCTTCAGCGCGAACTAACTAGAGATGAAGGAGAGTGAGATCATGAAATTCAAAGTTCAATATTTTTTACAGCCAGTGATTTTTACGAGTCTAGGCTTATTCAGCATTGGGTCTGCCGAGGCTTTCAATACAGGAAACGACGCCGTTCTCGGCTTGATTGAAGAAACGTTTGGCGGGCAAACCGCTCAATCAGGCGGAAGACCCAACACAAAGGTGGGCGGTGCGAATGTCCAGAAGGAGCAATGTCCTTTGCAAGCAGAACCCTTCGATCCCGACTATGATGTCTATTGTGCGGGTTGGGAGCCTCGATATGCAGCGGATGAAGCCGATGCCGATAAAATCAATCAATGCATAATTTCGGCTGAGCCTAGTATCGACTGTCGAGATTTTCCAGGATTAGAGAAGGAGGAGAAGGTAATCCCCTGTACCGGCCGGACTCTTTCTCGAAGCTACGGGCCTAGAGTAAAGCTAACACCAGCGACAAGGTGTTCAGCTAGTACCGATGTGGGAAACAAAGTGTTATTTTCCAGTATGACTAAACTTAAGCAAGAGTTGGAGGCTAGGGCCTGTGGTGAGCAAGACCCTAAGACAACCGAAGGGCGTTTGGATCGCCTTACCCTTTATTTTAGAACATGTAAACTGGCTCAGCATGAATTTTATTGGAGTCCCCTTAGGAGTTTTGCGTCGTTCGGGTATCATACGCCCGTTAAGTTGGAAAGGGAGCCTTGCCCTGCCTGTGACCACTTAAGGCCATTCAATGGTCTTCACGGTATTCGAACGCTTCCTTATGAGCTTAACTTCGTGGACACAAGTGGCGACGAGTTTGTCGACCTAGATAACGTGCAAAGGATTCTTGTAGATGAAGCGATCAAAGAGTTCATTCGTCAACGAGAGGGTGTCAACCCAACCCTTCCTACGAAGCCGCAGTTTGATCAGTATTATCGGCAATGAAATCTTTTTGGGTATCTCGGGGCCTTGGGCCAAGACCCGGTCAGAATGAAGTCCGCAATTCAAAGAAGAAGCCAAGACTCAAGTCTTGGCTTCTTCTCTTCACTTTGAAAGTCATTGCTTCCTATCGCGAGGGCGAGCTACTTTTGTAGGGATGTCATTGTGGGTCTGGGAAATGGCTGAGCCATGTCGATTCTGAAGGTTTTTGAGGAGTCGATGGAGGGCAGGAGTCGAGGGTGGCGAAGTCTTTTGCTGCTCTGGTCAGCTTGGATTGCCTACCATGTTTTTATCGATCAAAACCCCAGCATTACTCGCAACCCGTTTTTCTTTTTTGATCATGGTATTCATGAGATTGGTCATTGGGTTACCAGACCTTTTGGGATGTGGGTGAGTGTTGCCTCGGGGACAATTTTTCAAGTTCTCTTTCCCTTTGTGCCTATCATCGCGCTTTTACGACAAAACGATATTCACGGGGCATTTTTCCTTCTCACCTGGGTGTCTTCTTGCCTTCTCAATGTTGCGTTTTATGCTGGCAGCGCCGCTTATTCTGATCTCCTTCTTTGGACCCCTCATCGGCTCACCATCTACCACGATTGGGTGTGGATGCTCAGTCAACTGCAGGCCTTGCATTGGGCGCCGGCTATCAAGAATTTCTTTTATGCACTTTCCGTCATCGCACTTTGCACTTCAATTGCAGGCCAGATCTTACTCTTGTGCTTGAAAAAGAGCGACTGATCTCGCTTGAATTTCATGAAATCGCTTTTCTCGAAGCGTCTTGTCGACCATACTTTTTGAGGGGGTGGCATGAGTCAGCTTTCGTTGCTTAAAAATAGGCGTTTCTTTCCTCTCTTGGCCACTTTGTTCTTGGGCGCTTTCAATGACAACCTGTTGAAAAATGCATTGGTCTTTCTGGTGACCTACCAGTCGATTCAAGTCTTTGGCCTGCCCCCGAGCGAGGTCATCATTCTGGCGGGCATGCTGTTTGTACTTCCGTATTTTTTGTTCTCTGCTTTTGCGGGGCAAGTCGCTGACAAGTTTGAGAAGAGTCGACTCATTCGCATCATTAAGGCTCTTGAGGTGCTGATGATGGCGATAGCGGGTCTTGCCTTTTTGTCTGAAAAGATAGAATGGCTTTTGCTTGTGATTTTCTTGATGGGACTTCAATCGACCTTTTTTGCACCCATTAAGTTCAGTGTCTTACCCCAACATTTGAAAGAGACAGAATTGGTCGGAGGGAATGCTCTCGTCAGTACAGGCACATTTTTCGCTATCCTCATCGGAACGGTGAGCGGGGTGTTGATTCGACTCAGTGAGTGGGGTTCAATTTTCGTCTCTCTGATTTTGTTTTTATTTTCAGCCTTGGGTCTGTTCGCAAGTTTTTGGATTCCCAAAGCGCCGGCGACCGATTCAAAGCTGAAGATCTCTTGGGAGCCCTTTACGCCCTCATGGCAGATGTTTCAATTTAGTCGCCAGAACAAGAGCGTCTTCTGGTCGATTTTGGGAAATTCCTGGTTCTGGTTTTTGGGCTCCTCCATTTTGGTATTGCTCCCTACTTATGCGAAAGAGATGCTTAAAGTGAATGAAATCACACTGACTTTTTTTCTCTTCGTGTTCACCGTGGGCATTGCTGTTGGAGCCCTTCTTTGTGAGAGGCTTTCAAGAAAAAGACTAGAGATTGGTCTGGTGCCATTTGGGTCTTTTGGAATGTTCCTGTTTCTTTTTGATTTGTTTCTGATCGGCGCCCCTAGTTACGAGGGGATGGTCGATGAAGCCGTCGGTCCCATTCAGTTTCTATCAAGTTATGAGGGAATTCGAATTTCCGTGTCTCTTTTTGGCCTGGCTGTCTTTTCTGGTTTTTATATTGTGCCACTTCAGACTTTGCTGCAACAGCGCTCGGAGCCCTCGCATCGTTCGAGGATACTCGCGGCCAACAATATCATGAACGCCTTGTTTATGGTGGCAGCGTCCTTTGCTTTGATTGGGCTCAAACGCCTCGGGCTTGAGATTCCGGATATCATGCTGGTTCTTGCTATGGGAACGGCTGCCGTTTCTTTGGTGATCTTCAATCTAGTGCCAGAGTTTTTGTTTCGATTTTTGCTTTGGTTGATTTCAAGCCTTCTTTATCGGGTGCGCGTTAAGGGCTATGAGAATTTACCGGAACAGGGTCCTGCGGTCCTTGTTTGCAATCATGTGTCGTTCGTCGACTGGATGCTGATTGGGGGGGCGATCAAGCGACCTATTCGCTTTGTCATGACTTATAAGTTTCACAGGGGATTTTTTTTGAAGAGAATCTTGCGACGAGGAAAGGCTATTCCCATTGCTTCGAAAAGAGATCGACCTGAAATCTATGAGGCGGCCTTTTCGAGAATTGCTGATGAGCTAGGGTCTGGAGAGCTGGTTTGTATTTTTCCAGAGGGCAAGCTGACTCCTCATGGTGAGGTCAATGAGTTTCGGCCTGGTATCGAAAAGATCATTCAGACCAGTCCCGTTCCGGTCATTCCGATGGCCTTGAAAGGTTTGTGGGGGAGTTTCTTTAGTCTTGAAGGGGCAAAGCCACTCTTGAAGTGGCCCAAGAAACTGGGAGCGCTGATTGAGCTTGAAGTTGGTCAACCAATTGAGCCTGAAAGAGTAAGGGCGGAAGAACTTGAAAGACAAGTCGTCGAGATGCGAGGCTCTTGGAAGTAGGGGGCAGACTCCAGCAGCTGAAGAACGATTTGAATGCTGAGATTGGCCTGACCGAGCACAGAAATGCCGGCCTATTTGTTGATGCCCTCGTCAAACCTTTAGCCTCTGTAGATTTTTTGGACCAAGGTCCTTACCATTAAGATTGATTTGATGAGCTATTCAAAGGCTCGGAGGCGGGGGAATAGTCCGGCCGGTATTCTTTGTAGCACTTACAGAGTTCATAGATTGCTGACTGAGGGCCCCCTTCCTAGGGGAGTTACCTTGCTCCGTCCCGTGTCGTTTGAGGTTGGCTCGAAACACGGGCTGCGACCTGGCTATCTTGACTCTCAGACCCATCTAAACTGTGGCCTTTACTGAATCGGAATCTTTTGGGAGCTTGTTTTAGATGGAAAGAGTTTATTTGGAGCTGTTGGGGCGGGCGCTCGAAGAGGGCGAAGATCGGGCAGATCGGACGGGCGTGGGAACCAAAAGTCTTTTTGGTGTCCAATGTCGTTACTCCTTGCGAGAGGACTTCCCGGTTCTGACCACCAAGAAGTTGCATTTGAGAAGTATCATTCACGAGCTTTTGTGGTTTTTGAGGGGAGAGACCAATATTCACTACCTTCAGGAAAACAAGGTGAGCATTTGGGACGAGTGGGCGGATGAAAGCGGCGATCTGGGCCCTGTTTATGGCGCTCAGTGGAGGCACTGGAAACGGCCCGACGGCACAGAGGTGGATCAGATATCTAGCCTAGTGAAGTCTTTAAAAGAAAACCCCTTTTCGCGCCGCCACATCGTAAGCGCTTGGAACCCGGGTGAAATTGAAAAGATGGCGCTTCCGCCTTGCCACTGCTTGTTTCAGTTTTTCGTTCACCGCGACGGGAGACTCTCTTGTCAGCTCTATCAGAGAAGTGCCGACCTTTTTTTGGGAGTCCCCTTTAATATCGCCAGCTACTCCCTTTTGGTTTTGATGTTGGCTCAAGTCTGCGACTTAAAGCCCGGCGACTTCGTGCATACCATCGGAGATGCTCATTTGTATTTGAATCATGTTGAGCAAGCGAAACTCCAGCTTTCTCGCGAACCAAAGCACTTTCCGAAGATGAGAATCAACCCCAAGATTAGAGATATTTTTGAGTTTTCTTATGACGACTTTGAGCTTGTGGATTACGATCCTCATCCGGCGATTCGAGCGGAAGTGGCCGTATGATCATTTCTGCAATCGCCGCCATGTCAAGAAATCGGGTGATTGGGCTTCGGGGTGCTCTGCCCTGGCATATTCCGGCGGACCTAAAGTTCTTCAAAGAGAAAACCTTGGGGAAGTCTTTGATTATGGGGCGTAAAACCTTCGAGTCATTTCCAAAACCCCTTCCCGATCGAGAAAACATCGTCCTGACCCGTCGAAAAGGTTATCAGGCGGTGGGGGCCAAGGTCTTTTCTGATTTGGCGGAAGCGATAGACTACTGTCGCTCGAAGCAGCCTCTGCCAGACGAGATCTTCATCGGCGGAGGCTCTGAAATTTACCAAGCCGCCATGCCCATGCTTCAGCGAATTTATCTGACCGTGATTGAGAAAGATTTTGATGGAGACACTTTTTTTCCAGAGATTCCACCAGGCTTCTCTTTGACAGAATCTCAGCCCGGCCGTCAAGAGAGCCCGGTTCCCTTATCTTTTGAGTTTCGAACCTACGAGAGGTGAGGCTCATGAGAAAGTTCGAGCTTTTAAGTTTGGTGGTGAGGGCTCCTATTTTGTTCAGGGCTAAAGCACTAACGCTTTAAGACTTTGGCGTTGAGGAGTCCGACCCAGCTTCTAGGAAGAAATCGTGCTAGAAAAACCATGATCTTATTTCTCTTGCCGTCGATTACTGCCGCCTTCTTTCCTAAGGCTCGAAAACTGGTTTGTACTACTTGTGGAGCCTTTCGGAATGGGAACGGGATCTTGTCCTTTCTTATCCCTGCCACATCGTGAAACTCTGTTGTGGTCAGGCCGGGAAGGACGGCCAAAACATCGACTCGATAGGGTCGAAGTTCGTGATAGAGCCCCTCTGCGAACAGTAAATCCCAGCCCTTTGTTGCAGAATAGTTTGCGAAGTAGGGGCTTGGTAGATGAGCGACAATACTCGAAAGAATGATGACTCCAGACCGAGGTCGGGACTTCAGAATGGGCAGAAGGCGATGAGTCAGCTCAAGGGGCACTCTCGCATTCAGGTCAAGAAGTTGGAGTTGTTCTGATAGGCTGGATTCAAAAAAAGCTTCGTACTTTCCAAAACCCGCGTTGTTGATCAGAAGACCCAAAGGAATCTTTTTCTCCATGATTTGGTTGGTAAGAAAGGAGCAAGAGGCCTTCTCGGTTAAGTCGAGGGGAAAAACATCAATGCGTGGGCTGCCAAGCTCTCGACATTCCTCTGCCAAAGCTTCCAGTCGGTCTTTCCTCCGAGCGACCAGAACAAGTGAAAAGCCCTTTCGCGCCAGCTCCTTGGAGTACTCCAGACCCAGACCGGCAGAGGCTCCGGTAACGAGGGCCGTGGGGCCATAGACTTCTGGCGAGATGCTCATGCGGTCATCTTCTCTGGCACACTGTTGTTTGTCATCAAAGGAATCGGAACATCCATGCTTTCCGTCACCGCACGGAACATTTCTTTTTCCGTGGGTTTAAGTTTTCCATTGGAACAAACACAAGCCCACGCGGCCTGAAGAAAGCTTTCTTTTTCCTTCTCGGGGCTTTGTCGCAAAAGGTCCAGTGCCCGATTGAGGTCTCGGAGGTTGAGATCTTCAGGAGAGTGATAGAAGAGTTTGCTTCCGTTAAGAAGTAAATGTTGAGCGTCAGAGAATGCCTTTTTTGACTCTCCGAGATTGTCTGTGCCGGAGTGGGCGAGGGCTGAGAGCACGAGACTCATGGCTTCGCTAGCCTTCAGTTTGAACTCCTTCTGAGCGGTGGAGGCGATGAGTTGGCTGCTCAGAATCTTTAGCAGCGCAAACTCGAACAAGTGAAGCTTTTGATCTGCCTTCGCTAGTTGGCCTGAGACTTCAATCACCCTTGATTTTTCTGGGTCTGAAAGACTTCGCAGGCTTGGCATACAGAGATCAATCAGAGGGAGTCGTACATCGCTGCCTAGATTCGAAATTTCAGCGAAGTGACTTCGAAGGTCTCTGTTCTGCAAACTGGTAAGCTCCGATCCTAGCAAATCGAGCTGCCTCTCGAGGGCGGAAGGCTCAGGGTTTAAGAAAAGAGAGTAGACGACAACTTTGGCGCTCTCTGGATGAGAGGTCGACTCTTTCAGTTGAACAGAAAATCGACTCATCAAATTGGAGGCGGCGAGAAGTGTTAAGCTGGAGATGCTTCCGATTTGGGATAGCGGCTCGTTTTGGCTGAGCACGGGGAAATTCTGCATTCCGGGTAAGCCGCCACCAAGAATGTTTGCGCCAGAGGTCGGGCTTGAAGTAGTGGCAGGGGCTGGGGCTGTTGAGCTCGGTTGTTGGCCCGTCAGCTTGGAGCTTGAGCCAGTGGCCGCCCTTTTGGGTTCGGACTTTGGAACGCGGAAACTTGGGTCAATGGCTCGGATGCGATTTTCAAGAGGGGGATGGGTTCGAGTGGCTCGTGTCCAGCTTGAGTAGAGAGGGCTCGCCAGAAAGAAGTGGCTGAGTTCTTGAGCATGTGGGTCATCAATCTTTCCCTGCTCTGACCAGCCTCCAATTTTTTTCAGAGCCCCAGCAATGCCGTCCGGATTTCTAGTGAACTGCACGGCACTGGCATCAGCGAGATACTCTCGTTGCCTAGAAACAGCGCCTTGTATCACTCGGCCCAGCGCGACTCCTAAGCTGCCAATCACAATCAGGGCTAGGCCCAAAAGCGCAATCTGTCCCCCGCCTTTTCCTACTCTTCCGGCACCTCGACGCCCCCCAGAAAAGCCCATTCCTCGAAGGAGGATGTGCCCGAGCAGACTGATCGAAAAAATACCGTGAAGCGCGCCCAGCAGCCGCATATTTAAGAGCATATCTCCATTAAAAATATGACTAAACTCATGGGCAACAACGCCCTGCAATTCGTCACGAGTCAGAGTCTCAAGACTGCCCTTTGTGACTCCAATCACCGCACTATTTGGACTAAAGCCTGCCGCAAAGGCATTGATTCCCGGTTCATTGAGAATGTAGACGAAGGGAACGGCAATTCCAGAGGCGATCGACATCTCTTCGACCACATTCATGAGCATTCTTTCCGCCGGATCCTTTGTGGCCGGATCAACAATTCGACCCCCAAGAGACTCGGCCACCGACTCTCCGCCATGGGAAGAAATCTGCCACCACTTGACTCCACTCATTCCAAAAATTATGCCGAGCGTCACAAGGCTCACCCAAAACACAATCTGGTAGCTTATGCGCGAGGCACCCAAGGGTTCGCTCAAAAGTTGCTGGGCCTCTGAAAACCAGATGATGCCCAGTACGCACAAATTGACCGCGACCAAGACCCCAAGAACGGCTCCCACGAAAAGCAGAATCAGCAGCTTCGTTTTCTTCTTGGCTTGATCTTGATGTTCAAAAAAGTTCACAGTGAGAACTTAACCGAACGAAACCTTCGGAGCCTCTTTTACTGCCGCTTCTTGTACCTCGAAGAGCTGAGCTGACTGAAAATTGAAAATTCCGCTGATCAAGTTGTTAGGAAAGACTTCTCTAGAGGTATTATAGGACATCACCGAATCATTGTAAGCTTGTCGGGCATAGGCCACGCGGTTCTCTGTCGAGGTCAATTCTTCGGTCAATTGCATCATGTTCTGGTTCGCCTTTAGGTCTGGATAAGCCTCCGCCAAAGCGAACAATCTGCCAAGAACTCCACTCAGTTGACCTTCGGCCCCAAGGACGGCACGGATATTGTTCGGATCGCCTGGGTCTTGACTGGCTTTCTGGTTGGCAGAAGAGGCTTGATTTCTGGCTTGAATCACGGCTTCGAGAGTCTCTCTCTCGTGCTTCATATAGCCCTTGGCCGTCTCAACAAGGTTGGGAATCAGATCGTAGCGGCGTCGTAGCTGAACATCGATTTGTGCATAGGCATTTTTAAATCGATTTCGCATGGTCACCAGGCGATTGTAAATGCTCACGATAAAAATCAGAGAAAGTCCGATGAGCACGAATAGGCCAATGAGTAGATAGTTCATAGATCCTCCTCTCAATATTCTGAGAAGCTCTCACCTGTTTGGCAAGTTGAATGAGCCCCTTTTGTGGAAAGAGGTTGCCTTTCTGAAGAAGCTTTTTTAAGAGCAGGCCATGGAGTCGGAGTTTTACGAAATTCTAAAGTTTTATACTGCCCAATGGAGCTACCTGTTCGTTGGAATTTTAGTGGCGATGGGGCTGTATGCGGCGCTCTCGATTGTTCGGAGGCTGTTGATTGCGAGCCTCTCTCGCGTTCAGACAAGAAAGGAGTTCGAGCTCAATCGGGTACTCATTGAGCAGCTCCAGGCCACTCGTTGGTGGTTTTTGCTAGCCGTTTCAGCTTTGGTGGGCAGTCAGTTCATTGAAGAAACCAAGTTTCTACAAGACTTTTTCAGAAAGGCAACGATTCTGATCGCTCTTGTTCAGGTCTGGATTTGGTCGAGACCCTGTCTGCAGTATTCCATTCAAAAGGTGACTTCGACGGGAAAGAGTTCTCAACAAGCGGCTCCCATCATTCTCTTTTTGTTAAAGACAGCGCTGTTGTCGATTCTTCTACTTGTCGGCCTTGACAACCTGGGGGTGAACATCACCGCCTTGATCGCAGGGCTTGGGATCGGTGGAATTGCCGTGGCGTTGGCCTTGCAGAATGTTTTAGGAGATCTGTTTGGTTCTCTCTCTATTTTATTGGATAAACCCTTTCAGACTGGTGATTTTGTGATTGTTGATGAATTCGCAGGCACCGTCGAGCGGGTTGGTTTAAAGACCACTCGAATTCAAAGTCTAACGGGTGAACAACTTGTTTTTGCAAACAGCGACCTTTTGGCCAGTCGAATCCGCAACTACAAGCAGATGAAGAAAAGACGGATTGTTTTTCCATTTGGAGTCACCTACCAAACGAGTCTTGAGAACTTAAAAAAAATTCCGAACATTGTTCGAGAGGTGATTGAGCCAATTGCTGAGGCCGAATTGGATCGGGTTCATTTTCATGTTTTCGGGGATTTTTCTCTGAATTTTGAAGTCGTCTATTTTGTTTCAATTCCAGACTATGCGATCTATATGGAGGTGCAGCAGAAAATCAATTTGGGATTGATGGAGAGCTTTCAGAAAGAGGGCATTGAGTTCGCCTATCCGACGCAGACTGTGTTTGTTCAAAAACAGGAATCAAGTGGATGAGTAAAGGAAATGTCTTCAGATCTGAGTGGGGGGTGTCCGAGTGAATCGATCTCGTTTGGAGTCCTTGATTCGAGAGGTTGCTGACTTTCCTCGCCCTGGAATTCAGTTTAAAGACATCACCCCTGTGCTTCAAGACCCTGAAGGATTTCAGTTTTTGGTCGCAGAGATGTCGGACCAGTTGAAGAGTTTTGGAAAGATTGAAAAGTTGGTAGCGGTTGAGTCGCGCGGTTTTATTCTGGCCTCCGCTTTGGCAGTTCGAAATCACTTGTCTCTGGCCCTTGTTCGCAAGCCCGGAAAGCTGCCTTGGAAACATATCACAGAGTCTTACGAGCTGGAGTACGGACAGGGAGAGCTTTCAATGCATGTCGACGCGGTGAGAGAGAACGAAAAGCTGGTGATTGTGGATGATCTGCTTGCCACGGGAGGAACATTAGAGGCTTCCGCCAAGCTTTGCGAGAAATTGGGTGGAGAAGTGATTGGCCTTCAGGTCTTCATAGAGCTTTCGGCATTAGGAGGAAGGGAGAGGCTCGGCGCCTACTCCCTCAGCTCCCTTTTCAAAATCTAAAACTTTGCAGACGAAAAGAAACTTCTAGATTCTCTCTAGAGCAATGAAGATTCCCTTGTCTACCTTTGAGAAGAAGTCCTGTCTGCCGGACCCACTTATCGAAGGATTTCGATGGCCTCTCGGCCCTTCATTCCTACCCGCAATCCCAGTTCTTCTGCTCTTTGGGAGATGCTTCTCACTTCAGCGGTGAGCATGTCTTCATGAGTCATGACACCAGTCACAATCGCACAAGCCTCCTTTGTCCGATTGCAGGTCTCTGGGTCGATATAGCCACAAGCCAAAATGCCCTTAGAGCCCTTGATAATAATCAGGGGCAGAGAGAGAGCGATTCTCTCTCTCGAGAGTCCGGTCCAGTCCATCTCTTGGGCTTGAACTTGTGAAAAACCTGTGATTCCGACAATGAATCCTAAGACGAGTATCATTTTCATAGGGGAGCCTCCAGTAGTTCTGCGTTGTTCGCTTCAATTTGAAAATGCAGAACCTAAATAGATTTCAGTCTATCGTCAACTCCCATACAAGAATGAAACCCTCGCCCAAGTGTTTGATCTTACGAATGTTTTTTGGCTACCTTTCCCGCTGGTAGCCTGTTCAAATGAAATCTATAAACGAGAAATGCTCAGAGGCCTGGTGTTCGGCTTATCTCTCTTTCTCCCCCTTCATTCCACACTTTCCCACACCTCTGTCTTGGAAGGCGTACTCGCTGAATTTGAATTGAGCACGCCAGTTCTTATTCACATTTTTCCAGGAAGTCCGTTCGCTCGTAGAGATCGAGTCAGTCCTCAGTTTTTGTATTTCGAACCCGGGAATTCTTGGTTGATTTCAGGGGATCTAGCCGAACCAGAACGAGATCCTGACCGAATCATTTCTAAAATGCGTAAGAATTTTGTGCTGGTGGTCGATCCTCGATCATTGAGTTTAGAATTTCTAGCCACGCTACAGTCGAAAACTGTCTCGCGGCAATCCTTGAGGATTTCGAGAAGTGATTTAAAGACTCTTGCAGGCGCCTTCGATCCAGGAGAGATCGAAGGACCGGAGCTTCTTTGGGTGCAAGTTTCGGGCTTGAACCCAACAAATAGAATGGAGGGCATCCGGATGGTCTTTTTCTTTAAGATTGCCCCGTTTCTCGCGGCGGGCGCACTCTATCCGTTTCTTATCACCCCTTCTCCCTTACAGACAGGGGCTTTCATTGGGGCTGGCGCAGGTTTTTTGACTCACTTCGTTGTGGGGAGAGCATCCATTCACGACATCATGCATGACTATCCGCAGTGGTTTCGTTTTAACACAGAGATTGCGATATTGAGGTTGAGCCAGATGGTGGCGGTTGGTGCCGCTGTAGGACTTGGTTGCGCGGCAAGCTTGCGTTGGGTGGGTCTGATTCCATAGAGGAACGCCCTTTGTTGGGGCATTGTTTCGGGCCTTCACATCAGAGCGCTAGCATGAAAGCTATCCTAAGCCGCCTTTAAATCAAATTCGATTTGATCATAGTCGACAATAGGTTTTTTTATCTCTCTACCTTTCAGTTTCTTCCTTTGAATATGAAGGACTCCAATTTCTTCGAAGAAGAGAATGATCTTATTGAGATTGGAGACATCCATTTCAATGAGTTTTCCCAATTCATAGATGGAATTAGGTTTGAAGTGAGCGATGCTTGAGAGAATAAAAATGTTTCGAGCGAACCGATCGAAGTCCTTCTTGTTATCAAAAGAAACCTCGTAGTGAGGGGTTTTTCTCTTCCTCGACTTGCCCGCTTTCAAGGCGGATTCAAAGTCCTGAAGGACCTCTGTTGAAGACTTCAAGGATACAATTAGTTTTTTCATAGCTTTACTCCCATATGCTCAAAGACAAGACGCTTAAAATCTTCAATGAGGCGATCCGGTCCTACAAACTCGTAGGAAACTTCCTTTGCCTCGATGTGAATATGCGGTCCCTTCGGATGATGATTATCCATCAGAACTTTTTTGTTTGTCTTGAGGTCATAGCAAATCAATCCATACTTCAATCCATCTGGGTAGCCCGCCGATCTGCCGACATCGTGGATCTTCAGTTCGACAACAAAACGCTTGTGAATCCTCGCCTTGTGCCAATAGATCAGAGTCGCTGCCACATATTGGTTATATTATACCAATGTAGGCGAGTCAATGGAAGAGGCTGTGCAGAGTGCTGACTCGGGGTTTACGGCCAGCGGGGGCGAGGCTGATTAAGCAATTGAAATTACTTATATTTTTTGGCTCGGGTTGCGCCTCTTTCCAGTCACATCGTCGATAGCTCTGTTCATGTTTAGTCCCCTGGTGGTCCAACCGGTAAATTGCTTCCATGTTGTCCTGAGGCCAGTTTGGGACGACAAGGCGACAGCGAGGCTCCCAAGGAAGTTTACTTCACCGTGGCGGTCGAGGGCGTCTAAGAAGAGGCAAGTTCGTATGCAGGATAATGTTTGTCATCATTTTTAACTTCAATGGATCGTTGGTTTGCCTGCAGGCCGGTGTCTTGAACGAGCTGCCATGTGCTTTCACTCACGAGCACATGGCCCGGTCGACAAGCAGCCTCAAGTCTTTGTGTGAAGTTCACCGTCGAACCCAATACCGTATAGTCGAAATGCAGCTCACTTCCCGCATTGCCTAAGAGGGCCTCACCAGAGTTGATCCCAATTCGAAGTTTAATCGACTTAAGGTTCTCGGAGTCTTCAAAACGAAGCTTCTGTTGAATCTGAAGAGCAGCCGTGACGGCCTGTAGTGCCGGAACTCTCTTTTCTGAAAGGGGATCTTGAGGGCCTTTCTCTTCTTCACTATCGCCAAAGAAGGCGATCAGTCCGTCCCCCAATTTCTTGTCAATCACCCCCTTGTTGTCAAAAATGAGCGGATCGACAATTCGAAAGAGATCTTTAATGACTTCAAAGCTCCTTTCGGGACCAAGCGATTCTGAAATTTTTGAGAAGCCTGCAATGTCTAGAATCAAAATACTTAGAAAGCGACGACGACCCTCAAGCTTTAAGCTTTCCTTTCATGAGAGAATGCGCTGCAAACGAGAGCTACTGACATAACCAGAGAAGGCTCGTTCTAAAACAGACCTTTGCTTCGCATCCATCACCGTGCGCAAGCTGACCGCTGTTAAGATTAAGGCGGCTGCCGAAAAGAAAGTCCCCACAGGATAAGTTCGTTCAGCAGGAGAGTCGGCCTCAATCTAGCGCTGAGTGCGGGTTTGAGGGCTCTCTGAGAGAGGTTGGGAAACAAAGATCAATGGGTTATAATGAGTCTGTGGTCGAGGTCTCTTCAAAAGTCCGACATCTTCGATATGAGCCCCTCAGGCGGCAACTGAGCGAGGTCTCTGATTGGCCTCACCGTTATCGACATAAGATCATTGGCCTCAACAAAGAAGACTTTAAAACCTCAGTTGAGGACTTTAAAAGGCAGTTTCCCTCTCTCAAGCAGAAAGGCAGTAGTTTGAGCCGAAACGGAACCTATCTGTCGATGACCTTCGAGTTTGAAGCGGAAAATGTCGATGAAATCATCTCCCTCTGGGTGGCCTCCGAAGAAATCTCAGACTTTGTAAGGATTCTCTAAGCTTTCATTGATCTCTTCAGCAAGGGCGATGTCTTTTGGCCCGACACCCCCCAAGTCGTGGGTGGTCAGCCAAACTTTGACCTTCGAATACACATTGAACCACTCAGGATGGTGGTTTTGTTGTTCTGCCCAAAGCCCAATCCGAGACATCCAAGAAAAGGCCTGTTTAAAATCTTTAAAACTCAACTCGCGATAGAGCTTGCCTTCGTCTAGCTTCCAATCCGGATGGCGGCTCAGCCAGTCTTCAATCTCCGAGCCACTCAGCTTCTGATCCTTCATGCCCCAAAGCCTAACGAAATGAAGGCCTATTTGCGAGCTTTTTGCTTGAGGCTCTTGATGGAGCTGGCTAGTGTCCCCCACAAGTCATCGTGATTCGGCCTTTGTTCATCTTTGTCATTTTGTCTCTTGCCTGGGGTGTTTTCCTTGAGGCCGCCTTTGCGAGAGAGCCGATTTCGTGTCCGCATCGGGGGAAATATCTGACTGAAGACGAACAGACCGTGGTGAGTTTGTTTACGAACCCGCCCACCAACCTGGAAGATAGACTTCAGGCTCTGATTGACTCTTATTCGTCGAACCCCAAAGCCTGGCCTGTGTTTTATGATTCGGTCATGGTCACGATCTATACCCATCAAGGGGTGAACGAGGCCTTTCTTAAAAATCGGGTTGAGTTCAGCCATCGGCTTCACAAAGTATTTGAAATGTTGAACGGCAAAAATGATGAGCTTGAAGAAAGGCGTCGCAAGCGGAATACCAATCCTGCGATTTATCTGGGTGTTGGTGCTGGGGGTGCTTTAGCGGGAGCTTTCTTTTTTGGCCTGTACCATTTGAATCATAGGCGGTCAGGAGCGGATCAGCCCCCTCTCAGACGAACACTGGGACGGGGTGCTGCGTGGTCAGCCGGCGCGGGAGTTTGTGCTCTAGCAGTCACTGCTATTGGTCTTCATGCGACAAGCCCAGACTCTGTGGTTCCTCAAACTCCTGAGAGCGTCGAAGCCGCTCATAAAAATTTTAGAGGAGGAGATGCTCCCTATCTTCCCCCGCACCTTGAAGCTTTGAGGCGGCCCGCAGGGACTGCTTCTGAACGCTTTCCTCGCCGTTGAAGCCCTGAATTCCTGCGTGGCAGAGTGCAAAATCGAATCGGATGGGATCCGTCGGATCTATCTTCTGAAGATTTTCTGTGATCTCGAAGACGCTCAGCAGGTCGGGAGTGCTTCGCGAGCAAATGCCTAATGATCGAGAGGCTCTGAAAATATGAACATCCAGAGGAATCAAAAGCTCTGAGCAAGAGACTGAATTCCACAGTCCCAAATCGAGCCCGTCACTTCGGACCACCCATCTCATGAACAGGTGAATTCGCTTTGCCGCTCCGCGAAGAATATCCGGAAGCATGAATCGAAGCCCCGGACGGTCAGAGAGTGATGGAAGTCTTCTCTTAATCTCGGCCAGAAAGTCATCGAGTCGGTCGACATAAGCGGACTTTTGAGACATCAGAAAAACAGCCTCAAGGGACTCCTTATCTCTCAGAACTCCTTGGAGCGCTCGAAGCAAATCATAAAAATCTTCGGGGCGATAGAATCGATAGACTAGTCTTGCACTCAGCTCTTTTAAGTCAGCCCTTGAGGCGTTCATGAGCCGCTCACTCGGAGAAGCTTCAAGTCGAGAAAGAAAAGTCTCTAGAAAACCAAGAATGGCTCTCACATTACCATAGGCGCAAAGGGCAGACAGAAAAGCCACAAGCTCTCGATCTTTGGGCTTTGGATATCGATGGGCAAAGCTGAGTGGATCTCCCTGAATGTTTTGAGGGCGATGAAATCGTCGATACAAAAACTCAAGCTGCTCTCTAAGTTCTTTGCCGCTCAGCTTTCTTTGCAGCCCTCCAGAGCTCTTCCTTTTTCTGGCGGCTACAGTCTTCCCAAGTCTGATTTTCCTCTTCAAGGATTCTCTCCATTTCGTCAAAGCGATTTAAAAATTTCTGACAGGCCTTCATGGCGGCAAGCTCTGGCTCTAAAGCTTCCTTTCTTGCCCACTGAGAAAGTGTGAACAAAAGATCCCCGAGTTCTTCTTCCTTTTCAGCCGGTTCGACGGCCATTTCAAGCTCTTTGACTTCTTCGAGAACTTTCAGAAAGATCTCTTCAGAATTCTCCCAGTCAAAGTCGTGTTTGCCGGCCGTTTTGCCAATCTCAAAAGCGAGCCGGAGTGAGGGGGCAGACTTTGGAACCTTCGAGAAGCGGGACGAGAGGCTCTGAGGCCCCGAGCCCTTTTCTTGGTCTTTAATTTTGTTCCAGCTATGAATCACTTCATCTGCAGTCAGTCTCTCTTTCGACTCAAAAACATGAGGGTGCCTTCGAATCAGCTTTTCCGAGAGGCCCTTTATGATTTCATCGATTATTGGGCGCCCATGAGTTTCACTCAAGATTTCAGCTTGAAAGACGACTTGTAAGAGGACATCCCCCAGCTCTTCGATCAAGGCTTGATCGCCGTCTTCTTTCCTGCGCTGGCTGGCATCAATGCACTCGTAAGTCTCTTCGACGAGGAATTTTTGCAGGCTGTCGAGGCTTTGCTCTCTGTCCCAAGGGCAGTCTTTTCTTAAGCGACTCATGATCTCTAAAAGCCTATTGAAGTTCTCACTCATCATCTGCTTCATATCGTTTTGCTGGCGCTTCGTCGTCAACAAATTGTCAATTTTGAGCGGGGGAGGGCGTCAAATTGCCGTGTGGTGCCAAGTCTAAGTCACCAGCTTAAGGCCCTTTTTTTGCCGAGCTGTATTTGCCCAGTCTTGGCATCGAGATTGCTAGCTTCATAAACTGGTGATGATTCGGGTGATTCAATATTCGGCTGTCTTTTTTTGGATGCTCTGCCTTCACGGCCTTGCGTCTGCATTTGGGGCGCCGAAGATTCAAGATCTGCCGCTCTCTTTCTATTTGCCGAGCCCTCCGATTCAACTCGAACCCAGCTGGCTCGACCTTTCGACAATCCCCTCTCAGTTGAGAGCGGATCAAGAGTTTCCTGAAATCTCAAGAATTTTTGATTTAGTGAATGAGTCGGAGTTTCAGAGGGCTTATGTGGAAGCGAGTCGATATATCGATCGTCATCCGACCACACCCTTTCAAGAGTGGCTTTATTATTTTAAGGCAGATGTTCTTTATCGCATACAGCTGAAGAGCCCAAGGCCTCAGTTGAGTCTAGCTCTCGAGGACTATGAGATGGCGTCGAGGCTCTACCCCCGCAGTGAGTTTTTGCCGAGGGCGCTCTACCATATGGGCTTGATTCAGTTGGAATCAGGCCACCATGTCGAGGTGGAGCAGATTGCTTCTAGAGCGCTCACAGACTTTCCAACTTCCGATTTGGTTCCAATGTTTTCAGTTCTGAGCGGAGAGCAGGCCTTTCGGGCAGGAGACTATGAAAAGGCCTTGCGGGAATTCTCACTCGTGATTCGCCGCTATCCCCGAAATGAAGCTGCTGCCGATTCGGCTTTTAGGCGAGCTTATCTTCTCTATCGATCGGGTAATTTTGAGGAGGCCCTCAAGACCTATCAGGACCTTGAGAGATATCATGGTGAAGCATTTCGATTTCTCAGAATGGAGGCTAACCCCAGTTCGCCGAAGAGGTTTCTTGATCGGATCTTCTTTGGGGAGACGCTCTTTTTAACGGAGCGCTATCAAGAAGCGTCTGATGTCTTTCAAAATCTTGGAAATCGATTTCCGAATCATGAGTATGCCCCGCTCGTATGGATTCGATTTGGAGACTCTTACCTTGGGATGCAGCAATTCGTGGCCGCCCAGAGAATCTACGAAAGAACAGCGCAGGATGCCTCTGCTTTGGATCAATTTAGAGCTTTGGCTCGCATTCAGCAGGCGGGCCTTTTACAGAAAAGAAAGGTTCCGAGTTCAGGTGCGGCCGCAAGAGGTCTGTTAGATGAAGCCTTCTCGATCGCTCTTGACGCCAACGAGAGAGAGCTTGCCGCTTTGGCGCTCGCTCACCTGGTTGAAGTCAATTTGAGTTTGCCGAACTTCCCTCGCGCGAAGGCGATTCTTGAACAGCTTCGAGACGAGTTTCCAGAGCATCGCAATCTCGCTTGGCAGCGAGAGAGATTAATCTTTGTGCTTGAAACCGAGATTGTGGACTATCATCGAGCCGGCGACCTTCTGGCCGCTTTGACGGTTTACCTTGTGAATGAGAGTCGACTGTCAGGTCAGTTTCGCAATGTCGATACCTTGTTGAAGCTGGCAGATGCCGCCACCGACCTGCAACTTTTTGAGAAGGCGACAGATATTTTGAATCGGGTCATTTACATTGAGTCGAGCGATCAAGCTCGTCAGAAAGCCTTTCTGAAATTAGTTCATGTTCTCGTTCATAAGGGAGACTTTCGGAGGGCGAGTGAAAGGCTGAGACGCTTCAATTTTGCCTATCCAACAACGCCCTTGCGCTATCTTTACGAGAAGCGGTGGGGAGATCTTTACAAGGGCCTTGGTAATTTTCAACGGGCGGTCTCTCACTACGAACGAGCGCTGAGTTCAGCCGAAAGAGACGGGCCCGCCCTTCATAGCATTCGACGGATTCATATGGAACTGGGGAGGCTTTATCAAGAGCTTGCTCTTCCCTTGAAAGCGGTAGCCTCTTACCAGCGATTTATTGGCATCTTTGCTGATCGAGAAAGGGTGAAGCTGAGTGGACTTGAGTTCACCGACGCAGATCGCCACCTGGTTCAGGTGGCTCACTATCGAGTGGCCGATCTTTACTTTGAAACAAGAGACTTCGTTCAAGCCTTAGGAGCGTATCGACAGGTTTTGATGAATGTTCAAGAGGAGCCATTTCGATCTCATGCGCAGTATCGAATCGGAGAGGCCTATTTGGCCTTGAATGATCGGAGAGCGGCCGTTGAAGCCTTCAGGGAGTTGAAGTCTGAAGATCCTCAGAATCTCTGGTTTCTCGCGGCACAGGCCTATATCGAAAGTGTGAACTTGGAGGTGGAAAATGAAATCCGAATCTTTCAATGAGAACGATCAAGGCTTCGGGTTTCAGGTTCTAGCGTCGACCCTTGCGCACGAACTCAGAAATCCCTTGCAGAGCATTCGACTTCAAATCGATGCCTCTGAGCGAGGGCATTATCACCCCGATTTTCTTCAAAACCTCAAGTCAGACCTTAGCCGCCTAGAGAGAGTCATTCAAAAACTACAGAGCTTTTCTCAGCCGCCTCAGTTACAGAGAGAGGAGCTGGCGCTTGGCAACTTGATTGACCAGAGTTTTGCGAGCTTGGGCTATTGGCTAACTGCGAATCAAATTCGGATTCATGACGATCTGGGAGACATTCGCGATGAGATCTTAGAGGTGGACGGGCAACTCATGGAGCAGGTCTTCCTAAATCTCATTATGAATTCTATACAGGCGATGCCCAACGGAGGAGACATTCATCTTCGGGCCAGAAAAAATGAAGACAATTTAGAAATTGATTTGTCGGACACGGGTCCGGGTCTTAGCCCAGATCAACTGGACAAGATCGGCACCCCCTTCTTCACGACAAAGTCAAAGGGTTCAGGTTTGGGCATTGCCTTTTGTCGTTCTGTTATTGCTAGGCACGGCGGCTTCTTGAGTCACGCGAACTCAGAAACTGGCGGATGTCGAGTCAGACTGTCTATGCCATTAAAAACTGCGGGGAGAAAGACATGACGGAAAATGGGTGTCGGAAAATTCTAGTTGTCGATGATGAGGTTGGCATTAGAAGAGGCCTGTCGACTTCTCTTCAAGCTTTAGGTTACGAGGTCGTTGAGGCACCGTCCGGAGAAGAGGCGGTTTATCAAATCTCCAATCAGCCCGATATTCAGTGCATTCTCACCGATTACAAAATGCCAGGTCTAGACGGATTTGATGTGCTCAAAGAGGCGAAAAAACTTCATCCAGAGACTCCCGTCATTATGATGACGGGTCACGCTAACATTCATCATGCGGTGAGCGCGATTCAGTCTGGGGCTATTGATTATCTTTGCAAGCCATTTGGCATGGAAGATCTCGAGAGACTTCTTGGGCGGAGTTTCAAGAATGAGTCAAAGAGAGAAAGTTCTGCAGATTTAGAAACAAGCGATCCTCAATTTTCACTCATTCTGCGAAGGGCCAAAAAGTTGGCAAAGAGTGAAGTGCCGATTCTTGTCGAAGGCGCCTCTGGAACTGGTAAGGAAGTTCTGGCACGGAAAATTCATGAGTGGTCACTCCGGTCTAGCGGGCCCTGGGTCGCGATCAATTGCGCCGCCCTTCCTTCGGGTCTTCTAGAAAGTGAACTCTTTGGGTATGAAAGGGGAGCCTTCACTGGAGCTGTCGAGCGCAAACTGGGGAGATTTGAGCAGGCTTCTGGGGGAACACTTCTGTTGGACGAGATCGGAGATCTGGATCTCAGCCTGCAAGCAAAATTACTTCGAGTGCTTCAAGAGTCTGAAGTGGATCGGTTGGGGGGTAAGCGACCGATCGCCGTTAATGTGAGAATCATTGCGACAACCAACCAAGACCTTGCGGATCTTGTTCGACAGGGTCGATTTCGAGAGGATCTTTACTTTCGACTCTACGGGATGAGATTCAAGCTGCCCTCGCTAAAAGACCGACCGAATGATGTGGTCTCGCTTGCTGAAAAGTTTCTCGTCAGAGAAGCGAACAAACAGGGGCGGTCGCTTTCCTTTTCAAGTGAAGCGGTCGCCCAGTTAAAAAACTACCCTTGGCCCGGAAACATTCGCCAACTGGAGCGATGTGTCGAGAAAGCGGCAATATTGGCAGAGGGGAGAGTGGTCGTCGTCGAAGATCTTGAGCTCGATGACGGGGCTCTGGAGCTAGAGAGAAGGCCTAGCAGAGATCGGTTGTCACAAGAGGGGGCGCAGCCGAACACTCAATCGATAAAAGAAATGGAGCGAGAGGTTATCTTGGAGTCATTGCGGGCTCATCACGGCAATCGCACCCATACGGCGCGAGCTTTGGGAATGAGCCTACGAACCCTGAGGCACAAACTGAAGCAGTATCGAGAGCACGGCTATCAGGTCGAGTTTAATCGGCAAATTTCAATCGGCAAGAACTCGCCACTCGACGCGTCTAACGCGCAGCTCGAAGCCTTTAGAGCGGATTCTTCGGTTGGTGAAGTTTTTGCATGCCCTGACAAGGGTAAGGGAGAGAATCACTGATGAAAACAGATTTTACAGTCAGCGTTCTAGCAAAGGCCATGAATCTTCGTTTGCAAAAGCATTCGGCGATTGCGAGTAACCTCGCGAATGCCGACACGCCGGGTTTTCGACCCCGATCGGTGAGTTTTGAAGAGTCTCTTCAACAAGCGGTTGAGCGAAGAGACACCCGTCAGTTGGGCGGCCTTCAGGCTCGAATTGAAATTACCGATGATGGGGTTCCTCGTTTAGACGGCAACTCGGTGAGTGTCGACAAGCAGATGGCAGAGATGACTGAGAACTCAACAGTTTACTCAGCAACTGCTGAGTTTCTTCGACGAAAACTTGGGATGATCAAGAGAGTAATTGAGTAAAAAGGGGAGCTTATGGACCTTCTAACAGCCATTCGAATTTCAGCATCGGGATTGTCCGCTCAGCGGACACGCCTCAATGTCTTGTCTTCTAACTTGGCCAATGCCAACTCAACCAGAAGTGCCGACGGTGCCGGTCCTTATCGAAGAAAGGACCCCATCTTTCAAGAGAAGTCCGCCTCAGAGTTTGGATCCATTCTCGATCGAGCGAGTCGACAGCTTTCTGGGGTTCAAGTGACTGAGATCAGAGAAGACACGCGGCCGGGTGAGCGAATCTTTGATCCTCATCATCCCGATGCAGACGAAGAGGGCTATATCACGATGCCTAATGTGAATGTGGTCACGGAGTTAACGGATATTATGGCGACTTCGGGAACCTACGAAGCCAATACGACCGCGCTTCGAGTCGCCCGAGAAATGATTAATGCTGCCTTGTCAATTGGGAGGGATGGATAATGAAGATCACAGGAATGCCGCCACTCACTGGGGTCAGGCTTTCTCCGGATTTAGAGAAAGCCATTCGGTCCCCTAAGGCCTCGTCCTCTTCAGAGGAGTCTTTTGGCGATATGCTCAAAGAGAAGATTAGTCAGGTGGACGAAGCACAGAAGGCGGCTGATGTCGCTGCGAAGGACTTTGCGACCGGAAAGTCTAGAAACCTTCATGAGGCGATTCTTGCGATGGAAATGGCAGACACCTCTCTTCGTATGGCGGTGACGGTTCGAAACAAAGTGATTGAGGCCTATCAGGAAATCATGAGGCTACCGGTATAATTTGGGGGTGATGCTTGGAGTTTATTCTTAATTTTTCGAGTTGGTTCAAGACTCTTCCGGCAAGCGGAAAGATCTCGTTGTTTCTTGTCGTGATTGGGGCGATCACCGCGGGAATACTCCTGCAAACCCATGTACGACACTCTGGTTACCAATACCTCTATACCAACTTAAGTTTGTCCGATTCCAATATGATCGCTGAGCGACTTCAGTCGATGAATGTTCAGGCTCAACTTCGAGGAGACTCGATTCTTGTGCCTGGCAACCGAGTCTTAGAGTTAAGAAATATGCTGGCCTCTGAAGGTCTTCCAAAGGGTGGTGGAACTGGGTTCGAGATATTTGACGAGAGTCGATTCGGGGCGACGGAGTTTGAACAGCGAGTCAACTATATGCGCGCGATTCAGGGGGAGCTTGCGCGAACGATCTCAGCAATTGATGGGGTTGACTCTGCCAGAGTTCATGTGGTCATTCCAGAGCGAACTTTGTTTCGCGACGAGAGTGAGCAGCCCCGAGCCTCCGTCGCTCTCACTTTGCATCGAGGTCGACGACTCTCCTCTAGTCAGGTCAGTGGAATCGTCCATCTTCTTTTGACCTCAGTCCAAGGGCTGACTGAGGCAAATCTCAATGTGATTGATCAAAATGGGAATACGCTGTTTAAAGGCTCAGGCTCCGACTCTGCTGGACTCTCTGCCAGACATCTTGAAATGAGAAGAAGTCTTGAATCCAATTTAGAGAGTCGAGTGGTGAGCATGCTGGAGCGAGTCGTTGGTACGGGTCGAGTTTCAGTCAGCGTCTCTGCCGATATGAACTTTTCTCAAGTGGAAAGGACCATCGAGTCGATTGATCCTGAGAGCCGAGTCGCCATCTCTGAACAGAGCGTGCAAGATCAGAGCAGCGGAAGTTCTGGTGGTGCCGGCGGTGCGCCAGGAGCCGCAACAAATCTGCCCGGAGGCGCTGGAGCCGAAGGGGGTGCTGGGCGTTCTGAGACTTCAAGAAGAACAGAAACAAGTGCGACCTATGCGGTGTCGAAAACCATTCAGAGAATTTTAGAACCCGTCGGAAATGTCAATCGACTCTCAGTGGCCGTACTAGTCGACGGAAGATACGAAGAAGTTGAAGGGGCCGATGGGGAGATCCAAGTCAATTTTCAGCCCCGAGGGGAAGAGGAAGTTGCGAGAATTGAAGAACTGGTCAGAAGAGCCATTGGCTTTGATGCCACTCGGGGCGATGAAGTGAAGGTGGATAGCCTTCAGTTTGATCGAGTCGATACTTCTGCCGATCTCACTCCAGAATTTGTTTCCGCGATCAACAGTAATCGTATGATGGTCTTCATTATGGATAATGCCGTGACCGCAGCACTCGTCTTGATTTTCGGAATCATCTTTCTGTTGTTAGTCAGAATGGTCAACTCCTATGCTCCGCCGATGGAGGTGGCCTATGCCAACATCATAGGAGAGAGCGCGGGCTCCGTGGCTAAGGCTCTGCCAAGTGGTGCGAATGTGAATATTGTGAAGAGAGACGACGAGGCGGCGAAGCAAAAGGCTGAAGAAATCTCGTCGAATCCAGAGATTAGCGCGGCTAGAGAGCCTGAGATTGAATTTGTTGAGACAAAACGGCCGATTCGAGTAGAGGCGCCAACAACTTCTGAAGAGAAGTTGAGATTCCAAGCGGCGAAAATGCAGGCCGAACAGATCATCAACACCAATGTCGATGAGGCTCTTCGGGTGATGAGATCATGGATGCAGGAAGACTAAAGGGGAGTAGAGAGCATGGCTGAAGCGACGAAACAAGAAAGTTCAAACGCCCAAAAAGCAATTGCAGTTCAGCGAACTCGATTAAGAGGGAGCCAAAAGGTAGCCGCCTTGCTGTTGGCGGTCGATAAGACCGTGTCGAAAGCAGTTTTTTCCAGAATGGAAGATTTCGAGGTGAAGAAAGTGACGGATGCCATGTTTGATCTGGGTTCTCTTCATCAGGATGTGACAACGAACATCCTCTCTGATTTCGTTCGAAATGTGGCGGCTGGCGGCTCGATGTCGGCTTCTGCTGAGGATATTAAGTCGCTTCTCGCAGAGTCTCTTGATGAGCGAAGAGCAAAAGAAATCATGGAGAGCATGACTAGCTTCAAGGACAACACCTTGAAGAATCTGGGGACCTACGATCCAAAGACGCTCGCAAACTTTCTGAGTAATGAGCACCCCCAAACCATTGCGGTTCTTCTCTGTCATATGGGCTCTGAAAAAGTGGGAGAAGTGATTAAGCTTTTGCCACAAAGGGTTCAGTCCGAAGTCGTGACTCGGATTGCTTTTCTTGAGGAGATTACTCCCGAGGCGCTAGGAGATATTGAAGAAGCGGTCAAAGAAGCCCTTAAAGGAATGGGATCAGCGACAAAGCACAAAATGGGGGGCGTCGAGTATGTCGCAGACGCACTCAATAGATTGGATAAGAGAACGACCAACGGAATTTTGGAGACTATCTCTTCGGATAACGCTGAGCTGGCCGAACAGATCAAGCAAAATATGTTCGTTTTTGAAGACTTGATCTCTGTAGACGACAGGGGAATTCAAGAGATTCTTAAGAGCGTGGATCAAAGTGAACTGTCCCTAGCTCTCAAGGTTTGTACCGATGAAATGAAAGAGAAGATCTTCTCAAATATGTCTGAGAGAGCCGCGAAGATACTTCGTGAAGATCTCGAGGTGATGGGCCCCGTGAAGGTTTCTGATGTCGAAAAAGCGCAGAACAATATCTTAAAAATTGTCGACCGACTCGTTTCAGAGGGAAAAGTTGTTATTTCCGGGGATGGAGAAGAAGCCGTTGTCTAGAATTGTACGAGGCAGTTCAGAAGATCTTCAGTCGATTCGGACTGAACCCAAGAGGGCAGAGGCCCAGAGCTATGGGACTCGCGAGTTTCGTCGTCATATCTCTAAGGAGTTGCTGACTCTGTCCGAAGCGCAGGCGATGGTTGAAAAAGCGGTTACAGAGGCGAAACGGCAGGGTCAAAAAGAGACAGAGGCAAAACTAAAGCAAAGTGTTCAAGAGGCTTTGAGTAAAATCGAAGTCTTGGTGTCTGAGCTATCTCAATATCGAGAAGAGATTCTAAAAGAGGCAGAGGCAGATGTTTTGGACCTTTTGGGTCGAATCTCAAAAAAGGTTTTGGGGGCAGAACTAGAGATGAAGCCCGAGATCTTAAAGAAAATCGTAGAAGACGCGCTTCGGTTTCTCGCCAAAGAGAAGAAACTTAGAATTGGCGTCAATCCCAAAGATCTAACTCTCTTCAAGACGCTTAGCACTGAGAGCCTCTTTGAGGCCAAAGAGAGACCAGATCTTGAAGTGAAAACCGAGCCGGAGCTTTCTCCCGGACAGTTTTCGGTTGGAAGTGAGCGAGTCGAACTTGAGGTGAGCATCGATAAGATGGTGGATGAGGTTCTTAAACCACTGATCGCAAGTCTGAACTCCGCGAAAGAAACCGGAGATGAGGGGGACAAAGTCTAATGTCAGATCTTCATCTCAATCGCTTTGGCCCTATCGTGGATCTCGCCGATCCTTACCCTAAGCTGGGATTCGTGACCGATGTCGTCGGTCTTGTGATTGAGGCTTACTGTCCCTCTGCTCAGGTTGGAAGCGTCTTTCAAATTGAGACAGAAAATAGAAGTTCTTGGATTGAAGCAGAAGTCGTGGGCTTTCGTCTCGACAAGACTCTTCTCATGCCTCTAGACGAGATGAAGGGTCTACGGCGGGGAGCCAAACTTCGGCAGTTGAGAAAGGCCGCCACTCTTCGAGTGGGTCCAGAGCTCATGGGAAGGGTCTTGGACGGTCGTGGCCGACCTCTCGACGGAAAGCCAGACGCGCAGTGTGAAGAGGAGTTTTATTTATACTCCAGTCCAATCAATCCCCTTCGAAGGTCAAGAATCCAAGAACCCTTAGATCTTGGCATTCGGGCGATCAATTCGATGATTAGTGTGGGCAAGGGAATGCGTCTTGGAATCATGGCAGGCTCTGGCGTCGGAAAGAGTGTTCTCTTGGGAATGATGGCCAAGTCCTCCTCTGCCCATGTCAATGTGATTGGGATGGTCGGCGAGCGGGGAAGAGAGTTAAGAGAGTTTGTTGAAGAGGTGCTCGGCGAAGAGGGAATGGCGAGAAGTATTGTAGTTTGTGCGACCAGTGATATGCCCGCGCTCGTTCGAATGCGTGCAGCCTTCGTCGCAACGACCATTGCAGAGTATTTTCGATCTACAGGCAAAGATGTTCTTCTGATGATGGACTCGGTCTCTCGATTTGCGATGGCTCAAAGAGAGGTGGGACTATCGACTGGAGAGCCGCCGACCACCAAAGGCTATCCCCCTTCTGTTTTCAGCACCCTTCCCCGAATCTTTGAAAGAGTGGGCGGATTGCAGTCTGGGGGTTCGATCACCGGAATCTACACCGTGTTGACAGAAGGTGATGAAGTCAACGATGTGATCGGAGACGCGGTTCGTTCAATCGTGGACGGTCATTTGATCCTTTCAAGAAAGCTGGCGGCTAGGGGTCACTTTCCTGCGATTGATGTATCTAACTCAACGAGTCGAGTGATGCCCTCAATCACAACTCAAGAGCATCTAGGGTATTCCGCAAGAATTCGAAAGATTATTGCGAGTTACGCAGAGGCCGAGGATCTGATCAATATCGGTGCCTATGTAAAAGGCAGCAACCCACAAATTGATGAGGCCATTCGTTATATTGGGCCCATCAGAAAGTTTTTAACGCAAGCGATGGACGAGAGGGCGAGTTTTGAACAATCCCGCTTAGAGATGCAGCGGATCTTTGCAGAAAAGAGTGGCGCGGCTCAGAAAAGTGAGGCGACCGGATGAAGCCCTTTCGATTTAGATTTGAAAGCGTGGACCGAGTGAGGAAGATCGCTCTCGATGAACAAAGAAGAGCCTTCTATCGAGCTCAATCGAAGGTTCAAGAGCTTGTTGATGAAAAGAACCGCCTTCTTCAGATTTTAGAGGGAGAGGTCAAGAGACAGCGAGAGGTGGTTCGGGTGGATGACCTTCCGGAGTTGTCTAGAAACTTTAAGAAACAGCTCAGATTGAAGATTGATGAGCAAGACGCCAAGATCCTAACCGCCAAACAGGCAGTCTATGAGCAAAGGAAGGTTTTGAACCAGCGACTTAAGGATAAGCGGATCATGGAGATCTTAAGAGATAAAGAGAGGGAGAAGTACAATGAAGAGCGCGACAGTGCAGAGACAAGGGAGCTGGATGATGCGTCTGCTAGCATTTGGATTTTTCGTAGGCGTACCGAGCTTTCTTCTAGCTGAGGAGTCAGAGAACCGGTCCGGACGACTTTTTCCGGATAAAGAGTTCTATTCTCGAGAAGAAGTGGCCGCTCTACAGACTGTTCTAGAGCAGCGGTCAAATCTTCTCGAGCAGGATATTGAGACGCAGAAGGAGTATGTCGAGTCGTTGAAGCGACAAGTCAGAGAGCACCTAGAGAAAATTCAAGTCGCTCGGAATGAGATCGCCGACTTTATGAATGCCAGAGATGAACAGGAAGAGGCAAAGCTTCGAAAACTCGCAAGATTCTATGAAGCGATGGAGCCCGAACAAGCCTCTCCTTTGCTTCAAAGAGTGCAAGATGACCTTGCCATTAAGATATTTGATCGTATGGATGCCCGAAAGGCCGGAGGAATATTAGCCCTTTATCCGGCGCCGAGGGCTGCAAAAATTACAGCGGCATTTCCTCGTTTGAGGCTGCAAGTGGAGAGGGTGGCCGGTGCAGACTAAGAGGTTTAAAAAGTTTCTTTGGTGGTGGTCACCAAAGAAGAAACAATAGAAGGGAGGACAGTATGCAGATATCCATGACAATGGATGGTCTGCTTTCCTCAAACCGGTTGGAGATGGACCGTCCAGGGGTTTCCAACCCAAATCTGAAGGAGAGCAACGAGAGCTTTCTGCAAGTCTTAGGTCGACTAGTGAATCCGCTAGCCGACTCTAAGCTTGCCGATCATCTCGGGTATGCCAATCCGCCAGATGAGATCTCAGAAGGCTCAGAGCTTGAGGCAAGGATGCTCGAACTGCTGGCTGCACTAGAAGAGGGGGGGCTTGAAAATCTTCAGGCCGCGCTTTCTTCTGGCGGGGATCTTTCTGATTCAGATTTGTTGGTGCTTCGTGAAAAACTTCAGGCCCAGTTGGGAAATTTCCCGCCAGGGATGAAGTCTTCAGCAGAGCATTTTCTTAAGGCGAAGCTGCAAGAATCAGTGAAGGGGGGGCAGGGTCTTCAGGCCTCGGGTCTCTCTACTGAAGAAGCAGAAACGGCCATTGAGAAGATGAACTTTTTTAGTAGAAACTGGAGAGGAGAGGATTCTTCTCGGTTGATGTCAAGAGAGATGAGGGCTGAAGCGAGGGCATTTGAGGAACTGCGGATGCCGCATGGCCCCTCTGGTAAGAGCAGTGTGGATGAGTTTGCAAAACAGCTCATGATCCAAAAGGACTTGGGTGAGACCGCATGGCTCAAATCAGCAGGGAACTCGGTAGAGCGAGCGACTCCGTTTTCAAGACCGCTCGGAGAGATGCAACAAAATCTCTTTGAAGATATGCGCGGACAGTTGACAAAGATGGTCAAGACTCAGTCGGGGGGTGATATGACATTGCAGCTCCGACCAGGAAATCTTGGGCGAGTCGAGGTTCGTGTTGTCGTTGAGGGGGATCTCGTAAGAGTGAACCTCGTTGCGGAACAGAAAGCGGGTGAGCAGGCTTTGAGGAGCCAGATCACAGAACTTCGAGCACAACTTCAAGGAATTGGTTTGAAGGTGGATGAACTTAACTTGCAGAATCTAAAGTCAAGTTCAGAGACTCAAGACCATCGAAGCGATCAATCTCAGGATGAGTTTGCACGCGAATTTGCTCGAAATCAGGAAGAAAAAACAAAAAACCAGAGGGCTTCTGAAGAAAATCAAAGCGAAGTGACAGAAACTTTGATTTTTGAAGAGCTTCTCGCAAGTTGAGGAAAAGCATGAGAGCAGAAATTATACAAATGCAAAATGCAACGACTGCTTACGCACCACCGTCAGATCGGCCTGGTGATCAGATGGGTAAGAATGAGTTTTTAAAACTTCTTCTGACCCAGTTGAGCTATCAAGACCCGATGAGTCCGATGGACAACGAGGGAATGCTAGAGCAGCTCACTCAATTTGCTCAACTCGAAGAACTAGAGAATGTCCGAAAGGCAGTCGACATGCTACTGAATGTGACGGGGGCCGGCAACGCGGCCAATTCCGTTACTCTTCTCGGTAGAGATGTTCGAATCGAAACGAACGAGTTTCGGGGACCAGAGGCAAGACTTCACTTTGAACTTGCCTCTGAAGCGTCCGAAATCGCTTTGGAGATTCGAGACAAAGATAATCGATTGGTCAAAATCATCAGTGATGTTCCAAGTGAAGCTGGGCTTCATGAGGTCATCGTCGATGGTTTAGAGGCCAAAGATTATAAATTTGTGATTGTCGGAAAGGACAAAGCTCGAGCCGAACTCAATCCCGTACTCTCAGTGACAGAGAGAGTGGAAGGGGTGAATTTCTCGACGGCGATTCCAAATCTGAAATTTGGATCCGGTCGAGAACAACCCATCACTGGGGTGCTTGAGATCAATTTGCCGGAATCTTAAGGAGGAGAATCTTATGGCAGATATTCGAGAAGTCATCATTGCATCACAGGTTTCGCCCGTTAAGGGAGGAGCCAAGCCAAAGGCCCATCAAGCAAATCAAGGGTCTGAGGCCGCAAGCTTTGATCAAGCTCTTCGTCATGAGGAGTTGAAGATATCAAAGCATGCTCAGAAGCGTTTGGAGGCGAGAGAGATCTCACTCTCTAACTCCGATCAGGCAAGACTGAGTGATGCGATGCAAAAACTAGAGCAAAAGGGGGCAAGAGATTCTCTTGTTCTCATGGGTGAACTGGCTCTGATTGTGAATGTTCCAAACAAGACCGTCGTGACGGCCCTGGAGCGGGAGCAAATGAAAGAGCAATTGTTTACAAATATCGACTCTACAATTTTTGTGGATCGATAGGAACTTCACTTGGACTCGTAAGAGAGAGTGAGGTTCCTCTAATGAATAAATTGGAGGGACAAAAAAATGTCAGTACTAGCATCTTTATACTCCGGAATTTCTGGAATTGTGTCGAATGGTTCGGCGCTTTCTGTTTCTGGAGATAATATCGCAAATATGAATACGACTGCTTTCAAATCGAGCAACGCTCTTTTTGAAAGTAATTTAACACAACGAATTGGAGATGTTCAGATCGGTTTGGGATCTCGATTGGCAGCGACGAATACGGCTTTCTCAGTCGGATCCTTCGCCAATTCGACACGCAATACCGATATGGCCATTGAAGGAGAGGGATTCTTCGCCGTTCAGAACCCAAGTGGAGAGCGACTCTATACACGGGCGGGGGCATTCAGTCGAAATGATCAGGGTCTTCTCGTTACGACAGTCGGAGGCTTTCAGCTTTTGGGCAGTCGAATTAATGAAGAAGGGAACATCGTTGGAACGCCTGGCGCCATTGATCTGACCGACTTCTCGTCGGCTCCCTTGGCTTCGAGCAGCATACGAATGAATCTCAATCTTGATCCCATGGCGGCTCTGCCCGGAGGGGTCTTGGATGCCACGAGTTTTTCGGCGGCTGAGGCCAGTTCGAACTTTAGTGTGCCTTCGACGATGTATGATTCTCGAGGAACTCCTCGGGAGGTCATCACTTATTTTCGAAGAACTGGAGACAATGAGTGGCAAGCGGCGACTTTGACCGACGCGGCAAATCTTGGCGCACCGGTCACAGCTGCGGATGGTTCCACCGTTGTTCTGAAGGCATGGAATGTGACTTTCAATTCAGACGGAACTCTCAATACCGTTGCTGCAGATAATATTGGACTGGTTGTTTGGGATGATGACACTGCTGGAACGGGTTCTCCGAATGAGGATGCCGTTCTTGCCGGAGAGATCTTGAATGGGGCGATTCCTTGGTCTGGATCGGACCCGCTGAGCTTTGCTGAGTTCAGTCTGGATCTAGGTCAGGCGGGTGGTCTCGGTAACGCGACTCAATACGATCTTGGTTCAGGTTCTAATGCCAAATTTGTGGGTAGCAACGGTCGAGGTGTCGGAGAGCTGCAATCGATCGATGTGACCGCGGCGGGACGTGTTCGAGGCATCTTTTCGAACGGAGACAGTCGCGATCTTTACAGTATTCCGATCGCCTTGTTCTCCAACAACGAAGGTCTGGCTCGAATTGGATCGAATCTTTACCAAGAGACGGCCTCTAGCGGATCAGCCCTCTTGGGGGAGGCTGGTTCAAACGGTCGCGGTCAAGTCAGGGCCTTTGCCTTGGAGCAAAGTAATGTGGATCTTGCGAGTGAATTCGTAAAGATCATTCAATATCAGAGAGGATTCCAGGCCTCTGCAAGGACCATCTCAGCCGCTGCGGATATCCTTCAGGAGCTGGTGAACTTGGGTCGATAAGCGAGAGACAACGAGAACCGAAGTCAGCGGGGCGTCAGAACTTTAAGAGTCTGACGCCCCGCTTTTCTTTTAGAGGAGACTAAAAAGCTCTGTTTTTCATCGAGTTAAACGAGTCGGCAAGATACAATGAGAGGGAAGCCATGGGATCACCGCAAGCCAGTGAGGGCAGCTATCTTGTTGATTTTTTTGATGATCTTTTGAGGTCTGATCTTGAGTGGTCTATTCGCGAAGAGTATCCACTGCTTTTTGATTCTGTAGAGACTCGTTCGCAAGTCTTTCAGCTTTCTGAGTTGGAGTCATCGGAGCCAACGACGAGGGCCAAAGAACCAAGCACCCCAGAAGAGAGATTTGAATTGCTTTCAAGTTCTCCAAAGCCTGTCGAAAAATTTGGAGGTCCGAATCAGATCTTCGTGGTGCAAGACGAGGGGAAGCTCGTGGCGGGTCTGGGCGTTTTGTTAAAGGAGATTCCCGCACGAATTGATAGAAAACTTCTTGTGGCCTTTATCGGAAATGTCGTGACCCACCCAGACTATAGAAACCAGGGTTTGCAGAGAAAATTGTTTGATCGGGTCGACAGAGAATTGGAACAGATCGGTTGTGACCTCAGCTTGCTTTGGAGCAATCAAATTGATTTTTACCAAAGGCTGGGCTTTCGGCTTGGAGGTCTTCAGGTCACATGGGCGCCTCCAATGATCAAGACAGAAAGTCCCGTCCAGCACTCGGAGCATTGGGAGTTGAGTAAAGAGCTGGGCTTTCGAGATGTTTGGTATGAAGCGATGAAAGCAAGAAGTTTTGTGCCTCACCGAACCTATGAAGAGGCGAAAGCTCTCTTTCAAATTCCAGAGATGTATCTGATTACTCACGGAGATGCCTACGCGCTGGTGGGTAAGGGGGCAGACTTTGAGGGGGTTTGTCATGAGTGGGGCGGGCCGGCAGAAGATTTAGCAGAGTGCTTTAAAAAGATTCAATCGGTAGATAAGTCGGTTCGGATTCTGGGCCCGGGTGTTTTGCATTCTGAGTCTGAAATGAAAGCCGTGCGTTCACTTCAGACCGCCGGCTTTGAGCCTCGCCTTGAATACTTGGGGCTCTTTCGAGCCCATTTGGATGCCGTGAATTTGGACGACCTCCAGCCAGATCAACTCAAATATCCTTTTTTTGTGTGGGGCTTAGACTCGATATGAAAGCACTCGAAGATAATCTCGGACTACTGATGCAGCGCTACCCCGACTATCAGGCTCAAGTGAGCCGATTTGGAGACGAAAAGTTCTTTCGAAAGTTCTCACTCTCTGAGTCAGAGGCTGGTCTAGAGCTTTTCGAAGGGGAGAAGCTAGTCGATTCTACGAAGGATGATTTTCTAGACTTTCGACTTCCAACAGAGACCAATACTCAAATCTTGGTGGTTTTTGGCTTTGGCTTGGGGGTTTCTCTCTTGAAGTTGTTGGAGTTGACGAAAGAAGACTTTCAGAGGGTGATTGTTGTGGAGCCTTCTTGGGAGAGGTTCATCTATGCACTGGGTCTCACCAACTTAGAGTCTGTGCTCTCGCATCCAAAGATTGAGTGGTGCATCGGAAGGTCTAGAGAGGCTTGCTTCGCCAGTTTCTTTGAGGTTCTTCACCAAAAGGAGCTGGCTGCGGTGCTCTCTACCAGTCTTATCTACAAGCATCCCATGATCTACCCAATGTATCAGGATTACTTTGATGCGATTGAAGATGAGCTTGAAGCCTCGAAGAAGGCCATCAAAAGGAGTTTCGGAAACTTCGAAGACTCCCTTCTGGGGCTTCAATTCAGCCTTGAAAATCGAAAGTGGATTGAGAAGACGAGTGGAGTTCGATACTTGAAAGACGCTTTCAAGGGAGTTCCCGCTCTTGTTCTTTCTGCCGGACCTTCTCTTGCTAAGTCTCTTCCGCAGGTGAAGAAGCTGCAGAATAAGGCTTTGATCATTTCTGTGGATGCGAGTCTAAAGCCCGTGCTGGAAGCTGGGATTCAGCCCCATTTTGTCACGAGCTTAGAGAGAAGCCACGAGACCAAGAAATTTTTTGAATCGATCGGTCAAGGGTCTTCTATCAAGACAGATTTGATTGCCTACCCACTGGTGCCAAACGAAGTAATAGAGAGCTATCCTGGCAAGACATGGGTCAGTTATCGAGATCATGCTTATTTTCAGTTTTTTGAAAAGACTTGTCCTCGAGGGATTGTTCCGAGCAAGACATCTGTCTCTCACTTTAGCGCTCGTCTGGCCGACTGGATGGGCTGCTCTGAGATTGTCTTGTTGGGCCAAGACCTTTCTTACGACCCCAAGAGCTTGAGTTCTCATGTGGATGGGGTGGCGATTCCGGCCTGGTCTCAGTCAAAGTCCTTGGAGGAGCTGAGTCTGGAGTTGCAGAAGTCCCAAGGGACCGCACCATTTTATGTTCCTGGCAACGAAGGGGGAATGTTGCCCACCAATCCGCAGTGGTTCAGCATGATGAAAGAGTTTAGCTGGGAGGCGACGCAGCTTGCGGCCCCTCTGTTAAATGCCAGCTTTGGAGGGGCCAAGATCCCTGGAGTGCCCTGGGTGAAACTGGAAGAAGTGGCAAAGGAGTGGCAGGAGCGAGAGGATCTCTTTGGCGTTCGGGATGATCTTCACCCGCCAGAAGTTTCGGGCTCGTTGGACTTGGCGGAGATCATCGAAAGGTTGGAGAGTTTTGAAGTCCGCCTTCAGCAGCTGCATGATCAGAGCCAGGCCTTGGTTCAGGACTTGAAGACATTGCAGCCCGCCCTTCAGATGAAGATGATGACATTGCTTCGAGAGTCACTTCGGAGTCTGATGTCAGACCCCGTATTTGTCGCTTTTGTGGCGGAGTTGAAGTCGGCGGTTCACTTCGAGCTTGAAAATGAGTGGAATGTGCTTCGGGCTCGAATCGAAAGCGTTCCCGTCTTTTCTAAAATTCTTTCTCGTTGGTATGCTGAGATGTTGGATGCTCTGCAACGAGTCTTGCCTTTATTGAAAGAATCCCAAAAATAATACAAGGCGTTATTTTTTTTGCGGCAGAGCATCAAGTCTTTGATTTTACAAAGCCGATTTAGTTTTTTCTGATTTCTTTGAGATTTTGCTGCCGTCAATTCAGGCTTTGGTCGAAAGCATGCTTGTCATTTCACGGGGCCATTGGATGGTACGGAATGGAAAGTGCTCAATAACGAGCAAGGAACTTTAACGGAGAAAAAAATATGGGACTTCGTATTAACACAAATGTTGCTTCTTTGAATGCTCAAAGAAACCTACAATCAACTTCTAGGGCCTTGGGCCGATCTCTTGAGAGATTGTCTTCAGGTTCTCGTATCAACCGCGCCGGAGATGACGCCGCGGGCCTCGCGATTTCTGAGGGTCTTCAGTCTCAGGTGAGAGGTCTTCGACAAGCCGTTCGAAACGCGAACGACTCGTTGGGATTCTTGAACACTGCAGAGGGTGCTCTTGGGGAGATCACAAATATTACGCAAAGGCTTCGTGAGTTGGCCATTCAGGCAGCCAACGGTGCCATTGGTAACAACGAAAGACGATTTCTTAACGAAGAGATGCAAGCTCTTCTTCAAGAGTTTGATCGTATCGCTGTTCAAACAGAATTTAACGGAACCAAACTCTTGGACGGTAGTTTCGTCGAAACAGACCTTCAAGTGGGTGTGAACAAGGGGGAGTCGATCAGCTTCACGATCGGTGATGCGCGAGCGAGCTCACTCGGTGCTCTGGCTTCTCTTTCGGGTCAACAAAACCGAATCAATGATGACGCCATGGGCAATGAGATCACTCTTGGAACGGGCAACCGACAAGCGAGCGTGACTCTTTCAGAAAACAACGGTTTTGACACCTCTTCTCCTGACAATTCGGCTCGAGACTATAGTGCCATTGCGGTGGCTGCAGCCATCAATTCGATTGCCAATGTCACAGGAGTTCAGGCCAGTGTTAAGGAATCCGTTTTTCAACTTAACAACCTAAGCCTATACTCCTTGGGTCAAACAGAAGCAGTTGTTTCTGGCGACTTGACCATTAACGGTCAAGAGATCGTCGGAAGCGTCGGGAGCATTGACGGTCTTGTCAACACTATTAACAACTTTTCAAGTGTTACGGGTGTTGAGGCTCGATTGAATGGATCAAATAGTGTTGAGCTTTTTGCAAGAGACGGACGGAATATTCAGTTTGTGGTCGGAGAGCAAACCACTGGTCTTTCTGTTGGGTCCTTCTCTAACGGCTTCCGGGCGGCCTTTAACCACGCAGATAACGAAGTAAATGATGCGAATCTAAATAGAATCTTCACTGCGGGATCATATTTTTCATTTGGTGGTGCCGATCGAGGAAGGGCGATTGATCTTACTTCCGTTGGAGCGGTTGAAATCAGCTCAGCAGATCTGATTCTGATTTCGGGAGACAATAGCGCAGACTTCTTCGGATTCTCTGAAACGGTCGCTGTTGTCGATAAGTCGACTTCTGTTTCAAGCTTGGATATCAGTAATCAAGCAAGTGCGCAAAACGCTCTTCAGAATATCGATGCGACGCTCAACCAGTTGAACGAGCTGCGATCTCGATTGGGAGCGGTTCAGAACCGACTAGAGTCGACCATTCGAAACTTGGGGATTGGCTTGGAGAACATTTCTTCTGCCCAATCTCAGATTCGAGATGCCGACATCGCTGAGGAAACAGCCGAGTTGACTCGAGCTCAGATCCTTCAGCAGGCGGGTATTGCGGTCCTTGGACAGGCCAATACTTCTGCCCAGGTGGCACTGGCACTCCTTCAGTTCTAAAACCTTAGTTGGGTGGGATGAGGTCAAGTGATCTGAGACTCACCGAGTCTCAGATCACAAACACCTCAAGAAAGCTCCCACACACTGAGGTTAAAAACTGAATTGAGTGACCCGAGTCAGCAGGAGGTGGAAGATGGGAAGCGTTCGAGGTCCTGAAGACCAGGACCAAAACTCCCCGAGACGGAGTCCGCTCCTCTCTCCCGAAGGTCTGGCTGCTTTGAAAGCCCTTGCGCCCAAAGCTGGAGGAAGTTCTTCAGCATGTATTTGGGCCTGCCATCAACTGACGCGAGAGCTGAGGTTTGTGGCAGAGAGCTATCAGAGGCAGAAGATTGGTGGGGCAGAGAGTCATGTTCGATTTGAACTGGACCCTGAAACCGGAAAGATTCTGGTCCAAGTAAAGGATGAAACCACGGGAGACTTCAGTTTGAAGCTCACCGAGAAAGAGGTAGAAACAATTTTAAAGACGCTGGAAGAGACCGACGACAATCAAAGCACTCTAACCAGCTTGATTCTAGATTGTTAGTATGAAAGTGACGCCAGGAGTTAAAGCTCCTGGCGTTATTTTTTTCACAGGAAGTTTTGAGAGTGTTGACATGCTCTGTCATAGTTAAAAACCGCCTATAATAGGCTAGGGGCAAAGAATTTAGGATGCGATCAAAATGACCTTTGGATTGAGTGGATTAGGAAGTGGTATCAATTGGCGACAGCTAATCGATACGATCATTCGTGCCGATGAAGAATCCGTCGCTCGAACACTTGGGCGTCGGGAAGTTCTTGTGAATGTGGAGAGAACCGTTTTTTCCAATTTACAAGGCGCCATGACAGGTCTTAGGACTTCGATTCAGGCGCTCAACTCCACAGGGAATTTTCGAACAAAGACGGTCACCTCGTCTGATCCATCAATAGTTACGGCCTCAGCCACAAATTCTGCGAGTGTTCAATCAGCAAAAGTAGAAGTGCTTTCATTGGCCACACAAGCGCAAGCGAGAATGAAGTTTGCAAGCACAGACGCAGTCGTTCACGAAGCGGCGGGCAATGCCGAGATTACGCTGAAGGTTCGAGGAGTGGAAAGAAAATTAGAGGTTCCTACGGGCACGACTCTCTCTCAGTTGGCGGAACTCATCAACTCATCCAATATGGGAGTGCGAGCCACAGTTTACAATACCAACGATGGCACTGACACTCCCGCTCGACTCAGCCTGACAGATAATCAGTTGGGGACTTGGACGGACCCGAGCGCAGAGGGTGACGAGGATTCGGTAAATATTGAATTTGTGGACTTCAGTAGCGTTCTTGACCAGGTGGATGAAGATCCTGAATACATTCCTGCAGAACAAACCGTGGTGAAAATTAACGGTGAGGAAGTTCGAAGAAACAATCACTCGATTACCGATGTTTTGCCTGGCATGACCCTAAGCCTGAGAGACGCGAAACCCGGCACCACGGTCACGCTGTCTGTGAATGAATCCACAGGCAATGCGCTTTCTGCGATGAAAAGATTTGTGGAGTCCTACAATGAAGTGATTAACATCCTTCGCTCTTCTCTACGAGTGGACCTCTCTGAAGAAGTTCAGAGCAATCCGACGGCAGGAAACTCCACCCTAAGGGGAATCCTGACTCAGCTTCAGGCAGCAGTGACTCGACCGATTGATTCTGGCGGGCTTGACTCTATGTTTTCTTCGATGACGGATTTAGGGATCACTTCCGTTCGGAACACAACGGATCCCAGCAAAAATGGGCATCTACAGTTGAATGAGGCCCTTTTCAATGCGGCAATCAACACAGACTTTGATGGAGTGATTGATTTCTTAGAGGGCGCTCTCAAAGAGGACGGGCAAAGAGGAAAGGGCTTTGCTGACAAGATGGGTGACTTGATGACCAGTTTCTTGGCGAGTGAGACGGGCTCTATCACATCAACAATCAAGAGTTTAGACTCTACACTTCGAAGAGTCTCGGCAGATAAAATTAAAAGAGTGGAGCAGATCAATGCCAAAGAGAAACGGCTGGTTGAGAGGTTTGCAAGATTAGAGAGTCAGTTGGCGGGCCTCAATCAACAGCAGAACACTTTGGACTCAGCTCTTAACTCTTTGAATCAATTGCAGACTTTTATTTCAAGAAGAGGCAAGGGCTAAGCGAGGAGGCAAAAGGTGAGCGGATTTACAAGAGGTCGAATCAATTCTTATCAGAAGACATCGATTCAAACCGCAAGCAAAGAAGAGCTAATTCTAATGCTCTACAATGGGGCGATTCGTTTTACTCACCAGGCGATTGATCATATTGACAAGAAAGAATTTCCCGATGGAGCGAAGAATATCTGTCGAGCTCAAGCCATTGTTGTGGAGCTGATGAACGCCCTCAACTTTGATCAGGGCGGTGACATCGCAAAGAATCTTGAATATCTCTACTCGGTGATGGTCGACAATCTAACAACGGCCAACTTCGATCGAGTGGTTGAGCCCTTGAGAGTGAATTTGGAGATTTTAGATCGGCTCAAGTCTGCTTGGGAAGGGGTCCTCCAACAAATCAAAGAGGGAAAGATTCAGGCCACACCCTCACAACTTCGCTAACGGCCCATCTGCTTTACCGGTTGGACCACTAGGATCGAAGCAAATGTTCAAGAGAGTCTTCCAGGCGAGGATACTTAAACTGAAAGCCATTTTGAATCAAACGAGTGGGTTCCACTCGCGCGCTTGAGAGAAGAAGGGCTTCAGCCATTTCACCCAACAGCAATTTCAAGCCCCAAGCGGGTGCTGGAAGAATTGCTGGGCGCTTCAGCTTTTTCGAGAGAATTCGACCGAACTCGGCTTGGGGGAGAGCTTCGGGTGCAGTGCCATTGAAGACCCCCTCCAGCCTCTCATTGAAAGCCAGATACTCTAGGCTTCGCACGAGATCTTCAATGTCGATCCAGCTCCAAAATTGCTTTCCATCTCCTAATCGCCCCCCGAGCCCCAGTTTAAACGGAAGCAGCATCTTTTGTAGCGCCCCCCCATCAGGCGAAAGCACGACGCCAATTCGAAGCCAGCAGACTCGAAGCCCTCGATCTTTGAGGCCTTGAACGGAGGCCTCCCAGTCGACACAGGTCTTTGCTAGAAAGCCCTGTCCGGCAGGGGACTCTTCTGTCAGCCGCTCGTTGCCTCGGTTTCCGTAATAACCGATTGCCGAAGCAGAGATGAAAAACTGAGGCGGATTTTCCAGCTGTTGGATCGTGCGCGAGAGAAGCTCACTTCCCTTGATGCGGCTGTCGTAGATTCGGCGCTTGGCATTCTCTGTCCAGCGACCCGACGCGATATTCTCTCCGGCCAGATGAATCACTCCGTCAAAAGCTTCAATCTCACCTGCCTTCAAGACTTCTGCATCGGGATCCCATTGAATTCGCTTTTCACCTGGGCTTCGGGACAAGATGCGGCAGTCGTGTCCCGCCTCTTCTAGGCGGTCGATGAGTTTCCGGCCGACTAGCCCACTGCCGCCAGTGATGAGAATTTTCATAAGGGGAGCCTAGCCGGAAATGGGGTGGACTTAAAGCAATTTGAAATTGGGCCTGGCTTCGGTTAGAAGGGGGGTATGAAGCTTGTAAGCCCAGAAATCGAGGCCTATTGTTTGTCGAAGACCTCTTCAGAATCAGAAGTTCGAAGAGAACTTGCGGAGTTTACGAGAGCGAATGTGTCTCAGTCTCAGATGTTGATTGGCCAGATTGAGGCGAGCTTTCTTCAGCTCTTGATTCGACTTGGAGGCTTTACAAGAGCTCTTGAGATCGGCTGTTTTACAGGTTACTCGGCTTTGGCCATGGCAGAAGCCCTTCCAGACGGCGGCCAAGTTCTGACCTTGGATATTAATGAAGAGACGACTCAGATAGCGAAGAAGTTCTGGGCCAAAAGTCCTCACGGGAAGAAAGTGGAAGCTCGTGTCGGACCAGCTCTTGAGTCTTTGGCGCAGTTGAAGCCGAGTTTTGATCTCGTATTTGTCGATGCGGATAAGCAAAGCGTTTTGGCCTATGTGGAAAGAGCTTTGGAACTCTTGTCGAATCGAGGCTGCATTGTGGTCGATAATGTTTTGTGGAGTGGCCAGGTTTTGAGCCCTGAGCCGGAAGATCAGAGTAGTCTGGCTCTTCGGGGCCTTGCCGATTGGGCCGTTCGGCAGCCTTCACTGAGAACAGCACTTTACCCCATTCGAGACGGCATTTTGGTGATTCGAAAAGATCTTTACTAAATCTTCACTCGATTTTGGGTTCTCTCAGCCCTTAGCCTTAAGTTCGGAGTGGGGATTGGATTTTTTAGATTAGTCGCTTTCGTTTTGTTTCCGTTCTTTTTGTCTGGGTCTGTCGAGGCGGCCCATACGGAGCACTGCCAGTGGGCTTTGGCGCAGTGGTCTGGGCTTGATACAACTGAACGGGATTTGCCCGATGCTCTCGAGTCTCCTGTTCGGCCCATAAAGGGTGCGCAGGATGTGGTCGTCGTTCTTTTAAGACGAGAGGCAGAGATTCTTTTCGGGAAACGATATGGAGCCGAAGGCAGCGGAACTTGGGGCAATCTGGGAGGGAAGATTGAAGTCGGCGAAAGTATTGAGGCGGCCGCGCGCCGAGAGGCCTGGGAAGAAGCAGAGATTCAACTCAGAGACTTGAAGTGGGTCGACACCGACTTTGTCTTTCAGTCGGAGAATCAAACGCTCTACCGAGTGTTTATCGTGACTGCGACCACGCCAGACAAACCCCGCATTGTTGAGGACAAGGTGGTCGACTTTGTTTGGGCAGAGTTGGATAGACTGCCGGAGCCTCTCTTCAAGCCGAACGAAGATTGGCTTGTGCGAAGGCTTGAAATGTTCCAAAGTCTCTTGGGGCAAACTCTTCAATAGCATTGGTTCTCGAAAAGCGAGGATTCTAGCTGGACCCCCTGCCCCGATCTCTGATTAGTTTTTTAATATGCAGATTAAAGAATTTTTTGATCCGGCGACCTCGACTTTGTCTTATGTGGTTTCTGGTTCAGCCTCAGCAGAGGCTGTGGTGATCGATCCCGTATGGAATTTAGATCTGGCTTCTGGGCAACTGTCTCAGGCTTCAGTGAACAAGATTTTGGAGTACTTAGAGGAGGAAAATCTAGAGCTCAAGATGATTCTAGAGACACATGCCCATGCCGACCATTTGACAGGGGCGCAGCTTCTCAAGAAGAAGTACCCGAAAGCGGTTCTTGCGATTGGAGATCGGATTGCAGAGGTGCAAGGGCTTTTTCGAGATCATTTGAATTTTCCTTCTGAGTTTCGGGCGGACGGCTCGCAGTTTGATCGTCTTTTGAAAGACGGAGAAGACTTTAGTCTAGAGGAGCTTCATTTTCAGGTGATGCATACGCCTGGGCATACTCCTGCTTGCTGCGTCTATTTGATTGGAGGCTATGCCTTTGTGGGAGATCTGATCTTTATGCCGGACGGTGGGACGGGCCGTTGCGACTTTCCAGGCGGAAGTGCTAAGCAGCTGTATCATTCGATTCACGAGAAGTTGTATTCTCTTCCGGATGCCACTCAGCTGATGATGTGTCACGACTATCAGCCCGACGGTCGAGACTTGAAGTTTCAAGTGAGTCTGAGAGATCAGAAAGAGGGAAACATTCATCTGAAGGCCAGCACAACGGAACAAGAGTTTGTGGAGTTTCGTGAAGATCGAGACCGATCTTTGAGCGCGCCTCGACTGCTATATCCAAGTCTTCAAGTGAATTTAACTGGAGGCCGCCTGCCCGAAGCGGATTCTAAGGGGCGGCGGTTTTTGTCGATTCCTTTACACGAAGCTTGAGTCTAGGGGAGTGTCGCTAAGGGCCCATCAGCTTTATCGCCACTGCCCAATCAAGAGTTTTCGGGGTCACTATTGAAGTCGGCAACCCGTTTCTGGCCCGAGCCAGTTAGCCGTTGCTTTTTGCCAGAGCCCCACAACCACAACTTCGTGGCGCTCTGGCTGGTGTTCAAAAGATTGAATGGGAATCCATTGCTGTGTCCAGTCGTGGCAAAACTCCTCAGACTGTTGCATCACATAGACACAAGAGCAAAAGTGGCGCGCGTAATAATTAGAAATGATTCCAGGAAAATTGGAAAGATAGTTCCAATGAGTCCAGAGCCAAAGAAAACTCGGCACCAAGACGGCCAAGAGAAGGACGAGCCCAAGCGGGGACTGTCTTGCCCCTCTCCAATTCAAAGTTGAGCGCCTCAGGCTCCGAGATTTTCTTCTGCTTTGGCTCAATGTTTTGCGGCTCCCCATTTTGACAGCAGTGAAATCACTTTATTTTTGTCGGTGGATCGGGCGAGTTCATCTCCAAAGCGCACGAGCACCAGAGACTGAGAGGGAATCAGTACCAAAAGTTGTCCCCAATGCCCTTGGGCGAGCACGGCATCTTCGGGGGCATCGGGCCAGGCCTTTTGTCGGCCTTTTGATTCATCCCTTCGATTGAGCCACCAGTGTCTTCCTGGAAATCCGTCTCGCGCCGGCCCAAGGCCTTGGTAAGTATCAACCACCTGAAATGAGTTTTCAAACCAGTCTTTGGAAATCAGCTGTTCGCCATTCCAACGCCCTTGGTTCAAAACAAAGAGGCCAATCTTTGCGAGATCCGGAGCCGAGGCGTATGCGAGTGCGCCACCCACGAGCTGATCTTTCGAGTCAGACTCCCAGACGGCTGAATTGATTTGAAGTTTGTCAAAGAACTCCCGTTGAACGAAGTCTCGGCCAGTTTGAGGAAGAGAGGGTCTCAAGCCCTTTCGGTGAGAGAGTTTTAGCGCCCGATCCAGAACTCCCATCAACAGTGTGCTGTCTCCGGTAGAGTAGTTGAAGGCTTCTCCGGGCGCTGCTCGCGCTTTTCTACCCAAAACATCTTTTGACATATCCCTTCGGCCTCTGGTGTAGAGCATCGCCACCACATCCGAAAAGAGGGGAGAAAATTCGTAGGTCTCTTGCCACGAAACTCCGGAACTCCAGTCCAGAAGATGGATAAGCTTTAGATCTCGCAAGAAGGGATAGCGAGACTCTGGGAAATAGAGAGACAGAGGGTCAGAGAGGGACAGAAGGCCCAACTCCACCGCTCGACCAATCACCAGATTGCTTAAGCTTTTACTGACAGACCACAACAGATGGGGATTGTCAGGCCCAAACCCGAGGTCGTACAACTCAAGATGAACGCAATGGCCCTTCATGAGCAAGAGCGCGTGGCTTCTTCTTTTTTGTCTGCGGGGTCCCGCCTGCTGATTTTCAAAGAGGTAGTCGACTAGCTTTGCTTCGTACTTTTCCATGGCAGGGCTTCTCTCACAGGCCTCCGCCTTTGGCTCGAAAAACTCAGGCTGAAAAAGCTCATTGGGCTGAGCGAGAAGCCCGCTCGGTGGCCAGCATATGAAAGCAGCCACCACGAGGCTTAAGATTTGACCGAAGCCTTTGCTTCGGCGGGGCCAGCCGATCATCTTAAAAGTTTTGCAAAGTCTTTCTAAGAAGTCGATCAGCAGTCTCCAATCTTGGCTGTTTATTGAAAAAACTCAGAAAATGAGTTCAGATCCCCTTGATTTTCGGCCACTGCTGTCTATGTTAGGAGGGTTATGTTTAGGCGCATATTTCTCTTTGTTTTAACGAATATCTTGGTTTTAACCACCATCACCCTGGTGATGTCGGTTTTTGGTTTGAGGCCTTATCTTTCTGACTACGGCATCGATTATATTTCTTTGGCCGTCTTTTGCCTGCTTTGGGGTTTTGGGGGTGCGTTCATTTCTCTGGGGCTCTCCAGAATCATGGCGAAGATGGCGATGCGAGTAAAGGTGATCAAACCGAACGAAGCTCATGGAGCAGAGTCTTGGGTTTTGGAGACCACCCACCGGTTGGCCCGAGATGCAGGCCTGAGCCATATGCCAGAGGTGGGCATCTACGACAGTGCCGAAGTGAATGCCTTTGCAACGGGGCCGACGAAGAAGCGATCTTTGGTGGCCGTTTCGACCGGTCTTTTGAGGCAAATGAGCCAAGATGAGGCAGAGGGAGTTTTGGCTCATGAGGTGGCTCATATCGCCAACGGCGATATGGTGACGATGACGCTGGTGCAGGGCGTTGTGAACGCTTTTGTGATGTTCTTTGCTCGGATCATTGCTTTTGCTCTCAGTATGTATGTGAGAGCCGAGATGAGGGCCATCGTTCATATTGTGACCGTGATTGTTTTGCAGATCCTCTTTAGCTTCTTAGGAATGATGGTGGTCTCTTTCTTTTCAAGGTATCGAGAGTACCGGGCCGACCAGGGGGGTGCTGATCTCGCAGGAAGGCATAAGATGAAAGCGGCCCTGCAGCGCTTGCAGTCTATCGTTCAGCCGGTAGCCGCTCAAAGAGATCAGGACGCCTTTTCCACCCTGAAGATATCGGGCAGCAATCGAGGTTTGGCCGCTCTGTTTGCGACTCATCCTCCATTGAAGGAGAGGATTGCTAGGCTTAGCTAGGGACTGGCGATAAGGGCCCATCTACGCAAAGGCAAGGAGCGAACATCGCAGCGTGGTTTAGATGCCACTCGAGAAGCGCAGCGACGCAGCCGGCAAAGCAGGCGGGCATGCCAGTGAAAAAGAGCTAAACGCCCATCTACCTTTGGTTCAGGGCAATGCGCCGTATGTCGTCTGCCAGCTGTGGGAAGCCGTGAGCCGCTGCGGCTTGATCTAAGCTTTTGCCGTCTGTGCATCGTATCAGAGAGTATCTGATGGGATATTGGGCGAGCAAAGCCTTTAGGCTAGTCAGAATCTCGGACTGTTTCAGTTGAAGATTTTCGTCCGAAAGCTCGGCAAGAGCGGCGACTTCTTCAAAGAGTTGATCGACTTGATGATCCCAGTTTCTTTGAATCTCCTCAAACCTTGCGCTAATCCTCTCTGTCAACAGAGCAGCTCTTTGAGACTCCACCGTGTCGGAATGAGAGTCTTTAATGTCCTTTAACAACTCCAAAAAAAGTTTGCCGAATCGTCGGCTCAGTTCATTTTGAGGCTCACCTGTCCAGCTTTCAAACAGGGCCAATGAGAGAAGAGGGGAGTATTCAATTCCCAAGATGGGCTCAAAGACGGCTTCGGATTTTCGCCATGAGAGAAAAATGGGTAGGGGCTCGTCCAGCTCTCCATTATGTGTCTTGGGTTGATAATAAACAAAGTGAGACCGAAAGCTTCCTTGTGTATGCTTGAGATTGAGCGCCGCATTTGCACCGACCCCACCTTGGGCTCTCGACCTAAAATGATCTCGTAAAATCTCGTCTAGCACCCTGTAAACCGCAAGAGCTTCGAGCGAAGTATTCACGCTCTGATCAAGCCCCCCTTCCTCCAAAATACTGAGATATCTTTCTTGTTGATCGGCAGTAATCTCTCGGCCAAAAACTTTAGCTGCCCGTAGCTGACTCAAGAGACAGTCAAACTTAAGTGTGAAAAGTGTTGGCAGTATCGTTTTCAGTTCAGCTCTCATTTCAATCCAATTTTGCCATGTCGCTCGCTCAGGTGCCATATCCCTTGGGCCTCGAGCTTTTGGAAATTCCCGCTGAGAAAGCCTTTGCAGCTCAAGATAAAGAGGCCACAGCCCAGAGCGTACTAACTGCCGGATTTCTTCGTCGGGATGATGAATCGATCGAAGGAGTGCAGCGAAGACCCCCGGTGTGCTTGAGGGATGAAGCACGGCTAGCAGAAGAGACTCAACCAAGTCGTTTTTCTGATTGGACTCTAAACTGTTTGGGTTCTGTTCAGATCTCTCAAGGCCTTGTAACAGCCAAAAAATAGAGTCTTTACGAGTTTGCTCCAAAGCATCGCGAGCCTCTTTAGACTTGTGCGATAGATTTCTGCTCAGTCCGGTGGCTTGGACCAGGCGGTGAAGCTCAGCCTCAACTTTTCCAAAGACTCTCCAGACACCAAAGAAATCAGTTTGAGCTGTCGAAACATCTCCTTCATTGAGGCGCCGAGTGATCTCGTCCCGAATCCCCTGAATCTGTCCAAGAATGTTCTCTAAGTGCTGCTCAATATCGACCTGTCGACTTTGTCGAAACCGACCCTGATTTCCCGTGAGCAGATCGCCAAGCGCTTCAGCCGCTCTTAGGCAGCTCTCCACGGGGCTTCCCTCTGCTGAGCTCTCACACAGAAATAGCAGGGCAAAAATCAAATGAAATGGAAATCGGATCTTTTTCATGTTTGGACGATCGGCGACCAGCTTTAAGAGAGAAATGGCAAGGCGTCAAGATGCCTAAAGCCTCTATTTTTAGAAATTCAAAATGCCTTGCAGACCCCTAACTAGTTCGTACTGAAAAATTTACATTTTTCAGTACGAACTAGTTAAGGTCGGTGATGACTCTTGAGCAGTCGCCTAGAAATCGCTCTACCACCAGAACGACCTTGCGAAGGTCAGCCATCAGTTGGTCTTTCTCAGAAAATCGCAGGCCCCGCTTTCCGTAGGCTGCGGAGCCCGCTCTCGGGCGACCCCCGGCATCAAGACCCTCTGCCTGAAGTGAGGCATACACTTCAGTGAGATCGATGCCTGGCGCGGAGCGGAGCATGATTTTGTAGTTTTGCCTTTCAGTCAGAATCAGGCTCACCAAGATCCGAGCAGGACTTGGAAGTCTTTCGTTGGCTACTCTCGCAAGAAGGCTCGCAGGAGTGCCCTGAATGTTGGCAACCGAGAGGTAAGCCCCATGCGCAAGTTCATAAATGCCTCCCTCAGGCACGGATTGCCCAAGGCCCGCTTCGCGACTCTGCAATTGACGAAAGGACTGGGAGACTGAACCTATTTGCTCTCTCTCTCGATGGTAGGACTGCAAAAACAAACTAAGAAAGAGCGGTCCGTATTCCACTTCCTGAGAGGCGTGAACGACCCTTGAGTCGAGATCCAACGCAGGTCTGTATCGATCTCGTTGATCAATCTTGATCTCTTGATAAAGGAGTTCTAAGGGAGACAGTCCTTCAGGGCTAGCAAAATGGAGTTTCTCAAAAAGATGCTCGATAAAGGCCGGAAATGACTTCAGAAGTTCTCGAACTTTATCAACTTGCCAAGCTTCTTGTTCTTCTGGAAGCGGGGATAGAACATTTCTCTCCACCTCTTGAAGAACAAGTTGAGCGAATTCAATCTTAAGTCGCAGCGGCCCCTGATCACTTGGGGGCAGATCGAGATAGTCGTTAAACAATGAAATGCCCCGAATCAATTCTTGGTGGGTCCTCAGAAAGTTAATGTCTTCCGCCCGATCAAAGACCAGATTGGCTAATAGGATGTCTGAGTCTGCATGATCGAGAACGGGGATTGAAAGAGCCAAGGCGCGAAGGACAGATTCCTTTGTCCATTCGATCGTGCCAGCATTTGCTTTTCTAGGCCAGGCGGCACTTTCATGAAGCCAGAGCAAAAAGTCGAGACTCAGCACACTGGTGGAGATCTCTCTCAGTGCCGGGTGAGGGTAGTGGTGGTCGATATGAATGATCCCCACCGGAGCCTGTTGATTGTCAATCTTTAGAACTTCAAAGGCTTCAAGATTCCGCAATATTCGGTACAGAAAATTTTCAAAATGCCAACTCCGTTCTGCTCCTGAAAGCTCTTGATAAGAGAGGGGCCGTGCCAGCATACCGACTTCAAATGGAATGAGATTTTGTATGCTTATGTTTTGGCTTTCATCCTGAGTCTGAGGATTGATGCCGGGATTCCAATCGAGAATTCGAACTAGAGGAGTAGCACCCACCTGGTGAGCCTCCCTTCGAGCTGAGAGGAAAGCCCTTCGAATCTGGGTTCCAAACTGGCTTGGGTCCGTGTGTGATCGGTTGAAGAAGACCGCTGGCGAAGGCCCCGAATTGATTCGAGCCCAAACAGACTGGATGGGGCAGCAAAGAACGGCAGACAGAAGGACAAAAGCCATCTTCTGCGTCAGTTGAGCCTTCGAGCGGAGTCGATTCATAAAGCCCTTTCTGTACAAAGGCTGGGCCCCCCTCACAAGTAAAAAAGCAGGATTTTATTGCGGTAAGAAGCTCAAGAGCCAGCTATAGAGAGCAGGGTGAAGCAGGACTTTTGTTTTTTGGCGGTCACAGGCCCGACCGCTTCGGGCAAAACCGCTTGGGCTGAATCTTTTGCTGCCGAGCGCGGCTTGGAACTCGCCAATGCCGATCCCTTTCAGCTCTATCGAGAGATTCCTATTCTGGGCAATCAACCGAAGGCGGCAAAGAATTGGCATTTTTTGTCAGATCGAAGTCTTCAGCAAGCAGCCACGGCGGGCTCTTTCGCCAAAGAAGCAGAGCCCCATCTAAAGAAGCCATGGCTTTGGGTGGGGGCGGGGCTTTATCTGGGCGCATTGCTTTACGGTCTAGACTCTCCAGGCAAAAAGGGAACCCCCTTTCAAGGGCGGCCCCGTTTTGAGAACTATCGCATCTTTGTACTGAATCCGAATCGACAGACTCTCTACGATCGAATCGATCAGCGGGTCGAAGAGATGATTCAGAAGGGGGCTTTCGAAGAAGCGGAGGTCATCTGGAAAGGAGTTCAAGCTGGGGAGTTTTCTGCCAGTTTGCCCGGCTTAAAAGCGATTGGACTTCGGCAGCTTTTGTCTTTCTTTGCGGGCGATTTGTCGAGAGACCGAGCCATCGAGCTATGGAAGCAAGAGACTCGCAGGCTGGCCAAGAGGCAGTTGACTTGGCTTCGCAAGTTCTCAGCGCCAAGTGAAAGGATTCAGTGGATTGATCTTTAAAGAGGTCATCGAGACCAGATCAAGAGAGGGGCTACTCACCAAAGAGAGGGGAGCCCGAACTTTGGTTGGTATTGCTTCTTGAATCTTCCGTTTAGGCTCAAGACAGTCCTCAAATTATCCACTCTAGAAAAAGGAAACTCCTATGCCACAAAAGAATAGTCAACAGAATCAGAAGAAACCAAATCAAAACACTCAACATAAATCTCAGGCCAAGAATGATGAACAAAACTGGAAAGCAAAAAATCAACAACAAGGGCAAAGAGCCTCATCGAAGTAAGTTAGCATCCGATGGGATGGGCGCGTGGCTATGGCTCGCGCTCATTTCATCTTAGGGGGCTGGCGCTAAAGGCCCATCTGCTTTGTTCGGAACACTTGGTGGAACGAAAGAAAACTGAGGAGTTGAACTTGAGTGTCCTAAGGTCTTGGGCGGGCTTGCCAGTGAAAAAGAGCTAAAGGCCCACCTGCCCCCAGTCTCAGGTCGATCTTCGAGCGACTTGACCGACGGCCGCTTGGGCGGTTGGCATCAGGAGAAGAGATTCGACATTGACCCTTCGTGGGCAAGACAGACTCCAAACGATGGCTTCGGCGACATCTTCACTCGTTAAAGCATCAAAGCCCTGATAGACAGCCTTCGCCCGTTCTCGGTCTCCCTTGAATCGAACTTCACTGAACTCGGTTTCCACCATTCCCGGATGGATGCCGATTACTCTGATGTTTTTCCCCAACAGGTCCTTTCTCCAGGCTTCGGTAAGAGCTCGGACGGCGAACTTCGTCGCACAATAAACCGAACCACCGGCGTAAGTCTGGCTACCCGCGACCGATCCAATATTCACAATATCGCCGCCCCCCCTTTTTAACATTTCTGAAATCACGGCCTGGCTCAACTCAATCAAAGACAGGACATTGGTCTCAAACATCTGTCGAACGGCCTCCGTCTCCAGTTCTTGAATCGGATCAGTGCCGAGGGCCAGTCCGGAATTGTTAACAAGAACGCCGATCTGAGATAGATCCACTTGCGACTTGATGGCCGCCAGTCCTTCATTGAGGTCCTGAACGATCGGATGAATGTTTTTGGGATTTTCTTCCTGGAGCTTAAGAAGGCGGTCCTTCCGACGAGCAAGAGCATAAACCTCCGCTCCCCTCTCGGCGAGAAGTTGAGCCGTTGCTCGGCCAATTCCAGAACTCGCCCCTGTAACCAAGACTTTTAGATTTTCAAAGGTCGTCATTTCTCTCTTTTGCCAGCTTCTAGAAGGCCTGTCGACTGTACTCTGTGTTCTCAAGCGGCCCCGAAGAACTGCGTTTTGCAGAGAGGAGGCCTAAGATCAGGCGCTCCGAGAGAAGTCAAATCGCCTTCAAAAAATGACAATCTCGCTTAGGGCTTACATTTCTTGCAGGCCCGATAACCTGCTTTCAAAAACTCGATTCTTGTCGCGGCAAAAACTCGGTGTTCCGTGTAGTAGCCCCGCCGAATCCACGAAAGCGCCGATCGACAGTCGAGACGACCGTAAATCTTCAGTCCTCGGTGGCCACCAAAAGCTCCTGGAAGGGGGCTCAAGTAGATTTCACCCGAGGAGTTGATCAATTTGAATTCCTTTTTAAAGTATTGAGGATGAAACACGAAGACTTGTCGTCCGTTCTCATGAAAGTAGGCTTTCTTGGCAGAACGAATCGGTCTAGCGGAAGAGACCAGCTGAAACCAATTCATCTCGAAAGGATTGTAGCGGACTTCGTGCCAAGATTTGCTTGGGGGTTCTGGTTCAACGGCTTGAAGTTTTCCGTAAACGCCCGCGTGAGGTCGGCGTCGACCTTGTATTAGAATACCCTCTCGAATTTCTTGGTCGACTTCAAATCGAATGTCATCCAGAAGAAGGCTCTTGGCATAGAAAAGATGCCTTCCGTTCAGACGATCCCAAACTGTCCATATTCCTCTGGAATTCTCACGAAAGACGAAAACCTCTTTGCCGATCCAGCTTGTGCTCTGATCTGCCAACAGGCCAACGGGGAATATGATGAGAGAAAGAAAGAAAAGCCTCAAAAGCCTCACTACTCGAACCTATATGAGGGAAAGGGCCTGTTGAGCAAGAGAGAATCGCACCCAAAGCCCCCTTTGACGGGGCTGACGACCTGAGCTAAGGAGGGGCCGTGAAAGAGAGAGACATCATCGCAGCTCCTGTTTCAGATGGGTCGCGCAAATCCTTAAGTAAGACAGGCATCTACTTTGGGCAAACTGGCCAGCCAGTGCTTGTGCTTGCAACGAGCTGTCAGGAGCTGAGCGCCCCTGTCTACGAGATTACTGATCCGGCCCCCGTTTGCGATAGGCTCTCTGCGAGCCAACACCTCTTAGATAAAAGCTTTGTTGTCTGCTTGAAGTCTTTTTTTCAACTGGGTGGAAAGAGACTGATTGTGATGCCGATTCAGATTGAGACCGGCGTCGAAGATTTGGCTTCAGAGTATCGGACGAAGCTTCTGGGTGTTGACGGTGGCTTTGGCAATCGAACGGGCATTCATCGTTTGAGGGACTTTGAGGCCTGCGGCGACTTGTTGGCTTTCCCGCAGGCTGCGGTTGTCCTCGGATCTGAAGATCTCAGCGCGTTTTATCAGGAAGTTCAGAATTTTCTGGAACGGAGAAGCCATCATTTTTTACTGATGGATCCGCCCTGCTATACAGACTCAGAAAAGCTGAGAATTTGGGCCAGGACATTTCAGTCTGAGATGAGCGCTTTGTTTTTTCCTTGGGTTTCGGTGCCTGGCTTAGGCCTCACGCCCGCGTCCATTTTGGCGGCAGCACTGATTCAGCGGAATGATTTTCAGCATAGCATTTCGACGACACCAGCGAATCAGGTGATCGATGCCAAACTTGAGCTCCTGAAAGAGATTCCGAAGGCTGAAGTCGAGGCTCTTAATCAAGTTCATGTGAATGTCTTTAGGCGAAAGCCAAACTCGGACCTCGTTCTCTGGGGAGCCTTTACTACCTCTAAGGCCGGAGATCATCGCTCGCTCATTCACTTAAGTCGAAGCCTTTGGAGCCTGAAAGACGCCTTTGAGAGAGTCACAGAATCGCTCGTTCTTGAGGCTCGAACGGAATCCACCTGTGAAAAAATCCATCGAAGTCTTGAGGCCTTTTTAGAGAACTGTCAGCGAGAGGGACTCTTGGTCGCTCGACCTGGTCAAAAGGCTTATCGCATTGAGGTGGAGTTGATGGCACAAGGGAAAGGGCAGTGGGATTCTGGCATTCAGATTCGCGTTGATGTCGCTCTCGAAAGTGCCGACCGTTTTGTAGGATTGCAGCAGGAAATTTCGTAGGGCTCGCCCTACAGGCTGTAGGGTTTTCACAACATACTCAATTGATTGAATTCAGACTTTGTCTCCCGGCTCCCCTTGTAGAGCCTTTTTTCTCGATATTGAGCCTCTTGCTGCATTGAAACTTTTTGGCATGCCTCTTGCTCCTTCCTGGTTCCTGAAATGAGCCAGTGGAGTAAATAGAAATGCAGTCAAAGGATTTTCTGAAATCATTAACTCAGTTCTTAGTTCAGTTTTTGAATCGAGAACTTGAACGAGAAGGCTTCGGCAGTCGCTTTCGAGTGGAGGCGGGCTTAGAAGAAGTCAGCTCAGATGTCGACAAGAGAGGCTTCTGGAATCGTCTTGGTGGTCAAAGCCTTACTCGAGCCTTTCTACAGTCTTACTCCGTCCAGCGGATTCAGAACTCTCGAAACTCAGTTCTCAAAACAGAAGAGGTCGAGAAAGACGGAGAACGATTCTTTGTCAATCGTCGTAGCCCAGAGACCCTTGAAATCAAGTATCTTTTGGTGGGACCTTCTTTGGCCTCGAACGAAGGTCAAGAGCTCTACGCCGCCCTCTTTACAATCTTTTTTGATCACCTTCAAGTCGAGTGGTCCCGTGGGGATCAGACGGAGACTCTTAAGCTCAATGATCTAAACGAAGAGGATGAGCCTCGAGCTCAAGCTTTACTTACAGAGCAGGGTATCTCAACGCTGCCTCTCTATTCATTTAGTGTTCGCGTGCCAATTGCGTCGGGTCGAGTGATATCTCAAGACCATCGTGTTTTGCACCGAGATCTTCAATTCAAACGAAAAACAACATCTGGAGGAAAACAATCATGAGCGAAATGACAGCGCCCGGCGTGTATACCAATATTACATCGAGCGGAAACAAACCTATTGCCTCGGTCGGATCTTCGACAGCGGCATTCATCGGACAATCTTCACGAGGGCCTGAGAACCAAGCCACTCTCGTAACGAGCTGGGCTCAATATGAGAAGCAATTTGGGTCTTTCGGAGAATCCCAATACCTGGCCCATGCCGTCTATGGATTCTTTGCGAACGGCGGAAGCAAAGCCTTCATCTGCAATATCGGAGCCGAAAAAGACGGACAAACCGACAATGATGTAACCGCGGCCTTAATGGGCGAAGATAAAGGTCCTGCCAAACGGACAGGCATCAATGTCTTCAACAACATTGAAGAGATCAGTCTGGTGGCTGCACCCGGAATCACTTCACCAGAAGCCCAAGGCATTCTGATTGATCACTGCGAAAAATTAGGAGATCGATTCGCTCTTTTAGATTGTGAAGAGACCTTGCAGTCAGGGCTCGATGAGATGTACCGACCAAAAGCATCAACCAATGCGGCTTGTTATTTTCCATGGGTACGAGTCTACGATCCCATCAAAAAAGAGAATGTCTATCAACCCCCGACGGGTTTTGTGGCTGGTCTGTATTCTCGTGTGGATTCTCAACGAGGTATTCACAAAGCGCCTGCCAATGAAACTCTTAATGGAGTGACGGGCCTCAAGTACAGTCTTACGAAAGAGGAGCAGAGCTTATTGAATCCAAGAGGAATCAATTTGATTCGAGATTTTGGGGATATGGGGATTAAAGTCTATGGGGCTCGCACGCTTACGAATGACGCTGAGTGGAAATACATCAATGTTCGTCGACTCTTTCTCAATGTCAGAGAGAGCTTGCAAAAGGGCACGGAGTGGGCGGTTTTCGAGCCGAACAACGAAACCCTTTGGGGAAATGTGAAGCGAAACATCGCAGCCTACCTCAAGACTCTTTGGAAGCAGGAAGCTTTGGTGGGGACCACTCCAGAAGAGGCCTTTTATGTAATTTGTGACCAAACGAATAATCCTCAAGAGTCTATCGACCAAGGGATTCTTAATGTCAGCATCGGAATCGCCCCTGTGAAACCAGCTGAATTCGTTAGCATCACAATTCAACAAAAATACGAAGAAGATAATTAATTAAGAAATTAAGGAGTAATAGAAATGGCAGAATATTTTTCAACATCTAATTTTGAGGTCAGTGTCGAAGGTCTTCAATCGAAGCAATTCAGTGAAGTTGAAGGTCTGAGGGTGAGTATTGAGAATCTTCCCTACCAAGAGGGAGCCATGCATCTTCAGCAAACCAAAAAGGGTCGTACTCGGTTCGATGACTTGGTTTTGAGAAGACGCTTTGATGGCGACAAGGAGTTTATTGGCTGGCTGCAGGAATGCTCTCAGAAGAAAGTCTTAAAGCGGAGTGGATCGATTATTCTAAAAGATGATGATCAGAAAGAAGTGCTTCGCTTTAACTTTACAGGGGCGTGGCCGGTCGCTTGGAAGGCCCCCTCCTTCACTACGAAGCCAAATGAGAATGAAATTGGAATGGAAGAAATTGTTTTGAGCGTCGAGACGCTTGAAATGGCTTAAATCAGATTGGGGTCGGGCTGAGATAGTCTCGACCCCAATTTCGCTTTGTAACTAAAGGAGTGTGGGATGAGCTTAGCGACTGCGGCACGAGACATTGATATCCTTATTCGGGCTCGATATCCGATCATCTATTGCAGCTCGTTCGAAGAGGCAAGGGTAGAGCGCCTATTGGAGGAGGTGTCCATTCAGAGAAAAGCCAAGCTCGTGGCCTGGACCCGTACTCGGGGCTTCGTTGATTCCAATGAAAAATCGATTGAAAAGATCCACTCTCCTGAGAAGGCCCTCGATTTTATCTCTGAAAAGGAAGGCCGTTTTTGTTTTCTTTTAAAAGACTTTCATCCCTATCTCAAAGACCCAGGAATCATCAGAAAATTGCGGGATCTATGTCGAGATTTAAAACTGACCCAGAAAAATGTGATTCTCCTTTCGCCCTGCTTGAACATTCCGTTGGAACTCTCGAAAGAGATGGCGGTTCTAGACATGCCGCTGCCAGATAGAAAAGAGATCGAGCAAATCTACAAAAAGATTCCTGCCGAAGTGGTCAGTTCCGATGCCGACGAGCTTGATGCCTGTATTGAGGCGGCCCTCGGGCTCACGGAAGAAGAAATCGAGAATGTTTTCGCCAAATCCGTCGTGTCGAAAGGGCAGGTGAATGTGGAAACAATTTTGAGCGAAAAGAGACAGTTGGTTCAGAAGTCGGGTATTCTCGATTTCATTCCCGTACAAGAGAGTTTTGAAAACATCGGTGGCTTAGAGAATCTGAAAAGCTGGCTCGTTAGGCGTAGAGGTGGCTTTTCTCAAGAGGCAAGAGATATTAAGCTTCCTTGCCCTCGTGGAATTCTTCTGACGGGAATCCCTGGATGTGGAAAGTCTTTGACCGCAGTATGTACTGGTGCCGCATGGAAGCTTCCTGTCTTACGGCTTGATTTGGGCAAAGTCTTTAGTGGCCTGGTAGGCTCTTCTGAAGAAAATATGCGATTGGCCATTAAGACGGCAGAGAGCGTCGCGCCTTCAATTCTGTGGATCGACGAGATTGAAAAGGGGATGGCAGGAGGTTCCTCGAGTGGAGCAAGTGATGGTGGTACAGGCTCCCGTGTTTTTGGGACCTTCTTAACTTGGATGCAAGAAAAGAAGAAACCCGTTTTTGTTCTGGCGACCGCTAACGACATTTCCGGCTTGCCACCAGAGATGCTTCGAAAGGGTCGATTTGACGAGATCTTCTTTGTGGACTTGCCCAGCGAGTCGGAGCGCTTGTCGATCTTAGAAATTCACCTCAGTAAACGATCTTGGACTGTTGAAGGCTTCTCTACCGAAGAGTTTTTAAAGCTATCCGAGGGGTTTACCGGGGCTGAAATCGAGCAGACCCTCATTGATGCTCGATTTGATGCTTTTTTTAGAGGAGATTCCCTGACCATGTCTGGCTTGAAGGAGGCCTTTTCCTCAACAGTGCCATTGTCTCGCTCCATGTCAGAGAAGATCAATGCGCTGAGAGCTTGGGCAAAGGATCGTGCCGTGTTGGCGTCAGGTCAAAGGTTGACCGAGACAAAAATTCAAGCCGTGCGAGCGCTTGAAATTGGAGGAGGTCTGTAATGTCTCACTTCACAGAAATCAAAACAAAACTGAAGAATCTTGAAACAATAAAAGAGGCGCTCGACGCACTCAACCTAGACTATGAATACTCTGAGGCGCTCACGCAGGTTCGGGGTTTCTATGGAGATCATATTGCCGCTGACTTTCGAATCTCTACCGGCACCGACTATGATTTGGGTCTCCGCCGAACGGAGTCTGGAGAGTATGAGTTTGTTGCCGATTTCGAGATGTTAAGCGCACACAAATGCGATTACAAAGCCCTGCAATCAAAGATTCAGCAGAGCTATTCAATGATTCAGGTCAAAGAAGTCTTGAAAGAGCAGGGCTACGAGCTTGGTGAAGAACAGCTCGATGAGTCTGGTAATCTTCAGATGGTGGTGTCGAAATGGTAAAAAAGCGAGAAATCAGAATTGTCGTGGATCCTGAAGGCAATACCCAGATTGAGGTCCTGAACGCAGAGGGGCAGGAGTGTCTCGAGTGGACAAGAGAGCTAGAATCTAAGCTGGGAGAGGTCGCGAAGAGAGATTTAAAAGAGGCTTATTATGTTGAGAGCTCAGAGAAGCTTCACCAAGAGTCTTGAGCCGCCTCATCGGACTCGCGCCTTTTTAGTCGGGGACGACAAGTTGGTCATTACCGACATGTGGCAAAGCTGGCAGGGATCCTTTTATCTCAGTCCAGAGGGCGGACAAAAGTCTCAGAGAGTGGGAGTGAATGACTTTGGGATTTTGCGGGGTGAAGAGCCTCCCATTGATCGAAACAAGGGGACCGGAGCGGTCTATATCTTTGGATGTCCCCTGCGGTGCAAGACCTGCTACCAGCCTGAGTTCTTCGGACGCAAGGCCCGAATGGAGTTCAGTGTTTCTGACTTGGCGCGACTATTTCTGGAGCTTCAAAGGGAAGGAGCAGCGACTTTGTCTATTGTGATGGCGACACTTCAAAAGCCTGTTGTCAAAGCACTGATCAAGGCGAAAGAGATGGGTTTGAGCATCGATTGTGTTTTGAATTATTCTGGTTTTGTTTCGTCGAAGGATCTTTCAGAAGTTCAAGATCTCTTTGAAATCTTTGTTCCTGATGTCAAAGCCTTGAGTGAAAAATATCGCAAGGCACATGCTTTGTCTGAGGGCTATACAAAGACTGCTTTAGAGGGTGTTCGATATCTTGCTGAGAGCCAAAAGAACTTGATTGTGAGGCATCTCGTCTTGTCTCCTTTGCCAGATCCTCTGTCAGACATTCGGATTCTGTTTGATTGGATGAATCGGCAGGCCTTTCGTTTTCCTTTGTCAATTTTAACTCAGTACCTCTGCCCCATCGAGAAAAGGCTGTTTAGCTTGAGTGAAGAGCTTCTGAGTCAGCTACACGAACTCTCTGATCAATTTAGAGTTCCAATCTTTTTACAAGGAAGTGGAGACTATGATTACAAACTTTGAAATTCAAGTGCAGGGAATCTCAACAGACCGAGATCGGCTGCAGCAATTGAACTCTCCCACAGAGATGCTTGTAGAGAAGAGCCTCAATTCAGTGAGTGCCGCTTGGTTGGTTTATCCTGCTTCTTTCGAAGACTCATTGTTTTCCACAGATGAAGATTTTTTGTTTCCAGCAGCGATGCGTCTTATGACGCAGCTTCAAGAGCCCGAGTCGAATGACATTTCTGAAAGCATTTTCTTTCAAGGGCTACTTTGCTCCTACTCCATTCAAGCAAGTGGTTGTTTGGTGCTTGAGTATCGAGACCCTTTGATTGTGGCGACCGAGGTCGATCGGTCAGAGGCCTGGCAAAAGACCTCCCTGAAAGAGGTTGTTTCGCAAGCACTGCGAAATGCTTCAGCCGAAAGAGGGGGCCGAAGCCTCAAGGTGAGTTTTCAAGATGAGGCGGAGTTTCCAATTGAAAGCCTTACCAATATCGGTCAAACAGACTTTGAGTTTGTAAGAGATTTAGCTGAAAAGTTCGGCTTTAGATTTTTCTTCCATCACGCTGAAAAAGGTTCTGACGAAGTGACATTCTTCAAGCCGAATTTCTCTCGACTTCCTGACTCAGAGCTAGCCTATGAAGACATCCAAAGCACGGCTTCGATTAAAATCTCTACTTTAAAGGCTCCCAACACGGTCTTTGTGCAGAGAGGGACGGGCGTTGAAGAAGTTGGGATTGAGACCTATCAAAATCAGTTTTCGAAGTGCTTTGAGAAGAAGGTTGCGCTGAGAGAAAGGCTCGGCATTGAGCTAAATTCCCATCTTTATTGTCCGGGGATATCTCAGCGAGAGGCACAGGAGATGGCTCAGGGGGAGTTTCTGGGTCGAATTCTTGAAGGGGATCGGTTGCACTTCCAGTCAGAGAGGGTTTTTCCCATTGGCAGTCTGATAAAGGTCAATCCTTCAGACGATTCGATTGTCACGGGCAGAAGGTTTCATGGAGTCTATCTGATCGATCGTGTTCGGTCTCGGCTTGATGGATTTCGTTGGCTACACGAATACGAAGGAGTGAGACCATGAAATTTAACGCGTTTGAGAAACTGGCTTTTCAGGAAGAGAAAAGAAAGAGATCCCAGGGCTTTGAGAGCCTGACTTTAGAGGGCCTAGAGCTGTCGAGTCGGGACCTCAGCGATATAAGTAGTCAGGCGCTTGAACTGCTCGGAGTAAAGATTTTACCGGAGGGAAAGCTGCGAAACCTTCAGGCTTTATCCGGATCTATTCGGGGTCTTCAATTGGTCAACTGCGAGATCTTTCAAAGCAATCTGACAGAGATTAACTGCCAAAGGGCCTTTGCGGTCGAGACGATTTTCGATCTCGTGTATTTTAGCCGCTGTAAACTCCAGGCTTCGGACTTTCGAAATGCACGATTTGTCTACTCGAGTCTGCAGGAGTGTGAGGCAGTCGACAATGATTTTAGTTTTAGTCAGTGGAAGTCTGTCCGCTTCATTCGATCTTCGATCTTTCATGAGAATCTTTGGTCTCAGGCCATGTTTTCTGGCTGTCTGTTTCTTGAGATTGACTTTAGCAAATCTGAATCCTTGAACTTTCAGAGTGTTCGACACTCCCAATTCTTCAATTGCGATTTTCGATCAGATCAAAGAGAGGCTTTAGAGGGAAGCAATTTGGTCAGTAAAGGTCCGCCCCCTTCAGTTTCGCTGAAGCCTTCTGAGGCGGAAGTCGATGAGTCAAGCTTAGAGCGCCCACGACCGCTTCGCCCTTCGGCGACAACGGACTTGAGCCCATCGAGGCTTGGCCGTTTTTCTGCGATCGAGGTGCCCCATGCAAAGTAGCAAGGCGTTCAACTGTTTTTCATTTTGGGCTGAAGCGGATTCCGCTTCTGTGATCGCGCGTACGAGTTTAGAAGAGCATATTCGCCAGTCCATTTTGATTTGTCTCTTTACAGAAAAGGGAGAACGGCCGCTGCAGCCAGAATTTGGCAGTCGCCTCAGCCAGTTTGTCTTTCGTTCCGCCGATGCCAGCTATCTCAGTCAACTTTGCAAAGAGGTGAGGACTTGTTTGGAGGCTTTTGAGCCCCGAATCGAGCTTAGAGAGCTCTATTGCGAGACTTCCGAGCATGAGTCCGCTCCGTTGAGCATTCATTTGAGTTATCTCATCAAAGAGCTGGGGACTCATCAGTCGATGAAGATTCCATTCAATCTTTAAGGGAGTGTCGCTAAAGGCCCATCTGCTTCGGCTGCTCGGTTGGACCACTGGGCCAGCAAAGGCGATGAAATGTGTTGTCTTTTCTTGTCTGGCACTTTCGTCTCCCGACCCCAACGAATGTAGGGAATCCCCCACATTCGTAGGGGCTCCCCAACACAGGGCTTCTTTGAAATGGCCGAAAACCCCCTTCTGGGGGCTTTTCGGGATGGCATACGACTTGCGTTATCCCATGAGCGATGAGCCTGCCTCAACTAACAGAACGAGAAAAACAGCTAAGTGAAGACCTATTCCGTCAGGCTCCTCTAGCCGACTCTTCAAGTGGTGGTCCTGGGTCTAGACCTCTTGCGTCCGATCCCCTGAGAATTTTGACTGAGTTTGTTGCCTGCGTGGCGGGGCAGATTCGAGCTGATATTGAGCAGATTCCCTCTGGCCTGATTCATGAGATTCCAGCGCTCTTCGGGTTGGGTGCAGAGAAGGCAAAGCCGGCTCGGGCTTTCGTGCGAATCTCCTTGGGGGATAAAATCAGCGAGAGCTTTTATCTTCCGGCCGACACGGACTTTAGCATTTCGAATGCCTCTCAAAGCTTCCACTTTCGAAGTCGAGAAAGCCTGCTCCTTTTCTCTGTCGGACAGATGGACATTGTATATGAGAAGGGAGCGCTTTTCTTGGGATTTGAACGGCTTCCTCAGTCTCACAATCCTCGTTTCTATTTTGAGCTAGAGAGCTCTCACGAGCGAGTGAAGGGTCAGTGGTCGATTTTAACAGAGTCGACATGGCTTCCGTTGTCCACAGCAGATCGTACCGAGCAGTTCAGCAAAAGTGGATTCATTCAATTTTTTCTCTCTGACTTCGATTTGCGTTCTCAAAACCTTCATGGACAGAACCGCATCTGGCTGCAATTCAGGTCAGAGGCTCAGCAGGAGGTGCTTCCGGTTCGTCAGATCTATGACAATGTGGTTGAGTGCGAGAACTCGAAAACCTATACCGAGCTTTGTTTGGGATCTGGAGATGCACGAGTGTCGCAGACATTTTCTCTACCCCATGGTCAGGTCACAGACGACTTTCAGGTCAAGGTGTTCAATGGCGAGAAGGGGGGCTTTGAGCTGTGGCATCAGGTGTCGAACTTTCTCTTGTCTTCTGATCGGTCGAATCATTTTACCTATGATCCAAAAAATTCAGAAATTCAGTTTGGCGACGGATACCGTGGAAGAAGACTTCCGCCAGGATATGACAATGTTTGGATCGAGTCGTTGAGCCTTTGCGACGGTAGTGCTGCCAATCTCGGCAGAGAGGCTGAGGTGGCTCTTTCGAGTGAAGACTGGCGGATACAATCGCTTGCTCTCATTTCTGACATTCAGGGAGGGGTTGATGCGGTCACGGGCCAAGATCAGATAAAACGGCTTCGAGCGTTGCTGATTAATCGGCAGAGGGCAGTGACCCTAAAGGACTTCGAAGATCTAGCAGTAGAGTTGGCCCCGAGAGTGGGGCGAGCCTATGCCCAGTATAAAGATTTCGGTGTTCTAGTGCTTCCCATTTTAAAGCCCAATTATTCGAAAAAAGCCTCCACACTCAACTTTGAGCCGAGAGACTCCGATCTTGAATTTCTAAAGAGGGAGTTGCAGGATTTAAAACTTCTCAACACCGACATGAGGGTTCAAAGCCCAAGCTATCGAGCCTTTCGGGTAGAAGCGTCCATCTTTATCAAAACACTTACTTCAGAAAACAAAACAGAACTTGAGGAGACTATTCTCAGCTTCTTTTCGCCCTTTGGACCCCTCCAGCAGAGAGTGAGGCCCGGCATGATGATTCAAAGAGATGAGTTTCATCAGTTTATTGAAAAAATTCCAGAAGTGATCACGGTAAGGAATCTACGAATCATAGATGAAGTTTCTAAGCTCTGCGTTGACCAGCTTGATCTTGTCCACGATGAGCTTCCCGCCGTGAAGCTGGCACTCAAAATCGAGGAGAGAATGAGATGATGTCGTTCTCAAAGAGCGCACTGCCTCTTCCTTCTGTTCTAGATCGAATCTCAGGAGATCAGCGCGAAAAGTGGACACAAGACTTCTTCACATTGTTGCGGCCTCTCGATCAAACAGATGAACTCAAAAGAATTGTTCACGCACTAGTGGCTGCCCCCGTTGTTCTGGACAGGGTTTTTAGTGACGAGTGGACCCCAGAAGTCAGAACGAAGCTTATGCCCGTGTTGCATGAGTATATCAGCTGCCGAGGCACTCCAAGGGCACTTAGACTTCTTGTGCAAAGCTTAACGGGCCTGTCTCGCTTCAAGATTTTTGAAAGAACACTTCCGAAGCCGCATCTTGCAATCGCTACGCATCGGCTTGGGGCAGATGCCCGCCTGTTTTCAGAGGGAGCCAAACGACAGTTCGTTCTGATTCAGTTTGATCACTACGAACGGGAGCTAGGCGAGATCGATCGCAAAGAGCTTGAGAAAATTATTCAGTCTGAGGTCGATCCTTCCTTGGTATGTCTTTTGGACTTTAAAAAGAAAAAGCTTCGGAGGAAGCTACCCCAACTCAGTCAGTTCAAAATAGGAGAGTCTTTATGAATCAAGCCATTTCACCACAGCGTTGTGTTTACTTTTCTCAAGGTCAAAGGTTAACCCCAGAAGATCTCAATGCTCTGAATGACTTTTCTTTGAAGAGATCTGCCCTGGTGAGTAGAAGCTTGCTGGGAGCTTCAGGTATTGTCGAGGGCATTATGCAGAGCTTGAGGCTGAAGCCCTTGGCGGACGATCCTCTTTCGTTGAAGCTCGAACCCGGCATTGCGATCAATGAATTCGGAGATCTATTGCCGATCGAAGAGGAGCGACTGATCAGGCTCTCAGATTTGGCAGGCCCAGAGACTCAGACCTATTTCTTGCAGCTTCAGTCTGACGAAAGTTTAGAGGGCGCGTTTGTCGATGAAGAGCTCGACCAGTTAAAGTCTTTCAAGTTTAGAAATATCAGCACTCGTCTATTCATCTCAGCAGAGCGAGTCGAAGGCGCAGTAGAAATTGCAAGAGTTCGATTGAACAGTAGCGTCTTTGCGCTGAAAGAGTGCCGCGAAGATGAAGCGATCGAGGCCGGATTGGGCGTCATCGATCAGCGGCACGCCCCTAGAATCCAGCTCTACAGCGCTCGCGCCGTGGATTTTTCAAGACATCAGCAGATGAAACAAAGTCTTCAGTCCTTAAAAGAGGCGCTCTATGAGATGAAGAGCCGATACCCTTCGCTAAGTTCCATCGAGAGGGCTTTGCAAGATTTGAGCTCCCTAGAGCTGGAGATTGCTGAAAGAAACCTTGCTTTGTCTCGTTTAGATCTCGTGCTCATAAGGAGTCAGAGAAGCCTGAGGGATTTGATCGAAGAGTTGCGAGAAGTTCACCAGCCTCTGAGAGATATGGGTGTCGATTTTTGGGAAAGGCTCTTTAGTCTGATAAGCGATCTTCCGGGTGTGAGTCTTGTTCAAGAGGCGGCGGTAAAGTTTCAGAAGTTGAGCCACTTGGATCTTGAGATTCGAGAGCAGATTCTTGACAAACGAACGGATGAGGAAAAGCGAGTTCTGATTCAGCAAGCTTTGAACGACCTTCAGCCCTTTCGGTTTTCGTTTTCGAACACCCATGCCCTGGGCGGCAGTCTCTTTCGCAGACTGATCTTTTGGGACGGAGACGAGGTCTTTCAGAACAGTTCATTCGAGGGAGAATATCGAACCCTCAAAACTCTAAGGGCTGCCTACGAGCAGTCCGAGCTTAGCACAGAGAAGGGACTTTTCGTTTCTCCAGGAAAACTTCACTTCAATTTGCCCGCAATGGACCCAGAGGTCCTCAGTCTCTTGTTTCTGAAAATTTATAAGCGAAGGGGTCGCCAAGAATTCAGTCTCTCTTTAAACGCTTCTCCGTTGAAAGCGCTGGCCCTTCGGCCTCATGAGTCTGTTGATCGGTTTTTAAACATCGCCGTACAGATCCGCCCTGAACAGCTCGTCAAAGGGGTGAATCAGCTGGTGATTGATGTGGCAGAAGTGGATTTAGACTTCGGTTTGATGGCCTTGGCCGTCTACCAAGAAACAACAGGAGGAAAGCCATGATTTTTCGATTCTTTAAAGCCCTTTGGGCCTCTCTGGTCGCGTTTGTTCGACCCTATGATTCAGAGGGAGGAAAGAATCAGAGGGGGATGCCGTTACTCAGCGAGTGGAAGCATCACGATCCCTATCAAGCCTTCTTTAAGAGTCCGGGACTTAAATCTAAAGGGCAGGCTTGTGCGGCCCTCATTTTCGAATCGGGCCGTGGCAAAGGGGAGATGATTCAGCTGCCCGCGGGTCGTTTTAGGCTTGGGGCTTGCTTAGATCAGGAGATTGTTGTTCGAGAGACAGCACGAGATTGTGAGTCTTTCTCGTTAGAAGTGAGCTCTGAAGTCGTCACGGCTCAGGCGGAAAAGGGAGACTTCAAGGTGAACGGACACAAACTCAGCTTTGCACGGCTTGTCGACCAAGATGAGTGTGAATTCAACGGGGTTAGATTTTTCTTTTTAGAGATTCAAAGCACAGAATTGGAGAGCGACGATGAGATTCTTCTTAAAGAAGCAGTTTAGTTTGAGAGATTTTACTCAAAAGCTGAGATCCGAATGGATTAAACGCGCAGAAAAGGCCACTACTGCTTTTCAGAAAGCCCTGGTTCCGGCTGAAAAGGAAAGCGATGAGCTGCCCTGGGTTGAGCAAACGGCCTGTATTGGTTTTGTGGAGGATCTGGCTGAGCAACAGATTTATGGACTCCAATTCGGACTGAATGAGCTGGGGACTTCGAAGATTCAATTGAGCAAAGAGGGGGCGAAGTGCTTGGAGGCCTCGAAGGCCCAAGAGATTTATCACGGAGATGTTTTTGAGACAGCCGGGAAGGCTTACCGGCTAAGTCTACTATCTCTACGATCGATGGGTCGTTACTTTAGCCTACTTCTCCTGGTGCTTGGACCCTCCCTTTTCCCCTTGATGGCCCAAGAGAGCGCCATTGAGGTGACTGCCAGGAAGGCCTTCTCAATCGACTTTCATCTTTCAGGAACTCGCCAGATCGATTCTAAAGACATTCGAATGAATGTCTTTGGCGACTCTGAGATTTCCACATTGAATCGGGTGAGCTCAAGATTACAGCCAGAAGATCTTCATGTGTTTGTGGATGCCAGTGGTCTGTGCCTTCAGAGAGGAATGGAGGGAGTGATCAATCAGGGACTCTCTGACTTGCTTTCTAAGCTCTCTAGCCAATCAAGAGTGTCGATCTCAGAGTTCTACCAAGATAGTGATGGCACAGAAGTCTATCGGCGCCGAATCGACGAGCAGAGGCCCGCACAGATTGCTGAACGAAGAAGCTTAATTAACTGTCAAGAGGATCGACGCAGTCTCAACGCTTTGAGTGTTTTTCAACGACTCGGCGACTCAGAGCTTGGGGGCAGCTTTCTTCTGATTTCATCAGGAAACATTCGAGCGATAGAGGGAATTCAATCTCGACTGGCAGAGGCTGGAACGAAGCTGGTGGTGGCTCTCTATTCCCCAGAGCTTACCCCTTACGCGAACGAAGTGCTCAGCCCATTGACCGAAGCTCGCGGGGGTCATCACTTTATCTGGGCTCGAGATAGCGTTCTTGATCTCTCTCAAAACTACCCCTTCTTTTGGCGCTTTCGCTTCTCAAACCAACTACCAGTCTCGTGGGACTCCAAGGCGTACTCTTACGAGATCCTCATGGGCGAAGACCCGTTGATGACGGGTAGCTTGAATTATAAACGCAGTCCGATCAGAGCCTTCTTCTTCTGGCTCGGGCTAGCCGCTTTGATTGTGCTCGCATTGGCTCTAGTTTCGTTGGCTGTTTGGTCTGTCGTCAAGTTCTACCGCCGACCGCTGTGTTCCGAAACCGGTCAAGTGATGTCTCGATCTTGGAGAGGCTCCCTTTTTGCCGCACTTGGAAAAAGGCCCGTATTGATTGTTTTTAAGAGAGGGGAATACCATCGATCTCTTGTTCTGAAAAACTATAAAACACAAGTCGGCAGAGGGCTCGGATCTCCTCTTAAGTTGAAGTACAGGGGTTCAGACTCTGGGTTGCTGTTTACCGAAGTGGCCGAGCGCTGCTTCGAAGTGGATTCGATGAGTGCCAATGCTTTGATTCTGAATGGAATGAGACAGAAGGGGCCCCTGGCTCTTCGACAGGGTGATCGCATTCAATGGGGCCCCTACGAAATCCACTTCTGCTTTGGGAGTAGTCAAGAGATGGCGAAGGAGGCCGCATAATGAGAACTTTCCCGATTTTAATACTTTGGATCATTTCTCTTTCAGCCTGTTCGACGAAGCAATTTGAGCTCGGCCATAAACGACACGAAAGCATTGATCGAGGCCGGTTTGAGGTGAAAACAGATGGAGTTCCAAGGGTCTTGGTGGAGGCGAGCAATCTGTCTGACCTCTGCCAGCAGAACCGATTGCCGCCAGTTGTCTTAAGGGGAAAGAATCTCTCGCAAGAAATTCCAGCAGAAGTCTACTGCGATCGAGATCAAAAAATGATGATTGCTCGATTCCGTGATCGCTTAAGTCCTGGCGAATATCAGATTCGAACCAATAGTCAGCTGTTCTCTCGACCTCTCTCAAGCGTCGTTGTTTTCAGTCCTCTGAGGCCGGAAGAGTTTTCAGGGGCCGATCGACTCATCGAGGGAGCTCGAAACCTACAAGAGGGAGTGAACGAGGGGAGTATCAATAGCAGTGCGGCGGACCGAACCGACTGGTGGCGATTCGATGTATCAAGTTTTGCAAGATACTCCCTTGTGTTTTCAGAGACTGCCGAGCCAAAGGAGTTGTCGGCTGAGTTGTTTCGTGTGATCGGAGGCGAGCTCGAAAAAGTTCGCAACCTTCGATCGGATCGAAGCCTTCAAATACCAATGGAGGGGGAGTATCTCCTGAAGGTCTCTGGAGCTCTCTTTGGGCAGCACAGGAACTACCATATTGCCGTGAGAAAGCTGAGTCAGGCCGTGGCTCAACCAAGGTCAGCGAATCAGCATCTACCGATTCTTGACGCGTGGCCCATTGACTTTCAGTCGTCAGCCATACTTCTAGGGGCGGGCAGTCGAATGGGCTTAAGTCCGAACCAAGACTTAAAGGTCTTTTCTAAATCAGGTGAGCTTATCGACATTTGCAAGATTAGGACTTTGGTTGAAGAAGAAGCCGAATGCCATATTCAGAAATACATCAGTGATGCGCAGACTGTAGTCGTTAGGAGTGCTTTATGACAGATTTTGGATTAGTTCGGGCGACTGTGACTGACAATGAAGACCCCGATCTTTTGGGTCGAGTTCGGGTGCGATACCAGTGGCTTGGAGGGCCGAGCGCCCAGCAACAAAGCGCATGGGCTCGTGTTGCTCGTCCGCAAAGTCATGCAGGGGCGGGCGATTGGTTTCTGCCTGAAGTGGGCGATGAGGTGTTGGTTGGATTTGAGTTCAATCGAGTCGAGGCTCCCATTGTTCTTGCCTCGCTCTTTACAGATCAATCGGCACCGCCCAAATCAGATTTGGAGGGTGATCACAATCAGAACGGAAAGAACAATCTTCGCTTTCTAAGAACCAAGGCGGGGCACCTTTTGTGCTTCGACGATCTAGAAGGTCGAGAATCGATTCGCCTACAAGACTCGAAAAACAATCGTCTTCTAATAGAGAGCCACTCGGGCAAGGTGACATTGGAGGACAGTTCCGGAAATCGACTCTGCTTGGACAATGAAAAGATTAGTCTGGAGGATAAGAATGGGAACGGTTTCGAGTTGCAGGGGGCTGAGATAAGGATTCGCTCTAGTTCAAGTGTCAAGATTGAGACGGCCTCTCGTGTGGAGATTGGGAAGGGCGCCTCTGAGGCCTTAGTGAAGGGAGACAGCTTTATGCAGCTATTCAATGCGCACACTCACCCAACGCCTCGCGGTCCGTCGGGGCCACCGCAGGTTCCTATGACTCCCGCCCAACTTTCACAGAAGGTGAAAACCGCATGACTGATTGGATGAGATATGTTGAGACCGAGCTGGCCGGCTTAGATTCAGATTTTTCGAAGGAGCTGAAGCCGTCCCTCGGAGCCCTGAAGGACTTCGATTTCGATGATGAAATGCTGACTCGATTTGAGCGAATCAGAGAAGTTTTCTCCCTTTCGAAGGGGGAGATGAGGCTCGTGATTCTGGCCTTTGTCGACCGAGCCTTGTCCCATCAAGTCTTGGGGCCGATCAGGTCTCTTGATGATCTTTGTTTGTACTCGACTGAGCATACGATTCAACTCGATTCAAGAGATTCATTGAAAAGGCTTTTCAGCGAAAATATCCAGTTGCGAGATTCTCTGTTTTACTTCTTAGCCAACAGAGATTGCTGCCCAGTCTCATTGAAAAAGACTCCTGCAAAGAGCGTGTTCGGGATGTCAAAATTCCCAGTGGATAAGATTCTAAGGCTGGCCGCTGGAGGCGCTAAAGTAGAGATACTCACAGAAGACCCATTGCTAATGGGGGCTCGTTTGGGTGGAGAAAATGTTTTTGAACTTACAGAGCCGACAGGGGCCGTTGAAGAAGTAAAGCTTTTCAAAGACTTGTTTGGGGCCATTGTTTGGTGTTCTCGAATTGACAAGCCTGAGGCTCCCATTTTTTCAATGGTTGATATTTGTATCACTTCAGTCGACTCTCGCAGGCAGCCCTCGGCGCAAGAGTACCGCTTTAAATTTACTGACACTGAGTTTGAAAAGATTGACGCGATAAACTTGTGGCAAGCTGAGACTGAGGCCGCCAAGCTTCGATGTTCCACGGAAGATTTGAAACGAGTATCCACCGTTTTTTCTTACGGGCTGACACAAATCCGTCCGATCGTCCAAGAGATGAAGGCCGAGCAGAGAGAGGCCTGGAGTTTCGAAGAGATGGCTCGGCTCTGTCGAAAGAGAAACTCCATTGAGCTTGAGGCTTATGCGCGAAGAATCGAAAGTCGATACGACTGGGAAGACCTGGTCCTTCCACCTCCTTGCTTGTTGCAGCTCAAGGAAGCTGAGCGATTTATTCTTACTCGCCGCTCACGAAAAGAGCTGTCTCGGAGACACTCTCGTGGACAGGGTGTCAGTCTGGTCTTTGAAGGCCCCAGTGGAACTGGAAAGACGATGGCAGCGGAAGTTCTCGCAAAGTCTTTGGGCTTAGATCTCTATCAAGTCAATCTCTCTAAGCTGACGAGCCAGTTTATTGGAGAAACGGAAAAGAATCTGAGTGCCGTCTTTCGGGCGGCGCAGGATGCCGCAGGCATTCTCTTCTTCGACGAAGGAGAGTCTCTGTTTTCGAAGAGAAGCCAGGGCGCGACGGTTCAAGACAAATATAGCAATCTAGAGGTGAATCATCTCTTGCAAGAACTTGAGAGCTTCGAAGGCATTGTCGTAATTTCGACGAATCTAGGCGAGAACATCGATTCAGCCTTTCTGAGAAGAATCAATTTCGAACTGCGCTTTCCCCGACCCAATGGAGGGGCTCGGCAGAAGATTTGGGAGCTTCATTTAAAGAAAGACTGTGGCGATTTGAGTGATATTGACTATCACGCGCTTTCAGAGCTTCCGTTGACGGGCGGGTTTATACGAAATGTGGTCGATCGGGCGTCGGCCGCCGCACTTTATGAATCTCGACCGGTCTCCATGAAAGATCTGATGCATGCGATCAAGAGAGAGTATCAGAAAGTGAAGTGGCCCATTCAGCGGGAGCAGTTTGATAGTAAATATTGGAAGCTCGTATCTCCGGACTGGGATGAAAATCAAGCACGACGACGCTTAAAGGACTGGGCCGCATGAGGTTGAAGTCGAACAGAAGTCAGTCCAAGCGATTTGAGGCTTTTGAGCTGATTCATCAGCAAAGACAGCAAGCTCGTGAAGATGAGGTCTTTCAATTGAATTTGAATCGAGCTTTTGAGCAGGGGAAGAAAGACTTCAAAAAAGTGGAGAGCTTGATCTCCGCTTGGGAGACCCTAAGCGAAGATCATCGGTTGGATTTGAGTCTGACTGAAGAGCTTTTGTTGTTGGCCTATTGGAGGGCGAAAGCAAAGGGGACTTCTAAGACTTTGAGTCTAGGGGATCTCTATGGAGTTCACATCTGGGTTCTTGTCTCTTTGGCTTCTCAAGACAGACACTCCTTGTCGAAGAGGGGGGAGCTGCAGACAAAATCCGAGCTTTCTCGCCGAGCTTTTATGGGTTCTGAGAAGCTCGTCGAACGCCTTCAACCCGAGAGAGAGAGCTTTCTGGAACCTTCGTTTGCAGGGATTTGGGATGATTTGAGTTTAGCTCGCGTTCACTTTGCTGACTGTTTTGATGAGATGCAGGTTGCGTTTAGGTCCAAGAATATCGATGAAAGCTTTTTGTTTTGGCGACGGGTAGAGATGAGTCTTTGGTTGACCTCTGCTGTGTTTTTGGTGGGTCGAGCGGCTCTCTACACCAGCTTGGGCCCCATTGGCTGGAGCCTCTTGGCGGCGGATTTGATAGCGAGCACAGCCTTTTTGCTGAAGGCCTCTCATGAATTAGAGGCGCATCAAACCACCGGCTCAGTCGCAAGAGTGCAAAACTTTAGAGAGGTCTTTGGGTCGGGTGGGGGTGCCATGGAAGGCTTCTTGTGGGCTCATCTTTCGCTCGGGCTCGGGACGCTTCTGGTTGGCTCTCGATCTCTCAGGCGACTGCTCAGTTGGCAATCTCAAAAATCCGGCCTTCAAGGCCATAGCTTTAGACGGCTGGCAGCCTTTCAGAGGCTTCACTACCGGAAGGGTCTCGTGCGGCAGGCCGAATGGGAGTCTTTTGCGAGAGGCTTCCAGCGAGCGAACGATACATTTGATTTCATTCGCACTACAGGATTTCTATACCAAGATGTCTCTAGACTCATGAACGAAGGAGAACTCAGTGTTCGAGACCTTCTCAGAAGAGCGCGGAGATACAACATCTACAGAAAGACGGTCTATCAACAGATCAAAAGTCTTTCGAGACTAGCTGCAGGAGGTGCATATGTTGCCCGGTAATCAAAATCATCGAGTGAGTTTTCGCTTTGAAGGATCTGAAGAGGCCTTGTTTGAAGGGGTTGTCATTAGTGGGATTGGAACACAGATCGCGCCTGTTTCTGTTGGCCAGGGGGCCCACCGCCATCAAGTCGCCATGGAAGATCCCGGTTCACAAAGCTTTTCTATTGAGTACGACTTGGATGCCGAACGAGGGAAACAGACAGAATTGTTGATGTCTTGGTACCGAATGCTGCGATCAGCTCATGCACTCGGATTGTATCAATCTTCGCAAAACAAAGAATACTATCAAATGCGCAGGACGGCGAGCATTGAGATTTCTTTGAGCACCAATAAGTTGAGATACGAACTGAGTGGAGTGTTTCCGATCTCTTGGAAAGTGAAGTCTCTTTCGGAGGGCAAGCGGGCTCGTATGCTTTGGGAGTTTAGTTTTGAAGAAGGAGACAAGATTTTATGAATCAGTTTGCGGCCGCAGCGACCCAGTCCTCACGGCAGACGGAGAGAGATCTTAGTAAGGGAGTCATTCTCGCCTGGGCGGATTACAGCCTTCGCTTTGATGAGTGCTCGGATATAGGAGAGGCCCTCACGACTTATCCTCTCTTGTCCAAGACCAAGCCGCGTTTAGGCACGCCAGACCCTGAAGCCCTGCGGCAACCTGACAAGGACGGATATCTGAGACCTAGTGCGATGAAAGACTATGTCGCCCCATTGGCCACAAAGTGGATCCAATGCTTAGCGCCGGGCCGACAGTCCCCTTCCATCCGCTTGAGGGTAGATGCAGGAAGTTTGACGAATCAGAAGGCCTTTGAGGATTTGTATAAGCTGCAAGAGGCCGCTCTTTCACTTGGAGTTCGACTGGGCCAGACACAGGGATCATCAACGCGCAAGATCTCACATCTTCAGTTCTGCAGTCGAGAAGCCTTGAGTTTAGATTTTCAGCTCATCAACGCCTTTCCTTCGGCGATTGAGTTTATCAATGTCGATGAAGAGGCTCGGCAACAACTTGTAGTTGAGCTGAGCTTCGATGAGGTTGTCATCGACTCTATTGAAGCAGAGGGGGCTTCAGACTCTGGGGTTTCATCATCATTCGTTTTTTCAGCGGACGATGAACGGCTGTCCTTGTTCAAACAAGAATCTGATTTGAGAGGATATTTTTCGGTGGGCGTTAAGGCGGTGGAAGATGTGAAGATTCGGAGCAGAAACGAGGAGCTTCTCTTAGATTTATACGACCTTGATTTTCGCTATGGATGTAGTGATCTAGAGATCCGCAGCTTTGTCAGTGTTGAGACGGATCGAACGGCTAAGAGGCTTCAAGGGATAGAAAACTTGAGTGAATCTCTCTCTCAGGGCGATCGTCGAAGACATCAGGCCCATTCCTTTCCAGGAGAAGTTGGGCTTCGACATCGTTCGTGGGGGAACTTCGTGGAGATTCTCTCATTTAAGGCCATTTTGTTTGGGGAACTTTTGGGCATTGATTCCGAAAATTCCGAGGGCTTGCAGAATCGAATTGAAAGCCTATTTCTGCCCATGATCTATGCTCGGAATGCGTTTGCAAACCTCGGTGTAAGCTCTAGGGCGTTGCCAGAGGTTCCAACAGATGAGATTTTAAAGACTCATCTGTTGAAGGAGAAAGAGTCAAAGGCCTTGGTGCTGCCTCTACACTCGGAGCTGAAGTACCCTCAGCAGTTTTTTGCAGCGTCCAGGGGTGGTGTTAAGTCCGTTCTCTGGGATCGTGGTCGGCATTTTCATACACCGGTTCGAGTGCTTTTGCCTGAGGGACGATCGTTCTGTGGGACCATTCATGACTGGAGTGTCCGCTACTTTGACTTTGATCAGAATGGAGAGGCTCAGAGAGCAGAGATCCATTTGAATATCTTGGGAATTCACGAATTGAATGCAAGAGAGGAGAGCCTCTGATGTTGAGCATCAAGACCTTACAAAAATCAAAGACACAAAAGACATACGAGCTTGATGTGAAGTTAAGCTCAATTGGATGCCATATCGAAGAGGAGCTTTTGTTTAAGGACGGGATGGCTCGCGAGCGAGTCTATTCTAGGGGCGATGAGGACGGAGTTCCTATAAGCCATGAAGCACGGGATATATCCTATTGGGGAGGGGCTGCCGTCGTCCCAAATCACACGAATCTGCCAGAAGCCTCGCATCTCAGCTTGCAATACGAGCGGCGAGGTCGAGTTTCAATGCCCAAATATCAAATTGAATTTGAAATCGGTCCAGATCGCTATTCTGAAGTGGCGGGGGTGATCCAAGAGATTAGGCACTCTCCATTGGGCCGATCGGAGACTCGGGGAGCCATGAAAGAGCTTGTTTCCGTCTCAGTGGGAGAGGGGGACAAGCTCCATCTCATTTCGATGGGGATTCTTACAAGCCTTCATTTAAAACTCATTCGGGGGCAGCGCCGAAGTCTTGGTGGTCAAGGGCTTTTAATGATACAAGATCAGAGATTGAACTCTCAGTTTTTGAGTGCCATATAAATGTTAGGAGTAAGCTGCGCGATGACCTATTTTGTTTTTCTCGTTAGTCTGATGAGTACTTTTAGTTTGGCAGCGGCCACGCCCTCGCCGGTAGCCAACGGATTGTATCAGGTCGCGACAGGGGTGTGTCATGACGGTGAAGGAAATCTGACGGCCAAGCCAGACTATGCTCGCAAAAAGGTGATTGAAAGCTTCGTTGTGGATGAGGAATTCGTAAGCGTTCAGATGGGTAGGGAGCGGCACTGGTGTCGAGTAACGGAAAAGTATCGAAGGCTCAAGACTTCAGAGTATGCCCCGATGCGTGGAGGCTCCCCAGACTATTTGGCTGACTGGGGCCAGTTGATGTTGTTGAGGCTTGAATCGGTGGGCTTCGAGAATTGCACAGAAAAGCAACAGGTAGAAATTCAAGAGCGTTATCGTCACTATCTCAATGAATCGACAGTTCTTCGCATTGCCTTTGGGCTCGGACTCTACGGAGATGATCGTTACTCTCAAGCTCTTCCGGCGCTTTGGTCGAGCCTTGTTCAAGAGGATTTCAAGAGGGATAGTATCCGAAGTTCAGACATTTACCTCTTTGAGTTTTTTGCGGATCAAAGCTCGTCAGAAGCTAGCTCCGAGCGATCGCGAGAGGCGAGGCAGTCGCTCGATGAGCGACTGCGATCAGGATCAGGAGATTGCCCTTTCATTGAGACATTTGTGGTTGTGCATCCCGTCACGCCTTGGCCGGAGATGAAAGTGGCAGCGGGTAGTTACGAATCTCAAGGGCTCGGATGTTTTGGGCAGCCGCCGATTCGGGGCAGCGAACTTCAAGGGCATATTGCTGAGAGTTTAGTGCTGCAAGTCGATGCGAATCAGGGAATGGAGCTTGAAGTTCGGGCTGAGTCTTGTCGCCTCCGGATGAAGTTTGACGGAGGCAGCGCAAAGAGATCGCCTTCTCGCGAGGGCTTGGAGGCTCTGGTTTTCTCACAAACTGATTCCGATGGCTTAGAAGTATCTTGTGACGGACTAGTGAAAGAAGAGGCAGACTCAAAGACCGCCTCGTTGATCAGAGGCTTTTCAGGTGTTCAGTTGCAATGGCTTCGACCGAGCAATCCCTATGCCTTCTGGCGATATGGGAGTTTCTTGGGAATGGACTGGGAAGAGCCAGCATCCTGGGGACTTCGCCTTGTGAGTGGAGGTAGAGATTTTCTGTTGGACGGAATTTCCGAAGATCGATGTGAGATTCCGGAACTGTTTAGAGTTAGCCCGAGCGACTCGAATCAAAAACTCATTCCTGAGTTGCCAGCCTTTCAAACGAAAGTCGTTAGAGCCGACGCATCTGAAATCCATTGGGTTTCATCAGAGTCTGCGGCAAAGACAGGGGAGTCCCCTAGTTTTTGGCACAGGCTCCGGAGCTTTTTTGTCAGGTAGCTTTGGCAGCTTGCTTCAGAGGCTCCATAGTTTTGAGCTACATCCTTCGAATGACTTAGGTTGCCACTTCCTTAAGCGAGAAAAACAATAATATTATGGACAAGTTGATCAAGAGAAGCAGGGCAGCCGGAAGAAGTTGAGGCCAAGGGTCTCTCAATCGAAAACGAACTCCCAGGCCTAAAAGCATCAAGAGACAAAGGCCCGTTGCAGAGACAAGAGTGAGAGGAGGCCAAAGAAGACCGATTAGAAGGCCAAGTCCTCCAAGGCTTTCTAAAAGTCCAACAAGCAGACGAAATCGAGACAACCCGTAGCGCTGGAACTCTGACTTCATATGAGAAGTGAAAAGGCAAAGAGGGCCGTAAACTAAAAAGGCGGCAGCCGACAAGATTTGAAGCAATAAAAATAGACTTTGCAAAACAGGTTTTAGCCTCTAAATTCCAGGATCAATTGACTTTAGCTGAGGAGAAAGGTTTTGACGATGACATCTTATTTGATCTTGGCTTTGCAGGTGGTGGTGGCTCTGGGGCTTTTAAATGTTTGGTTGCTTCGGCCCATGAAGGCGACTCGGTTTCGGGGAGGTCAGGCACAGACTTTGAAAGAGGAGTTTGCCGCTTATGGATTGCCTGAGTTTGCGTTTTATCTCGTAGGGGCTTTAAAGATTCTTTGCGCCCTTCTTTTAATTGGGGGGATTTGGCTAAGCTATGTTGTTCAGCCCGCTGCTCTTCTTGTTTTGATTCTGATGCTTGGGGCTTTGGCCATGCATATCAAGGTGAAAGATCCAATCTTGAAATCTTTGCCCGCCTTTTCTATGTTGGCGATGAGTCTTGCCCTTATCTTGATGCTTTGAGATAGAGATTTGAAAGCCGTTTAGCAGACGGACCCTAATGCAGGAGCTGAATCAATACTTCCTGCAGTTTGAGGCTTTCAGAGCCGCCTTTGTTTTCATACTCTTCGATGTAATCATGAAGGAGTTCTTCTATTCCATCAACCTCTTCCCATTCGCTGCCCCGAGAAATCCTAAACACTTCATAGTTTTGGGTGTCAATCCGGGAGAAAATCAAACTACCCGACCCGTCGGTAGAGCACGATGGGCAGTCTTCCAGGCTTAGTCTTACCGGTGTTCTCAGCTCTACGATTGTCCTCTGAGAAAAGCTACTATACCATCTGTAGATGGCCGTGTGCCCAGACCATCTATCAAATAGACAGTATGCATTTGAAAATATCAGTTCAGTGCTGTAAGCGGTCGTGTCGGAAGCATCATTTTCACCGCAGGAGGTTGGGGCTATCACATAATGCTTCCTGCGCCGTTCACTGATTCTAAGCCGATGTCCGTTCTCAACTTCTGGGTCGCATCTCAAACCACGTCTTGGGCCATCGAGAATTCTGAATTCGCCCGGTATATCTACTTGAGCACAATCAAGAGTGTACAAACCTTCTGCTTCATCAATCTCCGTTTGGTTTGGGGTAGAGTTAGAACTTGAGTAATTGCCCTGCTCATCCTTTGAGCGGGGAGTCCAACCCGTGCAGTAGGCAATCTCCGCCTCTGGCTCAACTGGGGCCTGTTGAAGGCAGGATTGGCCAGCCTTTCGAAGGTTTTGAGGGGCAGCCTTGGGGGAGTTTACCAGTCGTTCGTTTATGCTCTGGGAGCTTTGGGCATAAGTTTCCAATGGATACACTGAGGAGAAAGAGCTGAATGTGGCACATCCAAAGTAAAGGAGGAAAACTCGGCTCAGTAAGAGCTGGGTCCGTTCTAAGCTTTGTGGTTTCATGTCACCCTCCTCATCCTAATCTTGTTGTGCTGGGCTATACTGCTTTGAAGACGCAAAATTTAGGCCAAATCTGGGCAATGGCTATACCCTTGAACATCCGAAGGAATTCTGTTTCTGACAATAGTACTAGGAATGAGCTGGTCGACGAATTGACAAAAATTGACAGTTTAAGCTGGAAAGAAATCAGCGGTGTGGCCGTTCCGATAGCTGGGGTTCGAATGGGGAGGCGCCGGCTTCGTTCATGTATTCTTGGATGAAATCTGAGGCGACGATTCTTTCAGATCTGGCGGGAGTTCTTGCGTCGGGATCAAGCATGATAGAGGCGGACATTACCAAGATATAGGCGAGTCCAAAATTTCGAAGCATTAGCCTGATCGCGTCGATGCCACTCAAGTCTCCGGCGTGATGGGGCGATCTCATCTCTTCAGTATGCAGCTGATCCAAGACGCCGTACCATCGCAGTGTCTGCAGAAGACTTTTGAAAGATTGAATTGGAATTCCCTCCCGTCGGGTGAGGTCGATCAGCCAGTCTCGATCTTTCTTATCGAGATCTTTTGCATCGAGCGGGTTTTTTTTTGACTGCGACTGTCTCTGAATCAAGGCCACTAGCCGCTCGACTTCCTCTTCTGTGAGGACAGTGCTCAAGGCAACCAGGGCTGGCATGCAGCTCTCCACCAAAGGCTTTTGACTGCCTTCAGCGGACAGGCCTACGACCGTCAGGCTGATCGTGAAACAGGCCACAAGACAGGCCAGCCAGCCGATGAAAAGTCGCCGTCTCCGCATCGGGCCAGTTCTAGCGCAAAGGGGCATCGATTCCAAGAAAACTCCATGAGAGAGGCGCTAAAGGCCCATCTGCTCCTACACTCTGGTCGACCTTCGGTCGACATGGTGTGAGGATGGCTGCTTCGTTTCTTTCCCGCGTTGCAGGGCGGCTGCGTCGCTGCGCTTCTCGAGCGGCATTTAAACCACACTGCGATCCTTCCCTCTATTTTTCATCCGGATGAAGGTGGATTTCGCTATGGTTTA
>REDG01000033.1 GCA_007693605.1 Bradymonadales bacterium
ACCTTCTGCTTCTCACGCAGTGTTCCAATGTCAACGCGTTAGCTAACTAGCCCAGATCATTCTTGGCCTAAATTCGCAAGGTGAAGCCTGTAAAGGGCAGTGGGTTTCAAAAGACTAGCCTTCCTATTTACCCAGCTAAATTCTCTCCTTTATCTTGTGAGTGAACTGGTTCAGCATGCGTGTGATATGCTTCGATATCGTGCCGATATTCGCTCCTTAGTTTATGGGGCCGCTTGTCTTGTTTTGTTCATTCTAAACTTTCGTCATGGGGGCATTCATCCCATCCTTTACCCTCTTCTTCTTTTCTTCTCCTTTTCCACAGCCATCATGGCTCACAACCACAACCACCTCCCCATGTTTAAATCGAATGTCTTGAATGTGCTTTGGTCGCATTTCCTTTCATTCTTTTATGGCCATCCAGTCTCGGTTTGGGTGCCGGTTCACAACCGCAATCATCACACACACACGAACGCGCCAGGCGATTGGTCAGCGACCTACCAACACAGCAAGAAAAACAATCTATTATCCCTTGTAAGCTACAACTGGGTTGCAGGCGCTGTTGAATTCAAAGGGGCTCTCCGTTACTTTGCAGGCTTGAGGCTGAAGAATCCAAAGGCCTTTGCTCTGGTTTGCCTGGAATACATTGTTTGGGCGGGTCTTATTCTTGGCTTTCTTCTCTATGACTGGAGAAAGGCGCTCCTGTACCTGATTATCCCAGGGCAACTGACAGTTTTTAGCATTCATGTCTTCAACTACCTTCAGCATGTCGATACCGACTATAAAAGTGAGTGGGATCACTCACGAAATTTTTTAGGAAAGTGGGCCAATCGAATTCTGTTTAATAACGGATATCATACGCAGCATCACACAACACCGATGATGCACTGGAGTCGACTACCAGAGGCGCATCAAAAGATTCATTATCAAATCGATCCTAGACTGAATGAGAGAGATCCGATTTCTTTCTGCTTTCGCACCTATATTCTAGGAAAGAAGAGAAAGCCCCTCAAGCCTATAGAAATCACGGCCTAAATCTTCAGTGGCAGGCTAAGGCGCTAAGGCTTTGAAGGGTCCAGATCGAATCTCGTATCTTCTTTAGGCTCAGTCTACTGACTGGGCGATGCTGAGGGCGGTGGTCGGTACAGCCATCAAACTTCTAGGCAGCCCCCGCCCCACGGGCCAAGGGCAACTTGATAAGAGAGCTAACTGACTCTAGAAGGTGTAGCCAAACTGAAGATTACCAGCAGGAAACACCCCATCAAAGGCTTCTGTGTCTTCAAAGTCGTTGCTGACATCGCCCCAATAGTAACCAAGACCCAATCCGATGTTGAGATTGAAGCCAGCGTCCCAGACCCAACCCCAACCAGCAACCAATTGTGGGCCGCCCACAACTCCTTTGAGAGTGCCTGAGCCGATAGTTCTCCTTTGGCTCAAATAGAGAAATTGAGCTCCTGGTTCTAAGTAAAAACCATCGTAAACTTTTTTGAAGAAAATCGAGGTCGAAACGGTGAGCCCGCCGCCAATTACATTCGGGTTTGAGTTCCAAAAATAGATAAAGGTTGGCGAAGCGTTCACTTTAAAGTTTTGGTGGAAGGCATAGGACCCCCCAATATTGAAATTTCCGAAGAAATAACCGAAGGGGTTCGTCCACACATTCCACCTCTTGTAATCGTAAGAGTAGCGGTGTTTTTCCCCCACGGGTACGAGCTGTCGCCCAGATTCAACCGGGACTGTTGAGTACTGCTCCTCTCGATCTTGTCCACTTACCAAAGAGCTTGCCAAGACCGTCACTAAAAAGACAAATTTCATCGCTAGATTGTTCATCCGGACTAATTGCCTCAGAACGGCTGGGCTTGCAAGTGATTTGCAAGGCTATTTTAGCGAGGAATTGAGCCGACTTGCTTATGAAGCAGGCCTTGATAAGCCCGAGCCAGAAAGCTAAGCTTTCAAGATGGATTTTTGGATTCTCTATACCAGCCTTGCAAAGTCGGACCTGTCGGAGGCTGATTTGAAGAGCATTCTTGAAGAGGCTCGAAGCACCAACCAGAAACTAGAGATTACGGGGATTTTGTTAAAGAGAAATGGATACTTCATTCAGCTCTTGGAGGGGCCCGTCAGTCATGTGAAGAAGGTCTACGCCAAGATTATTGCTGACAAGAGGCACTCGAACATTCAGTTGCTCTTAGAGTCAGCCGCTCCTCAACGAATTTTTCCGGGTTGGCATATGGGTTTCGTCGATGCGGCAAACACGGACACAGACCTCTTGGTCAGTGTCAAGTCGGCCATGGAGAGCATGGGGGATCTGAAAGAACGCGTTTTGTCAGCCCTTCAAGTTTTCAGTGATGTGGGGCTCCCCCCAACTCATCCTCAGAAAACGGCTTCTTCCGCAGACTCCGGAAGATAAAGTATGAGCTGTGACATGAAAGCCTCATGGAAAGATTTTGTGAAGCCGAGTGAGGCCGAATTGCGTCGAAGCTTGAGTTCATCTTGTTTTGCTGTCACACAGGAAGACTCGACAGAGAAGGCTTTTCAGAATGAGTTTTGGGATCACAAAGAAGATGGGATTTATGTCGATGCGGTCTCTAAAGAACCTCTCTTTTGTTCGGTCCATAAGTTTGATTCTGGTTCGGGCTGGCCGTCTTTCACTCAAGCCATTGAACCAGATCGAATCCGAGAAAAGGTCGATCTGAGTTCGGGGATGCGCCGAGTGGAAGTTCGATCTTCGTTGGCGGACTCTCATTTAGGTCATATGTTTGAAGACGGGCCTCCGCCGACCGGCCGTCGTTACTGCATCAACAGTGCTGCTCTTCTCTTTGTCCCCAAAGAAAAAATGGAAGACGAGGGCTACGGAGAATATCTCTCTTTGTTTCAGGGCACTTAGTCAGGGCGATTTCTTCTTTGGAGCGTTGCATCCAGACATGCCAAACAATTCTGTTGTATTTTTTTTCAGAAAGCTCGTAAAATGAGGTCTTCATTTCTAATTTGTTTTTTTTGAGGAGGGGTTTCATGAAGATTAAAGTTTCTTTCTTGCTAGTATTGATGTTCGGCCTGGTGGCCTGTAGTGGGGCTGATCGGACCTATCAGGGGCCCGGATCTCGTTGGACCGTGGTCATTCAAGGGGAAAATTTCACAATGCGTGAATTTGAGACGAGCTCGTCTACTGAGCCTCGGCTTGTGATTCAGGGAACTACGACTTTAAACGAAACGAACCGCTTTAGAAGTTTTACAGTAACGAGTGCTGAAGGCGAAAATGGTCCAGAGACTAGCGATACGGCATTTGGACTCGAGCTTGAGGGCACTGCTTTATTTGTCATCCCCTTTGGCTCTTCGACTCCTCTGGTGATGACCGGTGCTGGCGCCTGCCCCAACGGAAGCTTTGCGGCAAATTGGGTGGTTACAAAGCCCAGACTGGATGACGGCGACTTTGACGAAGAAAATTTTAATGGCGACGGTGTAGGCACCGCCGTTTACACTCCAGGAGATAGGAATACAGAGAACTTTCTTGTGCGCTCAGCGGGTATCGTGGACGGGGTTCTTCAAGCTGCGGAAGAGGGACAGCCGTTTAGACCTTCTGAGGATGAAGAAGACGAGAATCCTGGTTTTTCCATGAGCAATTGTAACGCTGGCCTCTTGTCTGTTGCGGTGGCAGGTGAAGAAGAGGGCGAGGACGAGATATTTGATATGTACTTCACCTCGACAGGCAACATCGTTGTGAAGTTTCCAGAGTCAGAGAATTCTTCTGATCAGATCATCTTTGGAATTCCTCGAGCCGCCAGCCCCATTACGGCCGCCAATCTAGAGGGGACCTACTCTGTTCTTGTTTATCAAGGTGGGGCAGCAGCCGATCTTTCTTTGGCGACTCTTGAGCCGGGAGTTTTAAGCTTTGACGACAGCGGCGACGGAAGTCTTCGACTTCTGACCGATATTGAAGAGAATACAGCGGCTGCTGAAGATCTTGGCGCCTTGAATGATTTAACTGTGACTGATGACAATGAGGCCGCATTGCCGAATGGAACGCTACGCTTTACTTTGGCCGGAGGCGACTTGGTTGAGGGGCAAATCTCCTGCTCACTGAATCCGGCAGCAACCCCAAGGGCGATTGCTTGCTATGGCTTTACCGGCACTGCGCCGAATCGAGAGCCCATTACTATTTTGGGTCACTCGCGCTAGGAGATTGAGCGGAGAGCTCATCAAAGCAAGGAGTAAGTTTCGAGATGGGCTCCAGGGCGGACTAAGGGAGTTTTTCTCTCAGTTCGCGATGGAGCCCTGACCAAGAGGGACTGAATGTTTTCCTCTATTTCACTAAGAGGTCAAATGAGTTCGAGTAGTGAAAGCTAGCCGCCTGGGCGAGCCATCAAAACACTGTAGGCGTTTCTCCAGGCTTCTCTCTGCCCCACAATCCTTCTATGGCGGCGGCACAGCGACCGGGAAAGCGGAGGTCCCCTCTTCGGCTCTGTAATGCTTGTACGACATTAGCTAGCCTGTGGTCTCCGTTCACTTGTCTTCGAATCTCTTCCCGCTCAAGCTTCAAAATCAGTCTGTTGCTGAAGTTGTGCAATAGGGCCGAGTCGGGCTCAGGGGCCTTTGAGAGGTCGAAATCCCCACGATAAGGAAGAAAGCCTGCCGTCAAGCCGGGATCTCTCCTGCGTAGTTCAGTTCGGATCGTTTCTAGAATCAGCAAGGGCGTTACTTGCCTGCCTTCCATTTTGAAGTCTTCTTTCAGGCTTTGCAGTCGGCTGCTCAGCTTGACTAAATTCTCGCCAGTCAATTGCGCAAAGCTGCCCGCTCCAACCAACAAGATCTCCATATAGTTCAGCGTCGCCTCCACCAGATCTTCAGAAAACTCTTCCTCCTGTTCCACCCTCGAAGTGAAGAACTGATAAAAGAGGTCGCGCCTATTCAGTAAATTGAAAATCTCCGAAAGGCTAGAGGGGTGCGCTTTCCAAATCGAATGAAGGGCGTTCACCAGTGCGGGCTGGACTCGATGCAGTCCTTTTCCATCGTTCAGGCCCTCTAGGTCCTTAAGCAGTTTATAAATCGTTCCAGAAAACAAAGGCTCCGTATGCTCAAAACCAATCGGATCTAGCTCGCGAGTCGTTTTCAATCGTTCGACAGCAAACTGAATCAGCTCTGCCAAGGTATTTTGAAGGTTCTTGTCTGAAATTCCTACGGAATCCTGCGAGTTCATGTCTGTCCAAAGGGCCTGCCTGATCTTCGCGATCAGCGCTCCAAAAATTAGACTTCCCAGGGTCTCATGCAGATCTTCATGAACGACCTCGAAACAATCTGGGAGCGCGTTTTCTAGCAATCTAATCAACTTAGAAAAATCATCGGGTTTTTGAAGAGAGCTGAGTTCAAGATAGTAAAAGAGATTCGCCAGTTGCAGAAAGGCCTCTTCTTCTGAAATCTCTTCAGGAAATATCTGTCCTGAAAAAACCTCATCCCAAGAGTCCCTTCGGATGCCAAAGTCCTCCTGAATTACAGCGGACTTGATGGTCTCGAGATAGGCCTCCGGCTGGTAGTCGAACAAGATTTTAGTTTTATCGAGCAACAAGAGAAAATATTTACTTGGGGGTCTTCGTGACAGCTCTTTCATAAAGACCTCAAAAAAACTAAACTGAAGCTGATCCCAGTCTGTAGGGCTAGGCAAGCTCGGCCCCTCCCCAACTTGCATGAGGCGTTGAAAATGCTCAAAAATCGCAACAATGCTCTTCTCAAAGTCATCTGACCCCCTTGATCGCAAAAACTTCTCGACAGTATTCAAGACCGTCTCCACGGGCGGACGGGGCTCAGGTAAAGGCTTCGTTGCAAGTCGGTGAAGACTTGGGGGGAGCAAATCAAGCCTTGGATCGGCAGAGCCTGGAGGCTTCAAACTAAGGGGATCCCACGAGAGATCGATGTTCAGGCCCTCAGACAATGGCGCCTCAGTAGAAGCCACTTGCACGCCCTGCCAGAATTGCACGGCCAAGTCGGCCAATTCGCGGGCCGCAGATTCGGTGTTGTTTGTTTGGTCGATCCCGTCAAAGTGAAACGGCACCCTCCTGTTCCGCCCCGCCTCGACAAGTGCCATAAAAAGACGATTGACCCAAATTCTTTTGGCGGCCTTGCGAGCTTCGGAATGCCTTGGGAATGCATCAAGTCCCAGCAAGACCTTTTCTCTGAGATGAATCAGTTTCATCACATCCAACTTCTTCTGCAGCAAAGCAAGCTCTGACATCTCCACAAAGTCCCTTAAGGAACGAATATACCAAAGCGCCATTTCTTCTGTGGGAAACAGATCCCTGTTACCGTTAGAATGCAGCCAGAAATGATAGCTTCTGACTAGGTACTGAATTAGCTGTTCTGGCGCATAGAAGTGCCCAATAAGAGAAACCACACCGCCCTGGATGGACTGATGGAGTTCCTCTAGACTACTTGGGATGTCTTCAAGCGCGTGCTCTGCCTCTTGGATCAGATGAGGATGTAAACTCTTAAGTTCCGCCTCGGCTGAAGACACAACGAGGTCGCACGAAATCAAGCAGAAAAAGCTCAAACGAGTAAGCAAAGATCGAAGCACTTAAATCAACTTGGAGTGCGGTCGAAAAATTGGAGTTGAAGTCACTTAGTTTTATTGATCTCGGA
>REDG01000066.1 GCA_007693605.1 Bradymonadales bacterium
TGAACCGGCCCTAATCCCTAAGTGTTACCCGCTCCAGTCAAACGCCCGCACTTCAGTCTTCGATACTTAGAAGAAGAACGACTTTTCCATCCATTGGCCGAACACGCCTTTGGTCAAATGAGTCAGGACACTTGGGGCTTGACGCTCGATGAAGCGATAGCTCGTGCCGGTGCTTATGTCGACCGAGACAGGAATTACGAACAGGTCGGGCAAGTTAGCCAAAGAGTCATTGAAGATGCAAGAGAGGTAGTTGCTGTGATCGCCGACGCCTCGCAAAAGATGGAATCCCTACGAGAGGCTTTGGCTAATCTGCGGGACTTAAGAGATGAAACGGCTCGGCTTCGCCAGCAGCTTGTAAGAAGAACTGTACTTAACAACAAGCGAGGAGGGAAGGCTGGTCATAAGGACGATTTGGTGGCAAAACGCGCAATATTGTTAGTAATGAGAGCCGAAGACCGGGATGCCGCAAATTCTTTACACCAGATGTTAATGGAGGCCCTTTTGGAGGAGCTTGCAAATAGTCCTGTCGCTGCCCTGAACGAAATCTTGCAGGGCCAACTCGAAGTCCTGCGTCAAGTTCAATGGCACGAGTCGGGGCATTTCTCGGACGAACTAAGAAATCGTGTGGCCTCTGCAGTTCAAGTGATAGAAGCCACCCTTACTTTAGCGGACCGTCCATCCGACCAAGTTCCTGAGAGACTGGCCGATCGTCAACGCTCATCAGATTTGATTGAATCTTTTCCGAGGCCAGATTTGATTGAATCTTTTCCGAGGGCAGAGGTTAGGTTTGAAAGGATGTTTAATGACGCTTTTAACAGGAATTCCTCCGAAAAAGAAAATCTGCTGATTATACCCGACTTGAATAGCCGTGGAAGAATTCAAAATCTGATTAAGGATTTGCTGGGCGACGGGCCAAAGCCGGATATGGATTGCAAGTACTAGACGACTGCCCCAAAGATAGAGATGGGCCGCGTCTCCTCTCTGAAGGTCAAAGGCTGTGCCACGCTCTGTGAGGATCAGCTTGCGAGTGTTTTTCGTCGAGACGAGGAAGTCGACCCTGCACGCGCTGTTGGAGACCTTACTTAGAAACTAATGCTCTTCCCATTTTGCTTTCTGTCTATTTGAGCTTCGTATTGTTGAGACCTCTGCTCCTTCTCTCTTCTTCGAGCTTTTGGGCCAGCCACAGCTTGATCAAAGGCTGTCTCGAAACACCCACCCTTTCGGCCTCAAAATCAAGTTCAGAAATCAACCACTCGGGTAAATCTAGATTTATTTTCCTAATTTTAGGGCTTTCGACATGACCATGTCTTTCAAACAGATATGCGAGATCGGTCTTATCGAGATAAGTGTCCATTTCTTTAGAAGTTTTGAATCTTGTTCCAGAAGACTTTCTTCTCGCCATCTCGTGATCTCCTTACGCTAATCAAGCGCCTCTTATTCTTTCTCTTGGTCCAAATCGCTGTATAAAGCTCATTTGCCAAAAACCCTATCGTTGCTCCTCGTTCTTCGCCATCTTCAGACTTGGCTATTGAATCCACAGTGAGGTGAGGGCCGTTCCACAGCTGGATTGCTTCTTTGAAGGAAACCCCATGCTTTTTCTTGTTTGCATTTGACTTCTTGGGGTCCCATTCAAATTGAAGCATTATATATTAACTATACTTTTTTAATACTACCATCAATCCTTGGTTTTGGAAATGGGGGAGGGCTTTTAGGGGCTAGCACGCCGGCAGGGCCCAGCTTTACGGTGAGCGAGTACCCGAGCGAACGAGAAGGCGAGCAGGGCGCAGCCTTCGAGAGCAAAGATGCCTATAGCACCGTCTATACCTGTGAGAAGCTAAGAAGCGAGGAAGAACTCGGAGAGGGAGGGATTCGAACCCAGCTTTACGGTGAGCGAGTACCCGAGCGAATGAAGCTTCGAGCAGTGCGCAGAAGCCCTCTCAGCACATCAGTTGCGAGAATTTTCTTACTCAGCGAGGCACCGACGACAGAGATCGAAGGAGCCTGGATGGCTTGGTACAGCTTGCGAGTATTTTTCGTCGAGACGAGGAAGTCGACGGTAGAGAGGAAGGAGTGTGGTTCGATGCCACATGACTGACGAACGACGGAGACTGACGAAGTAATCGGCGAAAAAGACGAAGCAAGATGGCGGAGAGGGAGGGATTCGAACCCCAATTTACGGTGAGCGAGTACCCGAGCGAATGAAGCTTCGAGCAGTGCGCAGAAGCTGAAAGTAAATTGGCCTATAGCACCATCTATACCTGTGAGAGACTAAGAAGCGTGGAAGAACTCGGAGAGGGAGGGATTCGAACCCTCGTAAGGTTTAACCCTTAACACGCTTTCCAAGCGTGCGGTTTCAACCACTCACCCACCTCTCCATTTTTTATGATCCATCCTTGCTAGCTGAGCTTGGAGTCACTTGTCTATCTCCAGTTCCTCGAAACATCAAACTCGCCAGGGCGGGCAACAAAAAGACGGCCCCAAGCATATTCATTAAAAACATAAAACTTAAGAGAAGGCCCATATCGGCCTGAAATTGAAGGTCCGAAAAAATCCAGGTGCTGACCCCTAAGCCCAGAGTGAGGCCAGTGATCAGGACGGCATTGCCTGTGACCTGAAGAGTATGCACGAAGGCCTCTTGCAGATCGCCGCTTCTGTCAATGGCCGCCCGAAAGCGGCTGAAGATATAAATACCGTAGTCAACACCAATTCCGACTCCTAGTGCAGCGACCGGAAGGGTCGAAACCTTAAGACCGATTCCTAAAAAATACATCAGGGCATAACACCAAATCGAAACCAAACACAGGGGCAAGATGATACACAAACTCGCCCTAATCGATCTGAAGCTAACGACACAGAGAAGAAACACACTGGCATAAATCAAAAAGAGCATCAGAAACTGTGACTCACGCACGACTTCATTGGTGGCTGCCATGATTCCCATATTTCCGGTAGCGAGCCGGTAGTGCAAACGCCCCGAGCTCTCGATAGCCCCCAATCGCTCAATCTCGTCCACAATCTCTTCAATCGTCTCGGCACGGTGATCTCTTCCGAAAATCAAAACAGGCATGACGCTACAGTCTGCATTCAAAAGCCCACTTGAAGTCTCGACTCCGGCCACCGCCTGAGACAGCACTTGAGGGTCACGAGGCAAGACACGCCAGGCCGGATGACCCTCATTCCATCCGGCATTCACGCGTCTAGCCACCTGCGGCAGAGAAAAAGTCGACTGCACCGAAGGCAATTGAGAAATATTCCACTGAAAATCATCAATGGCCGACATCAACTCGAAGTCAATACAGGCGTCTGACTCTGCCTCGACGAGCACACTCAGAATATCTACCCCTACAGAAAAGTTTCGTGTGATAAACGACGAGTCTTGATTGTATCTCGATTCAGCTCTCAACTCGGGCACTCCCTCTTCGAGGTCTCCTATCTGCACACGGCTGGCGAATGGAAAAGTAAGCGCCCCAAGAAGGATGGCAATCACAACCGTTGGAAGACCCCAGGATGGTTTTGCGAATTGAGAAAGAAGCTTCCAAAGCGGCCTCTTTAGTTCGGCTGATCGCTTTAGCCTCTTCGAGTAGTCTTCATCAAGACTCAAATAGCTCGCCAGTAGCGGAAGAATGATCAGATTTGAAAAGATAATGGCCGCCACACCGAGGCTCGCGGTAATGGCCAGCTCTTGAATCATCCGAATCTCAATGACCATGATGAGCAAAAAACCCAGACTGTCGCTCAAAAGCGCGATGCAGCCAGGAATCACGAGTTTTCGGAAGCTTCCTCGACAGGCGAGCTCCATCGATTTGCCTGAATAAATCTCTGAGCCAATTCCGTTCACCATTTGCACTCCATGCGAGACTCCAATGGCAAAAATCAGAAAGGGAACCAGTATAGACATTGGATCGAGGCCGTAGCCAAAGAGAGTGATCAAGCCCAGACACCAAACTACAGAAATGGACGAGCAGATCAGAGGAAGTGCTCCCAACTTCCACGATAGTGTAAAGTAAAAGACCAGGGCCGCTGTCAGAAAAAAGGAGATTAGAAAAAAAACCAAAACTCCCGCCGCCCCTTCTGCAACATCCCCTACAGCCTTTACAAAGCCAATGATATGCACTGCTTGTTCTTCGTTTTCAAAGCGAGATCGAAGATCCTCTAACTGCTTCGCAACCGAGAGATAATCAATTCTCTCTCTTGTCTGTGGATTGATTTCCACAAGCTCTGCCGAGATTAAGGCCGATCGAAAGTCATGTGAGATCAATCGTCCCACAAGATCGGCTTTTAAGACATTCTCTCGAACTTCTGAGATCGCCTCCTCTGAAAAATCAAAGTCCGCTGGCACAACATTGCCGCCAGCAAAGCCCCCATCGACCACCTCAATAAAGCGCACATTGGGTGTAAAGATAGAAGTGAGATTGGAGCGATTAATGCCCGGCAGAAAAAAGACTTCGTCTGTGAGGGCCTTTAACTGTCGAAGCCGATCCTCTTGAAAGACGCTCCCGTCTCGGGCCTGAACCGCGATGAGAATTCGATCTCCTCCGCCAAACTCTTCTTGATAGTCTAAATAAGTCTGAACAAAGGGGTGATTCATCGGGAGTTGCTTTTCAAAGCCTGCATCCACTCGCAACTGAAGAGCTAGCCACGCCATGACCAGGGTCAAAAGAGCAAAGCCCGACAGAACAAAAGCTCTCTTGCTAAAAATGAAATTCTCTAAATGGGGGATCACCGTGACTCCTTAGAAATTTCTATCTTGCTGACTCGATCCCCCAACAGAAGAAAGCTGCCTTCATCAAGCGCCAAGACGGAGCTGATATTTTGCCGACTCGATAGGTCTAAAATTGCAGAAGAAACGAAATCTCTTGTCACACGCCTTAAAAAACCATTGGCTCCAAAGAGAAGAAGGTCGTCGGGCCCCAAAACCTTTGCGCCGTAAATCGATCGAGAGTCTTCTAGAGAACGATCTTCCCAAGTACGGCCCCCATCCATCGAAGAAAACAGGCTTCCCTGCAGGCCGGTGGCTACCAACATTCCATCCCACTCTAGGACGGAAAACAAACTGCCGGAGTAGTCTCTTATCTGAAACTCAAAGAGATTCTCGCCATTGAGCTTCCAGACAAAGCCACTTCCAAACTCCCCAACACCCACGAGTTCATCTTCCAGCACCAAAGCATCGTACCAGTGGCCCTCTTCTTGAAGCCCTAAGTCGAGAGTTGTCCAGCTCTCGCCCTCGTCCTGACTCAAGAGAAGCTGACCGTAAGCCCCAAGCGCGAGAAGTCTTTCGGAATCTAAACGCAAGAAGTGAAACAGTGGCAGATCTTCGCCCATCTGTTCATGCACAATCCGCCAGTTCTGACCAGAGTCTGTGGACTTCAAGATTTTAGATTCATGCCCATAAATGAAAAGCTGATCGGCCTGATCTCTGAAAATCCCTGTCATCAGAACCGAGCTTGGAACTTGAATCTTCGTCCAAGTTTCCCCAAGCTCTTCTGATTCAAAAAGAAAGCCTCTCTCTCCGGTTAGAATAATTCGGCTGTTATCGAAAAAGATCCCCTGCAGGCTCGGCACCTGGCGCAAAGGCAGTCGACCAGAGAGCTGCTGTAGATTTTGACTCCATAAAGTATGGCCCACCAAGCCTGCGGCAACGATAAGAAAAAGAACGGAGAAACGCGACTTAGCGTCTGCCCGCTTGTCGAAGCGCGCCTTGAGCAAAATCAGCCTCTCTAAAATCTAGGTTAAACCGAACCACCTGAGTTTGATTATTGATGCCAAAAGCCAGATAACGCCCGTTCTGCAAATCATAGTGAGCATGCACCGTGTCCCAAATCAAAGGAATCTCATAGTAGTTGATGGGGTAAGCTTCTGAAACCCTCCAGATCTGATCTCGATTGTCGTACTGATCGACCAAAAGAATCTGCCAACTATCCTCATCAAGATAGAAAGTTCTTCTCTTGTAGATATGACTTGTGCCGGGCTTCAGTGTGGCATCGACCACCCAAACTCTTCGAAGTTCATAACGCAAATGCTCCGGATTCAGATGCCCCGCCTTCACAACATCAGAAACCTGAAGCGAGTTTTGGTTCAGTCGATAGCTATTGTAGGGCAGATACATTTCTCTTTTGCCCACCAAATTCCAATGGTACCTCTCGGGCGAGCCATTAAACATATCGAGTTGATCGCTCGTTCTCTGTCCGTCAGACGCCGTTCCCGGATTGTCAAAAGCAACATTCGGGGCTCTTCGCACTCGTCTTTGGCCGGGATTATAAGTCCAAGCGTTTCGTGGCTCCCTCTGTTGATTGAGGGTCTCGTGCACCAACAGGATAGTGCCTGCCAAACGAGCGGGGGCCTTCACTTCTTGCAAGAAATAGGCAAAGCGATTGTTAATGCTTTCAATGGTCGCTCCTGGTTGAGCATAGGCATTCAGCAGTTTCTCTTCGATCAAGACCTCGCTGTACTGGCCCGAAGCCGTCGGAGCCACTTGAACCACCAATCGCTCGCTACTCTTTCCGCGATAGCGCAAGAGATGATTCCAGATGGCCTCTAGACCAGTCTTCGGAATTGGAAAAGGCGAAGTCATTTGAGCACCCAAAACCCCGTTGCCGTCTGGAGTGAGTTCGGCGCTGCGAGCGTTTCTCTTCAGAGCCTCGTAGACCTCTTTGGGATAAGAGGCCGAACGACGAGTTGGATACACATTCAGAAACCAAGTCTCTGGGTATCTTTGCAACATGGCGATTTGCCCAGGAGACAGCCTCTGAGTGTGCTCTCCTAGATTTTCTGCATTGATTCGATAAAGAACCTGATCAGAAGCAAAGGGATCAATATGATAATTGCCCGCTTGAAAGCCCTGAGGGGTCTGAGTGATTCCTCCCGTCCAGGCGGGGATTCTGCCCCCAGCCCCTCCGGCCCTCTCCGCCCCCATTGGTGTGAGACTGCTTTCGAGTTTCTTCGCTTCTTCTTCACTCACTTTCGCAAGAGTCAGCGAATCAAAACCGAAGCCCCAAGAAAGAAGGACGATACTGCCGACACTTGACACTAAAAATCGAAACGCTCCATTCAACATCTTTATCTCCTCTCGAATCCCGAATCTCGCTCGCACCAGAGCCCCACTAGAAACTCACACTGGCCGTCAGAGACACAAAGTCTCTATCGTTTAGCAAGTTAAAGTGAGAGGCTCCAAAATAGTTGGTATAAGAAAGCTCTGCTCGATATTTATTCAAATAAGTGGCCGCAAGAGCGGTGGTTAGAGTCATTCTTCCTTGAATGAAATTCAACAAAGGCGCGGGCGTTGTTCCCTTAAAATCATGACTAAAGGCCAGGCTTGGAATCAACGAGACTGCACCAATCGCATTATCAAAACGACCGCTCGTCAACAGGCGATAGCCCATCGAGAAACGGCTCGGAAAGCCTCGATCCTGAGTGGCGGGCTGAACCCCTGCGCCGGTAAATGCGGGGTTTCCGCTCGTATAAGTACCTGGCGCCTCATAACGCAAGTCTTCTTGAGATTCCATTCCCAAAATCTGAGTCATCCCCAACTCCCCAAGAATGACAAAATCACTCATTCCAAAAATCGGCCCAAAAAGCTTGGTGCCCGTCACCTGAGCCTGAATCATATCCTTTCGGCGGACACCTGAGATCTCTTCATTAGGCCCGGCAGCGGAGTCGACGGCCTGACTAATCGCAAGGCTCGGAATGGACGCGCTCAAAGCTCCAAAAAGAAGCTCGACATCATCCACTTGCAGAGGCTGGCGCTTTCGGTAAACAAACTCACCTTGAAGGGCCATATCCAACCAGTTCACTTGGGTATTGAAACTAAAGCCAAAGCTGTGAATATGCTTCGGATAATCTCGGAAGTATCGAGAGCTGTTCACAAGAGCCCCGGTTCTAATGCTGGCAATAGAGTTGGGAGCTGCGGCGGGAGCCCCAGGGTCAGCTCCCAGCGCAATGGCTTCGGCATCACTCAAGACTAGACCCGTCTGAGCCGAAATGATCGGAAGCCTTGAATGCAGATTCGTATAATAAAAACCAAACTCAGTGTCGTTCAAGGCGGGCTCAAAATATCGAAACGCAAAACCAAACTGCCCATGTCCCGACGGGCTTTCGTCTTGGAAGGCCGAATTGGGATCGCTCGCATCTCGGCGTCGTCGCTGAACAAAAGTTCTCACGGTGGGCTCAATATCCGTGGCCCCACCAAAGCCCAACATCACACGGTCTGCGCCAGGCCCCGCAATATCACTGGTTGAAAAATAAGTCCCCACGGGCTCAATCTCGGTAGGCTGCCAAGCGAACTGATAAAAGCCCTCCAAAGAAAATTTCGGATTGATCACAAAAGACGCATGAAAACTTGGAACGGGCACAAAGGCCTCTCTCAATTCAGCTCCTGCCACTCTCAGTTTTGACACATCCACCGGATTGATCGTATTGATTCCGTTCTGAATAAATGTGCTCTCTCCCCAGTTGATCACCATGCTCCCTAAACGAAGGGTGAGGGGTCGATCAAACAGACGGAAATCCCCAATGAAATAGGCATCTAAGAGCCTCAAATCAATTCCCGATCGATCTTCGGCCTCTCTTGATAGCTCCGTTCGCCGAGTGGAAAGGTCCATCACGGCCCAGTCGTAGAGATAGGTTGATCGCATGAAGAGGCCAATGTTTTCTCGCCGAAGATCCAGCTCTTGAGTAATCCGTTTATTCAGTGAAAAAATATCCCACTGATCGTAGTTGAGATTTCCGTCATCGGTGTTTGCTGAATTCGCAACCCCGCCCGACACCCGCGCGATATGCTTTTCATCTCGATCGGAAACCCGAATCCCAAGCCCAAGGGAGAGTGTTGTGTCTAAACTTCCTTCAATTCCGTAGTCTCCAAAGTCGAGTTGAATGGCACTGACCGACCATGACCAACTCACCCCCAGGATCGCAACGACTAGAACAAGAGCCCGAAGCATAGACACCTCCCAACAAGTTAACAAAAAGAACAGGCACATTCTCACGAGCTTATTCGAGAATGTCCATTGAGAATTTTAAGACTCACCCAGCAAAAGAAAAACGAGAGGGAGAGCCAAGCCACCGAGAGCTGACCAAGAGATTTTCTACCCTTCGCCGTCTCTTCTCTCGGCTCAAAAGGGGACTTCGAATCAAATGCTGCACAAAATAGAACTCAGACTTGCCGAATCGCGACTGAACTTGATGCGCCTCTGAGTCCACAAACTCTTGTACGGAAGGGCTCTGTCGAAAAGAGGCCTCCATTTGCAGAAACAACTTCTCTTGGGCAGCCACTTCTCTACGAAACAGAGTCATCCAGTCGAGAACCAAAAGGTCAAACAGAGAGCCAGAGTAGGCCTCCAGAAACTGAAAGTTCCGAAAAACCTGGGTGTAATCTCGTGAAAAAATCTCTAAGGCTTCATTCCCCTCAATATGTCGAAGTACGGCGGAACAAGGTTGCAACTGATGCTTAGAGAGATAGGCCCACAGAAATCTCTTACTGTCCCAAGGGTCCTGCCCTCTTTGACGGAGGGTTTTCAAAACTTCAAAATAAGTTTGAAAGCTCCGAAGAATTCTTCGCTGGTCTTGAATTCGCAACCGACAAAAAACTTGATGAGCATAGTCACTCGCCCGAGATTTGATTTGTAGTCCGCAATCTTCCGCCCAGACCACAAAGGAGTCTATCTGCTCTCGCAACCGTCGCCCCGCCAAAGGCAGAGGGCGCTGGACTCCCACTCGAACTTGTAACAGCCGTCGATCTTTCATTTACTTAGTCAGAAGTTTCAAAACTAAGGAAATTTGTCACGAAGCTTCGGAAAAAAATTTTTAGCTAAATTGAAATTTGATTTGACACGAAAAAAGCTAAAAGAAATCAAGGACTATCACTTGGTCTCTTTCGAAACTGGCAAGTCGAGCGCGTTCCAGCGAATCATCCCTCCCATAAGATTGAAGGAGTGCTTTAATCCCGCAGAGAGAGCCATTTCCGTGGCGCGCGAACTTCGTCCGCCACTGCGACATATAAAAACAAAAGTCTTTTCCGCATCTTGGCTTGGCAAGAACTTCTCTAGTTCCGTTTGCAGAGTAACCCGCCTCGCTCCGGGAATATGCCCCAGCTCCCCCGTCAACTCGTCAGGCTGCCGAACATCGATGAGTTCGACTTCCAAGAGCTTCTCTTTCAAGTCCATCGGATCGACTTCAGGCACACCGTATTCATTGAGTTTTGTATTTTTGAATAAGCTCACTTTGCTCTCTCCTCTCTTGTAGGCCTCTTACTGCCTAATTCTTAGGATGTCGAGAATCTCCTTACGCTTACAATTGCAAGGCCCTCTCAGCATCAGTTGCGAGAATTTTCTTGCTCAGCGAGGCGCCGACTGAAAACAAGGGAGCCTGAATGCCTTGATGTAGCTTGCGAGTATTTTTCGTCGAGACGAGGAAGTCGACGGTAGAGAGGAAGGAGTGTGGTTAGATGCCACATGACTGACGAACGACGAAGACTGACGAAGTAATCGGCCCAAAACCTCTCAGCACATCAGTTGCGAGAATTTTCTTGCTCAGCGAGGCACCGACGACTGAGATCGAAGGAGTGTAGTTCGATGCTACTCGACTGAAGATCGAAGGAGGAGAAACGAAGCTGAGCAAGAAAAGGCGACGCAAATGACTCGGAGAGGGAGGGATTCGAACCCTCGGTACGGTTACCCGCACTTCGATTTTCGAGACCGATGCCTTCAACCGCTCAGCCACCTCTCCACAGGGGTTTCAGTATTTTTATCCTCGTAACGGCAAAACCCGCACTTGGCAAGTTGAGGCCTCAGCGATCGAAGGGGAGTCTCCTTGCCTGACAGGCCCTTGAAGGGCTAGCTTCCCAAGTTGTGGCTGAGTTTTGGGAAAAAGGAATTCGATTTGAGTGTCAGGGCTCGGGAAAGTGTTGCGTTTCGAGAGGCGGCTTTGGCTTCGTCTATGTCACTTCAAGCGACCGAAAGCGCTTAGCGAAACAGCTCGGGCTCAAGACTCAAGACTTTACGCGAGACTTCTGTAAGAAATCAGATGGTTTTTTTCATCTTGTCGACGGTGAAGATGGCAACTGCGTTTTTCTAAAGGATCGTCGTTGTAGCGTTTACGAAGGTCGCCCCACCCAGTGTCGAACTTGGCCGTTCTGGCCCGAAACGATGAATGCTCGTCGCTGGAACAAAGATGTCGCCAGCTTCTGCCCTGGGGTCGGCAAAGGCCGAGTCTGGTCAAAACAAGAAATCGAACACCAAATCGAAATCCAATCCAAGGCAGATGTAGAAAGATAATGACCACGGAATACCGCCTAGTTTTTATCCAGCTTTAAGGCTCTAAGCTTCGTCTTGGCCGCCGTCAGATCGAGTTGGGTTCCGAGCTTTGGCTCACTCTGAAAAGCAAAATATTTTTCATTTCGAACCACCAGATCTTCACAGTCCACCGTGATCTCTTTAAGTTCAGTAGGTTCAATCATCCCAGATTCAATGGCAAAGCCCCTGAGAGCTTCATTCACAACCAAAATAGGCTGCCAGGAAAGAGACCCTTTTTCCCTTACCCTTTTTGCCTCTGCCTCAAGCCTCTTGGCCACACCTGCATTTTCAGAGGTGATGGTGGTCTTCTTCATTCCACGGGGCCCCTGTAAGCCAAGGAAACCATAGCCTGCGGCCATCCCGACATCGTATCGAATGCTTTGACCAACCTCGCGCTGAACCCTTTCAAAGGCTTCCCCCGTTAGGCCCTTAGCGAAACGAAGGGCCCTGTCCATCACAAAACTGGCCTGATCATTCTCATCATAGAAGATGACGAACAATTCATCTGCAACCCAGTTCGCATAATAGTTTCCTTGGGGATCGACCCTCTCAAGCTCGCGAAACAAAATTTCATAGTAGAGTTCAAAAATCCCAGACAAGACTTCTGGGGAAAGGTTTGCCGATAGGCGCTGATAGCTTCGCCAATCCGCACACAAACATACATTGAATCTTGTTCTTGGCGTGAAGGCCCTACTCAAGACTTCTTCATCGCTTACAGTCGAAATCAATTTTGCCTCTCTTTGGGGAATATAGTGACAGAGATTGGAGAATCGCTCAGAAAGACCAAAGTGAAACTCGCGCCTAAAATAAATTGCCAACGGTATACATATAAAATGACACACAGTTAGCAGCCCAAAGAAAGTGGCAGCCTCGTGCGCGCTGAATACAAGGCCAACAACAACCATGACACTAACGAAACTATAGGTCCACTGCTCCCGCGGATACCTATACACAGTTGCATACGAGAAGAAAGTAACCATCAAGTTTCCAATAAAAAAGATCCATTGGTCTGCCTTGTGTGATGTGACTAGAAAATAAAAGTACATCAAAGTTCCGAGCAGAGCTGGTAGAATCAATGGGATGGCTAGGGCACTGCCCCTCAGGCGGGCTACAAGAAGGATCGAAAGTGCACAAACCGCACAAAAGGCTAGCCTGAACCATAGGGCTGGGTAAGGGTCTTGAAGAAACAAAAGATCAAATGGAATCACGACCCCCATTGCGATTATTGCAAAAATCGCATTGAATCGCGCCTGTAAGGGCCGATGGTGAGTAGCGTGCGCTGCTGCAAGCTCTTTGACTACCCGCGCATCCTTCAAGCCAGCAGAAAAATTCTTGATCGGACCTTCCCCCCCAGCTTTAGTTTACCTTGTGAGGAGGAACTTGGCAGCCCCCTAGCGAGACCGCATTGGGGCCCTGCAACAGGACTCAGACTGTGCTATCAGCCGATCCTTCACTCAACGCTGCCTTGTTGGTGACCCCTATTCCAAATGCCTTTTGAAGGCTCGCCATTGAGGTCATCATCAAGAGAAGGGGCTCGACCGCAATTCGATCTTTGCCCGAAAGTTTGGGTAGCGCTGAAACGATCCCTTTAACCATGTTTTGGTTGTAAAAGGGCAAATCTTGAAACTCGCTTGAATTTAAGGTGTCCAAAATGAATTCATCTGCCCCACCGATGTTGGAGGGTGGTGCTAGAAAGGGGTGTTTCTGCCTGGAATAGACACTTTCGGGAAGCTTGTCCTTAAAGGCCTCGCGAAGAATATACTTCTCTTGCACGCCTCGTATCTTTTTTGACACCGGGAGCTTGGCCACAGCCTCAAAAACGCGGTGGTCCAAGAAAGGAAGTCGAGCCTCAACCGAATGACTCATCTCCATTCGATCACCCAGAACGGTCAAATTGTATGCGGGAAAGATCAGCTTGGTCCAAAGGTAAGCAGCCTGACTCACAGGATGGGCTCCCGTGATAGCTGAGAGCTTCAGCTCAGACAAGGCGCGAAACAGAACATCACCCCTTCCACACCTCTCTTTAAACTCTTGCGACAAAAAATGAGCCGCCTTTTCGCCTGACGACTGATTCACCTGCAAGAATGAGGGCACAAAACCGAACAATCGTTTGGCCCCCTGAATCTGGTTCTCCACCTCCGAACCCAAAAGAATGCCCCTTGAGAACTCGTTCGATTCTTCCAAATTCTCAACCAGCTCTCTTTTTGCCTTCGCATCAAGATCTTCATTTGCGTGGAGGATTAAGTCCCTACGGAATGGCAGATAACCAAGAAAGGCTTCGTCGGCCCCCTCCCCAGTTAAAACACATCGAATGCCTTGCTTTTGTACTTCACGAGAGAGCTGATATTTGGCGACGCCATGCAGATTGACAAAGACAAACTCAGAATGCCATACGGCTCTTTCGAATTCATCACAGAGACTCTTTTGACTTACCGGAACTCTCTCAAAGGCTGCCCCTAAACTCTTCGCAACACTCTCAGCCAGATGACTCTCATCATATCGATTATCCTCAAACGCAATCGAAAATGCTTTAACCGGCCTCTGACTGAAGCTTTGAGCCAGGGAGAGAATAGCGCAGGAGTCGATCCCGCCGGAGAGGTAAGAACAAACTGGAACATCCGCTCGCAAGCGATCTTTGACCGCATCAGCAAGGGCTGAATGAACCATCTCTACTGCCTCTTGGTCAGAGACCTCCAGCTCCTCTCCACGCCTCGGATACTGAATATCCCAATACTCTCTTTCTATAAAGTTGTTCGGTCGACCGAGCAGGAAGTGACCCGGCTGAATCTGCTTCACACCTTGAAAGAGACTCCCACGAGGGGAGAGCAAAAGTTGTGTATGCAGTTGGTAGACAGCATCCTCATCCCATTCGGGCTTTACGCCCAGCTCAAACAGGCCTTTTGCTTCTGAAGCAAATACTAGGCCCTCCTCTGTCTTTGAGTAGTAGAGGGGCTTAACCCCAAATCGATCTCTGGCTGCAAAGAAAATCTCATTCTCCGCATCGTAGAGGACAAAGGCGAACTCGCCGCGCAAATCATCTAGGCAACTCACTCCCTTCTTTCGATAAAGATGAATGAGGATTTCACTATCACTCCCCGTTTGAAAGTCATGACCTTCTCTTTCTAGCTGAGCTCGAATTTCTTCGAACCCATAGAATTCACCATTCACAACAACCCATATCTTCTCGTCAGCGGATCGCAGGGGCTGTTTGCCGGTACGAAAATCAATGATTGAGAGCCGAGCATGCCCCAAACCCACTCGTTTGTTCTCAGATATCCAGTGTGACTGATAATCCGGCCCTCGATGACTAAGCACCTGAAGAGACGACTTCACTTGAGACTCGTTTACTGGTCTTTCTTGATTAATGACTGCTACTATTCCGCACACGACTGGCTCCTTAGATTAGAAATACTGCTGCTGTTGAATGAATTTTCACCACCCCCTCGAAGTCGGATATGAGATGAACCTCATAACGCGTTGGCGATAACTGTTTGATGGCTGTGACCCAGAGCCGTTGAAGAACGCCCCGATTCTTCCGAATCATTGATGGCATTGAAACATCAACTTGCGTTGGCCAGATCTTTAACTTCTCTTTCTCTCCAGACTTGTATTCAAAACCAAACTTCTTACTGAGGACCAAGTACAGCAGCTTTTGAGTGTGAACCAGCCCAGTCAAGAAAATCAAGTGGTCCGGACTCTTCTCCATCGAGCTCTGATACTCTCGATCGAAAGTGGCCTCGGCATATTGATCCCAAATTCGATACTCATGAATCCTCAGCTCTTCCCGAACCGGCGCATCCTTCATAACATTAAAGGAGCAACTTATTTGAGCCTCGTCGCGATGTATCGTTGGCTCACTTGTTGGAACGGCACGAGTTGCCGTTTGATGTGATCTTGCCTCCTTCAGCACGGCTTCTGATGGAAACGACAGTACAACTGGGCGGTGTCTTGATCTAGTTTGGCTCTGTGATGTTGAAATTGTATTCATTTGTGATCTCCTTTGAGCCATCTATGGCAAAGGACGGTCCACAAAACGACGAACACAGCCTGACTTCATTTGGAGCATAAATAATTGATAATATTGACTTTTTTATAGCAGGTTTTCGGCCCAAGAGATGTTCTTAAAAAAATATAGTAAAAACAAATGTTTACAGAGCAGAGCGCGGAGCCATTGGCCCCCTATGGTCTGATTTGGGCAAAACGGAAGGATTCAATGAGCGGAAAAACTGATTTGGCGGGACTTAATCGAGCTGTAGCCCAGTGGCCGACTCCAAATCTTCAAGCTCGCCATAAAATGCATCTAGCTGCTGATAGAGCGCATCAATGTCAGCCTCAATCTCCTCCTTTAACTTAGAAATCGAATCCGAGCAGTTAACACATGTTAACCTGCTGCTACCTCCTCCGTCCCCAAAAGAACTAGATGGTAACGCCAATACAGCCCCTAGTATAAAAATCTGCAGTAACCTCATCGAATAGCCCTTCCCTTCTCTGGTTTGAGAGGCTGCAAGGCCTATGCCGCAAGAAAGTTAAATAATTTCAATCCCCTGCCGGCTTCCACTCGACAATTTTTGCGAGCTTTTGAACAAAAATTTTCCCTGCCTTTAGGTGCAGGCTTTGGGCTGACAGATCAAAAACTGTCAGATATAAGGGTTCTAAGCTGAAATCTGCCGTTTTTAGTTAGATCAAGTCGTCTGTTTTTCGCGAATTTGCCGAGAATCATCACGAAACTAGGCCTGTTTTTAGTTGACCCCGTTGGCATGGTCCGATTTCACGGCTATAAGGGGGCGCTTGAGAGCCTCAAGACAAAGCCTAGTAAAACCTCGTGAGACTTTGGACAGCATGCACCAAGGCCTTCGCGAACGCCCTGTTGTTATTGTTCAATCGAGGGCCCTTGCCGGCAGCTCAACTCTTCTCGAATTGTTTCGTTCTGAGCTTGAGGAACTCGGACAAGCCCATATCTCCATCAGTCTCAACGAAAAGACCTCCATTGAAAACATTCTGAAGGAGCTTCAAGCCCAGTTAAATTTACGACCGAATGAGAAAAGCTCCCTGACTGATCAGCTATTTAAAGAGCTCGATGCACGAGAAATTTGTCTACTGATCGATGATGCACATTTGATTGCCGGTGGCCTTGGGGCCTTTGTGGAGTTTTTCTTGGCAAGACTGAAGACGGCCTCTCTTGTACTCACAAGCAAGCAGGCTCCAAAACTGAAGAAAACCCTCTATCTCGATCTAAAACTGATTGAGTACCAGAGTCTTTCGACCCAGGAGGTCGGCCAACTTATTCACCAATGTCTGGGGCAGAGCTTGGAGGCCTCAAGCGTCGAAGAAATCTGGAAGCTGTGTCAATTCAACCCTCAGTTGTTAAAATTGACACTTGCGAACTTTGTCTTAGAACGAGAGCCCTTCGATCTCGATCATTTTAAGCAGCTTCTCAAGCTTGAAAAGAAGGACCACTACCGCTCTATTTTTGCCCGAATGTCTGAAGCCACTCAGAGCACTTTGGCGAAGTCTGCAGCCGTTGCATTCGATCCTGAACTTTCTGATCTCATTTTTAAGTCTCTTGATGACGACTCTCTGGCGGAGCTCTTTGCTGTGGGCTTTCTGCAGCAAAGAGGGGAGAAAGTGTTTATTGAAAATCAAGAGTTACAAGAGCTCTTATTGGAGCTCGAAATTCCAAGAGAAATGTACTCTCAGCTTTTAGAAAGCCTCTGTGCTTTAGAGCCTCGCCCCCTCAAGGCTGAGATTTCTATTCTTATCGGCCTAGGCAAATTAAAGGAGGCCGCCCAGATTCTAAACGAGCATTGCAGCAAGATTTCTAATGCTGAGACTAATGAGTCTTATCGACGATTGGCAAGTCCACTTTGGGATCATCTCAGCGCCCTTTCAAGCTATTATGTCATTATCGGCTACTTCATGGAGTTTCGAGATGAAGAAGCCATTGCTCTTTGCGAGAGGGCCTTACAAAAAAACTGGGATTCAGTGGATGATCATCACTTCATGCAGATCCTGCGAATCCGAATCACACTGACCGAGAAACAATACAGATCTCAACTTTTGAAACTGATCTGCCAAACTCAAATCGGTAGCGCAGGCTGGGTGTTTGGTTGGGCGCTTTTCTTTCGTAGTTTATCAAATCTTTCAGACTCAGGGAGATCAGGCCTGTTTTTTGCATTTCTTGAAAAGCACTACACGGGTTCCTCGGCCTTTCTTAGTCGCATCGTGCCTTGGGTCGAAGATGCCTTAGTGGATAAGATGTTAGCCCTTGGGAGATTACAAGAAGCAGGCCAGCTCACTGTAGAAAGACTTCAAAGACCAAACCCCATAGGGAGTCCGTTGGTTCATGTCGCAGTCTTCTCAGATTTAGCTCTCTTCAGTTTTCGTTTCTTCGGCCCGAAGACGCATATGGAGCAATTCTCCCAAAGCTCAGATGAACTTCGATTCTTTCGGATTAGTGGCGGTCTGCAGTCAACCAAAAGTCTGTTGGGCCTCTACAAACTACGACAAGGCTTGCCACCAGACCCTTCTTCAAAGAAATTACCGCAGAAGTCTCTTCGAAATTGGTTTGTTGTTGCGACGAGGCTTGAAGCCTTGATTCGTGGATCTCAAATCAGGCCCGCCTTGAATTTTTTAGAGCAGTATCTTCGGGAGGACTCCGATTTAGTTATAGCCGAGAAAAATCTTGCAGCGGTTTTGCTCAACTGCTTAGAGGTTCAGAGAGAGCTCTTGAGTCAAGTGTGTGGTTCGGGAAAGCTCTCTCTGTCTAAACATCTGGATTCAAGCCTGATGGGAAATGTTGTTTTTCGGGAGCCTCTGTTTGGCGTCTTAGGCGAGCTGAACGCAGATTTCTTCTGGCAGGCGTGGAGCTTCGACGAGCGAATTCTAAGATTTTTGAAGCGGCCCAAGCTCTTCAATTATCTTTATCGACCAAGCTATATGAGTTCGTTTGCTTGGTCGGCCCTTCTTGATGGCCGGTTCAAGCTAGCCGAAGACTGGTTTCAAGAGGTGATTGAACTGAGTGAGGCTCAGGATTTGTTTCTGCCCCTCGGTCGTGCCTTGATGGGAATGGGCTTGATTCGCATGAACAGCGGTCAGGCTCGAGAGGCCCTCGCCTTCTTTCGGCGAGCCCAAGGCCTTTGCAGTGAAATGCAGGAGGGAAAAGAGCGAAAACTCAGTCAACTTCTTGTAGCGCTTTGTCTCTTGGAGTTGGGAAATCGAAAGGATGCCGAAGCGATTCTTGAGGCTCAGCCGGAGCCTGAGGGCTTTGTTAGTCTGAATCATTTTGTAAGAACTTTAGCAAACCTCAAGCCCGGCTCAGATGAAGGCCGTACGAGCCACGAACAAAGTTTTACAAGCCAGATTCTAAAAATCTGCGGCATCAAAAAACAAGAACTCTGGGAGGTCCATACCAACAAAGCGGGCCTTCAATTGCTTGATCGGGAGCCTTCGGCAAAACCGGCTTGTAAGCTTTATTGGAACCACAGCAGAAACACCCTGAAGCTGAAAGCTTCTGAAGAACTCTCTCTGGCAGACCGACCCGCGGTCGAGCAACTCCTGCTTTTTCTAATGTCTCGACCCAATGAATTTTTCTCAAAAGAGGAATTGATTGGGATTGTCTGGAAGGAGAAATACAATCCCCTGGTTCATGATTCTCGAATTTATACGACTGTAAGAAGGGCTCGGCAACTCTTTCGAGAAGCTCTGAATCAAGAGATCATTTTGATGTCGAATGGATTGTATGGCATCAACACGGAGGTTCCGTATGAACTTGTACGAAAGCAGTCCCCCCGACAGGATTTGAACCCAAGACAACGATGGATTCTGGAATTTCTTGAGGTGAATCCCTATCTCGATCGACAAACGGCCGAGCGAGTTCTAAAGCTCAGTAGTACTCAAGTAAAACGGGAACTGAAGGAGCTTTGTGATCGCGCCCTGGTGATTCGAGAAGGAAAGGCCCGAGCCACTCGCTATCACCTCGCAAACCGCATGATCTACGCCCAAGACCCAACTCATCAGTCGCACGCTGGTTAATGCGCATCTCTGAGGGTGAGTTATCTGCCGTGAATCAGCCGCGACCCTGTGCGAGGCCCTTCTTTGCTACTCGTGAGCAATGACCACTTAAAATCATTGTAGGGATTTCACAACAACCTGGCGGGCTTAGCCAACAGTCTCACACCAATTCCTTCCGATTATCTTGATTTATGCGACTTGGCCGCTGGCACATCTCTTGCTGTATCATCTCTCAAATTTTGTGAAGGAAGGAGAAATGATCGATGTCCGATACCCATGAATTTGAAGTAGCCACCAACAAATTTACGGTTCAGATCGAAGGATTTGACTTTAAAAACTGCTCGGCTGTCTCTGGCCTGGATGTGATGACTGAAAAGTTAGATGTTCAAGAGGGGGCTCAGAAGCAGATCAGTTACCGAAAGGGGAGGACCTATGCCGCTGACCTCGTTCTCACTCGAGTCTTCAAAAACAAAAATTTGTTTAGTTGGTTTAAAGAGTGTCAGCAGGGCCGCGTTGAAAAACGGAGCGGCTCGATCGTCTGCACCGACGATGAAGGTCAGCAAGTGGCTACCTTTCTTCTAAACGGCTGTTGGCCCATTGCTTGGTCAGGCCCGGTTTTCTCAACTCAGAGCGCAGGAGACATCGCCTATGAAACCGTCAAGCTCGCTGTCGAAGACCTTGATCTGGAGTAATCGGGCGTGAGTTTACCGAACTACGCCATTCACTTTACAAGACCAGGAGATACATTTGATCGCATTCTGCTCGATCACTACGGATACCTGTTTCCGCCAGAGCGAGATTTAGCTTTACGAAGCTTTTGCGCAGACAATGGGATTTACAACGAACAGTTACTATTTCTGTCGAAAACCGTTTTCGTCCGACTCGAGCCGCGTAACTACCTACCCCTCACGGCATCTCAGAGGAGAGAGCTCAGTTTTTACCGGCAAGTCATCAACAGCTTGCCGGAGGAGCTTCGAATTCTTGTGCCTGTCTTTCATTATACAAATCTTGTGTTAGCGGCGAGTGCACCCGTCTCAAATGCCCTCAGCGAGGCTCAGCAGACCCTCCAGAAAATCTCCAACGCCTATCTGGAATATAGGGAGGCCGCTCGATTGAATCATCGAGACCGCAAACTCTATAAGTCGAGGTACGACCGAACTCGCAGAAATCTGATTGCCAACTACGAGTCAAGACAGGGAAGATTGATTAGTAGAGTGTTTGCAAGGGGCTTCAAACCAATAAATGAAATCAATCTTCGGGGGCGGGGGCGTCAGTACTCGGGAGCTCCGATCAATCGAGAATTCCGGTCAAGCCTTTCTCTGGGCGAGCAAATCGAGAGATTTTCGAAGGCCAAGTATTTGCTCCGGGCGGGAGGGATTTTCTACACGGGGGCGCATGTTCGCTCCGTTTGCAAAGAAGCCATTGATTTGAGAGATATCGATAGACATCGATCGAACCGAGTCCTATTTCAGGCTGGAGTGGCAGCTGGATCTGCAGCGGTTGTGACGATTTTTATAAAGGGTGGAGCTTTCTTAATCTTTGGATCGACCCCTGTTGGTTGGGTAGCTGGAATCGGCATAGCAATAGCGGCCGGCGCAGGTGCGGCCTATCTTGGTCATCTTGCCGGACCCTTTTATGATCGCTCAGGCCAACGAGTAGACTTAGTGGAGGGGGCCTATCTTGGAGATGTTTGTGAGTTTGTTGTTAATCCGATTGAAGCGACACGGAGCTTGACCCTGCCATGATTGACTCCACGACCAACGAGATTCTTGCCTGGACCAGTTTCTTTTTAGTCTTCGTCGTAGGTTGGATTGGAATCTTCCTTTGGTGGCTCGTCCGCTTCACATTGCCAAAAGGTTATATGGCACAAGTGAAGGCCCTCTACGAAGAAATATTCAAATCACCTATGGAAAAAAAAATTTACTTCAACGCGAAGTTCACCATCCCTGGATCTATTCTCCGGGATATTTATCTCAGCCGCTATATTAAGCTTAGGCCCACATGGCTCGCAGAAATCAATGACTCCACCAAATTTAACTGGTTGTGCATCTTTCTGGTTTGGTCGTCTCACATCCTTTTTGGACTGGCAACCTTTGGTCTTATCTTAATGCTGATCAGCATTTTTGGATACGAAATCTGGAACTACTCCCCTGAAAATGAATGGGGTTGGACAGGGCAATGATTGACTTAACGATTAGCGACTTGCTTGCCTTGACGAGCTTCTGCTGAGCCGCCATTGAGGTCAAGGCTTCAAACAGAGTATCCACTTCTGATGAAAAAGGATTGCATGCCCTATCGGAGGATCTCGATCTAGCTCGTAAGATAATTGTTTGCAGGGAGACGCAGCCCCGAAGAACAGAGACGGGCGTCGAGGTACTCCCGCTAGCCCACTTCCTAGGAGCTCTATGGAATAGGGAGATTATATTTTCTTAAGCTAGTTTGGGGATGTTTTCCCGAACCAAGCGGCCCACAAAGAAAAAGGGAGAGTGCCGCACCCTGATTTCCGGTGAGCGAGTCCCCCCGAGCGAACGAGATCGCGAGCAGTGCGCAGCGATTGAGAGGAGATCAGCCCATAGAACCATCTACACCTCTGGAGAGCTTAGAACTCGAATATGACAAAAATGGGAGAGTGGCGCACCCGACGAGAATTGCATTTGACTACGGACATCCCAATTGCTTTGAATGACGCATGTTTCGCATTCTAGTCGTTGTAAGAAAGCGTCCCGAATTGTCTGAGTCTGAATTTCGACGAATTTGGAAGGACGAGTATGGGCCCATGTATCGTCAGATCCCAGAGGTAAAGTCTTACGAACAGTATCATCTCACTGACCGCCGCAAGGACGACAGCGAAGATCCGATTGACGGGGTCGCCGTGATGAGTTTCGAGTCAGAAGAAGATATGAAAAAAGCTTGGAGCACCGAGGTTTACCAGCAAGCCGCAAAAATTCGCGAAAGAATCATGCGGGAGACCGCCGTAGGCGTACATGTGACGAGCGTCGATGAGATTGTAAAAATAATTTAGTCCTTTGGATCTGCCAGAAAGCGGCTGGGCTGTAGCCGTTCATGCAGCTTGCGAAAACCAGTTTCGAGTATTTTTGGTCACAGCGAGGCAACCGATGCGTCTGAACGAAGGAGCGTGTTTCGATGACACGTGACTGAGTGAGGATCAAGGACAACGCAGCTGATACGAAAAAGGCGAAGCAAATGGCGCACCCGACTTTGCGGTGAGCGAGTCCTTCGAGCGAACGAGAAGGCGAGCAGGGCGCACCCGGAGCGATTCGAACGCCCCCTGATTAACTTGCCTCGCAGCCGCGAGGCTTATTCTAAGGATAGCTGACGGCTGCGTATTCCTCGCCGTCAGACCCTAAAGGGTCGGCCGTTCTCAAAACATCTACAGCAAAAATACCAAAGCCCCCGCACCTTGGCGGGGGCTTTGGTATTCGCACCCGGAGCGATTCGAACGCCCGACCCCATGCTTCGTAGGCATGTGCTCTATCCAGCTGAGCTACGGGTGCATTTCAAAAAACTTAGCTATAATCCTAAATCTTCTAAACTTCCTCTCTGACTCCAGTTCAGCTCAGCTGGATAGAGCTGCGCTCTCTCCTCTCCTCGTTTGCCTCAGGCAAAACAGCTGAACTAGCGCTACACTTCACAAAATCCATCTACAAGCTTAGGCCTTCAATCTCAACCCACTAGCGAGCCCAAAGAAGCTTGGCAACTAGAAAGGGGGGCCCAAAAAAGTTTGAGGGCTCCTTGGCCCCCAAACTCTGAGTTTAACGCTAATAGGATCTGCCCTCTGAGCCTCAGCCCAGGGATTTCTCTACGCCACTCGGCCTAAGGCCGACATGACCTCATCGGTATGCCCATCAACTTTGACATTTCGGAAAGCGGCTTCAATGCGCCCATCCGGTCCGATGACAAATGTCGATCGCTCAATTCCCCAATAGGTCTTTCCGTACATATTCTTTTGAACATGAACTCCGTAACTCTCAGCCACTTCTTTGTTCTCGTCTGACAGCAAGTCAAAATTCAGACCGTACTTTTCAATGAATTTTTGATGGCTCTCTGGACTGTCAAAACTCACTCCAAAGATCTTCGCATTCTTCATCTCAAAGTTCGGTAAGTGGTCTCTAAAGCTACAAGCCTCTCTCGTGCAACCGGGCGTATCGTCTTTTGGATAAAAGTATAAAACCACTCTCTTGCCTCTGAAACTCTCAAGAGAGATTGGCTCTCCCTTCTGGTTAGGCAGAACAAACTGCGGTGCACGATCTCCAACACTCAATCGTTGAGCCTCGGCTCCCGTAGCAGACTCCACCAACTGCAAACCTCGCTCTGAAGCTTCGATCGCAGACTGACCGGCTCTCTTCACCGTCTTAAGAATCGCTCTGGTTGCTGTTCTCGCTTTCTTCTTAGCCTTCGATTGCAGCGTCTTAGTTTTGGCTTTCACTGCCCTGCGACTTTTCGAGGCCGTCTTTTTGGCCCTTGATTTGACTTTGCTCGTCGTTCTTTTTGCCTTTTTCTTTAAACTTCGTGCGGCTTTCTTTGTTTTCTTCTTAGCCTTCGAACCTGCCTTCTTCACTCGAGACTTTGCAGTCTTAGCCTTTGTCTTCGTCTTTCGTTTAAGACTTCTTTTTTTGGTGTTTCTTGATGTTGTTTTTTTCTTTGTTTTTGCCATGAGAACCTCCGTCTTGGGCTTGAAATTTCCTCTCTAAAGTAATACGAATTGAGGCGGCTTCATAGCTCTTTCAGAGAGGAATTTCGGTTGAATACCTTACCCAAGTTAGATCAGTTCGTATGCCTCCAGCTCACCGGAAGAGACAGTCTCGACTTTGCTCAACGCCTATTCACACGGGATATGAAGAGAATGCAAACTGGAGAAGCCCGCTTGAGTTTGTTTTTGAGTGCTGAGGCGAAGCCCATCGGGCTGTTTTGGCTCTACCAAAAGACGAAAGAAGACTTAGGCCTTGTGCTTCGGGCTCAAGAGGCCCCCCTTTTGCGAGAGAAACTCGAGCTCTTTCACTTTCAAGAGGACATCCAGTTTACAGAATTTCCCGCATTTGCCCTGTGGGAAGCCTCCGAGACCATGCCCCCAGAAGAGTCCGGTCGAGGCCAACTCGTTGAGAATGCCCTCCAATGCCAATGGCGCTCAACGAGGTTCGAGTTTCGATTGAATCATGAGGCAAAAGCTCCTGAGCAGGATCGGGCTTGGGAGCTTCATCGCATTCGCTCGTTAATTCCCCGCTGGGGTGACGACTACGATGATCAAACGCTTGTTTTGAAGCTCGGCTTTCTTGAACTCTGCGACGACAACAAGGGCTGCTACGCCGGGCAAGAAGTGATTGAACGAGTACGAACCCGAGGGGGGAGGGCGCCTGAAGTTTTGGCCAGCTTCGAGTCAAAGGCAGAACTTCAAAGGGAAATGAAGTTCTTGAATCAAGATCAACAACCCGCTGGGCGGCTCAGCAAAAGCCTTTGCTCTGAGAATCGACAGTATTTTGCCTTGGGCTTTCTGAAGACTTCTCAACTTGAAAACTCTAGATTCTTTCTCGAGTCTGGAGAGAGCCTCCAGCTCCTTCGACACGCAGAGTTGAGACAATAATAGCCATTTCCGAGACAAAAACTGTCCGGAAACTGGCCGTTCAAGTTCGATGGCAACCAAAGTTGCCACCAAGTTTCGAAACTTCCGTGACCCTTCAAACTAGGAATGAGTCTTGCTCTCTTACTTAGTCAAATGCACTAGGGCCAAATAAGAGGAAGGGGTACGGTGTCAGGTGTCATCTTTAAAGCGCTAAATTACCCCCTAATACTTTAAAGAATCCCCTGAGACGCCTGAGCCTGCCCCCCCTTTTTTTCAGAAAGCCCCATTTGGGCAGCCTCTCTAATTTATTGATATCAAAGATCTTTCTTTGCATTCCAGAATTTCATTCGCATAATGAGGCCATGAAGAAGTCTATTTTTGGTCTCGTTTTCCTTTCTACCACTTGCTTTACTGGCCTTGGCTTTGCCGGAGGTTTAGATCTTACCACCACCTACAGCTCTCGAATTTCTGCGATGGGTGGAGGGCATATCAGTCTGGCAACCGACGCTCACGCGCCCTATTACAACCCCGCCGCCATGTCTTTTGTGAATCGCTTTGCGTTTACTGCCAATTTCTTTCCCCTGATCTATCAGAACGAAGCTCCGGTTGGCGCCGATGACGCTCTTAAAAAGAGTAAAATGAGTGTCGCCCCCTTGTTTTATGCGGGAGCCGTCTATCGAGTTCACGACCGAGTGCATTTGGGCCTCGCTGTTTACCCGACGGCTTTGCAGGGCCAAAGCTATTCAGGCGTTGATTACAATGACAACGATCTCCAAGACCTGGAGCTCAGCATTCGACTGATGAGAATTGAGATCGCTCCTTCCATCTCGGTTCGATTGTTAGAGAAGCTGTCGGCGGGAGCGAGCTACCGAATTGGCTATACTCAGTACGACAAGAAAGCCGGTGTCTTTGCGTCGACCGGGCAACCTGGCGGAAGCTTTCTGGATACAACGGTCAATTCTTGGGATGCTAAGGGCTTTAAGTTTGGGCTTCACTTGGAAGATTTACATGGCTTCTCGCTTGGCGTAAGTTATCGGCTGCAACAAAAGCTCACACTGAGTGGAACGACGAAAGTTGCGGGCACCCCTATAGAGACAAAGCAATTCGTCACCATTCCGATGCGGCTCGAAGTGGGTAGCTCCTATCGGTTCTGGAATGAACGACTCACTGCGGCCGTCTCTTATGCCTTTACTCAAAACAGTAAGATTACATTCGATGATACCCAAATCACAGGCTTTCCTCCGGAGTCGACCCGACAACCTCTTCAGTATCGAGACGGACACTCCTTCTATGCAGGAATGGACTACCGACACCCTCTTTCTGAGAGCAGAAGTTTTCGTGTGGGCGCGGGCTACTCTCTCGACACGGCCGTTACCAACAAGCGCTATCCGAGCCCCGTCCTTCCGCCAGACGCAGCCTACCATGGAGCCAATATCGGCGGGGGTTACAGCTTTGGAAATCATGAAATCGGTTTGTCGGTCAACTATGGGGGCTATTCTTCGACGACGACTGAACGCGGAACCGATCCCGCTCCGATCGATCAGACGATTTTTCTGGGCAAGTACAGCACGAGAAGCCTCGGGCTCGTTCTCGACTATCAGATGAGTTTTTAAAAGGCGGCCGAGCCATCCGCGCCACAAACAAGATAAGGTTACCGTTGCTTTCTTCCGAACCTGGCGGAGTTAGCCCTCTTGTCTTGGGCGGAGTCCGACCGCCAAGCTTCCTTCATAACCCCTTCAGATCCAGATCTCAAGTCTGGGTAATGGGCTTTGGCGCCTGGGGTCTCTTTTCAGGCTCGGAACCACAAAAATCGAGGCGCTTGCCCTCACTGAACTTCCAGTGTTAAGCCTAGGGCGTAATTATTTTTGATCTGCTTTACTTCCGCAGCGGAAGTAAGCCCGGCCAAAGTCTGGAGAGGTGGGTGAGTGGCTTAAACCAGCGGATTGCTAATTCGTCGTGCGGGTAATACCGTACCGAGGGTTCGAATCCCTCCCTCTCCGAGTTCTTCCTCGCTTCTTAGCTTCTCACAGGTATAGATGGTGCTATAGGCCAATTTACTTTCAGCTTCTGCGCACTGCTCGAAGCTTCATTCGCTCGGGTACTCGCTCACCGTAAATTGGGGTTCGAATCCCTCCCTCTCCGAGTTCTTCCTCGCTTCTTAGCTTCTCACAGCTGTAGACGGTACTATAGGCATCTTTGCTCTCGAAGGCTGCGCACTGCTCGCCTCCTCGTTCGCTCGGGTACTCGCTCACCGCAAAGCTGGGTTCGAATCCCTCCCTCTCCGAGTTCTTCCTCGCTTCTTAGCTTCTCACAGGT
>REDG01000051.1 GCA_007693605.1 Bradymonadales bacterium
GAGGTGGGATTACTCAGACAGCCAGGAGGTTGGCTTAGAAGCAGCCATCCTTTAAAGAAAGCGTAATAGCTCACTGGTCGAGTGACCCCGCGCAAAAAATGTAACGGGGCTCAAGCATAGTGCCGAAGTCGTAGATGCCAGATTCCTGCGGGAGACTGGCGTGGTAGGAGAGCGTTCTCAAGTAGATACAAGGTAGACCGTGAGGACTGCTGACGGACTTGAGAAGTGATTATGCTGACACGAGTAAGCGATAAAACGGGTGAAAAACCCGTTCGCCGTAAGCCTAAGGGTTCCTGGGTAAAGTTCGTCTTCCCAGGTTTAGTCGGACCCTAAGCCGAGGCCGAAAGGCGTAGGCGATGGAAACCAGGTCAATATTCCTGGACCTGCTTTAGTGCGTTATTAACTAAGGAGGGACGGAGAAGGATAGGTCAGTCGGGTGTTGGACATCCCGATTCAAGCCGGTAGGTTCGGAGTGTAGGTAAATCCGCATTCCTTATACCGAGAGGCGAGTACGAGGGCGAAAGCCCATAAAGTGACTGATTCCATGCTTCCGAGAAAAGCTTCGTAGTGAGTACTAAGGTGGACCGTACCGCAAACCGACACAGGTAGGCAGGAAGAAAATTCTAAGGCGCTTGAGAGAACCATGGTTAAGGAACTCGGCAAATTGTGTCCGTAACTTCGGGAGAAGGACAGCTCCTTTTGGTGTAGGGATTTACTCCTGAAGCTAAGGGGAGTCGCAGAGAATAGGGGATTGCAACTGTTTATCAAAAACACAGGTCTGTGCAAACTCGGAAGAGGACGTATACAGACTGACGCCTGCCCAGTGCTGGAAGGTTAAGAGGAGAAGTTAGCTTCGGCGAAGCTTCGAATCGAAGCCCTAGTAAACGGCGGCCGTAACTATAACGGTCCTAAGGTAGCGAAATTCCTTGTCGGGTAAGTTCCGACCCGCACGAATGGCGTAATGACATTCCCACTGTCTCAACCATGGGCTCAGCGAAACTGGACTATCGGTGCAAATACCGATTACCCGCAGTTAGACGGAAAGACCCTGTGCACCTTTACTATAACTTGGCAGTGAGTTTTTGAATTAACTGTGTAGGATAGGTGGGAGACTTTGAGATGAGGGCGCCAGCTCTCATGGAGTCACCCTTGAAATACCACCCTGTTGATTTGAGAATTCTAACTCTGAGCCACTTAAAAATCTGGTTCGAGGACATTGTCTGGTGGGTAGTTTGACTGGGGCGGTCGCCTCCCAAAGAGTAACGGAGGCGTGCGAAGGTTCTCTCAGGCTGATTGGAAACCAGCCGTCGAGTGCAAAGGCATAAGAGAGCTTAACTGCGAGACTGACAGGTCGAGCAGGTACGAAAGTAGGTCTTAGTGATCCGGTGGTTCTGAATGGAAGGGCCATCGCTCAACGGATAAAAGGTACTCCGGGGATAACAGGCTGATTCTGGCCAAGCGTTCATAGCGACGCCAGAGTTTGGCACCTCGATGTCGACTCATCGCATCCTGGGGCTGTAGAAGGTCCCAAGGGTTTGGCTGTTCGCCAATTAAAGCGGTACGTGAGTTGGGTTCAGAACGTCGTGAGACAGTTCGGTCCCTATCTGCTGTGGGTGTAGGATACTTGAGGAGAGCTTTCCCTAGTACGAGAGGACCGGGAAGGACGAACCGCTGGTGTGCCAGTTGTCTCGCCAGAGGCATTAGCTGGGTAGCTATGTTCGGAACGGAGAAGCGCTGAAAGCATCTAAGTGCGAAACCGACTCCAAAACAAGGTATCCCTGGAACTTCAGTTCCCTAAAGACCCCTCGAAGACTACGAGGTTGATAGGCTGGATGTGGAAGCGCAGCGATGCGTGGAGCTTACCAGTACTAATTGGTCGTGAGGCTTAATCATAAAGTAAGCTGAGGTTGCTGAAAAACTTTTGGGGAAATATCAAACTCCAAAAAGTCTCAAGCTTCGAAGCAGGAGTTCTTGATCGAGAGATCAAGAATCGAAACTCGGAGCCAAGAGAAGTTTTGGAAGATAAACAACCAAAAGCACTTGAGGATAAACCAATATACACACACTTAAAAAAATGCGGGTCCAGGTCATCTGAACGACAGTGTCAGATTCTGGACACTCTTCACCTCTTCAAATTTTAAAGAACGATCTCTCTCGTTCGAAGGTTTTGATGTGTCGATGGAGAGCGTGATACACCGGATCCCATCCCGAACTCCGAAGTTAAGCCGCTCGTCGCCGATGGTACTGCATGGGAAGCTATGTGGAAGAGTAGGTAGATGCATCTTTATATAAAGCCCGATTGGGGAAACTCAATCGGGCTTTTTTATTGGCTTGGATGATACCTTTTAGAAGTGATTTGGCGACAATACCGTGTCGCTAAAAGTGAATTTTTTGGTCTCGGCCTTCGCGGGCGAGCTGAACTTTGGGGCCTGAAGTTTCGTAGGCCTTTTGCACATAATCGATAGCTTGTCTTTCGAGATCTTCGAGTTTCTCGTCCGAATAACTGGGGTCAAAGTGAAATAGGTAGGTGGATCGCACCTGGTGCTCAGCGCAAACATCAAGAGCTCGCTTGAAGCTTGAATGACCATAGCCCGCCTTTTTCAACGAGTCTCCGACCAGATACTGGGAGTCAACTACCGCGATATCCGCCCCCTGAAAGACTTCTTTTGCTGGATCTGGTAGGGGGTCATAGTCAGAATCGGTCGCATAAACAAAACTCAATCGAGGGCTCTCGACCCGAAAGGCAAAACTGTCACCCGGATGATTTAATCGAGCGCACTGAATCTTCAGGCCTTCCCGCTCAATCGTCTCTCCCTCTTTCAATAAGCTGATTTTTATCTTGTTTAAGTAATTCTCTAAGGGAACCGGATGAAATCGAGGATCAAACAAAGTAGCCAACCTCTGATGAGTGTCTTCAAAGCAACTGATGATCTCAATCGGAGTATCCGAATAAATCAGAGTTGGAAAAAACGGAAGCCCCTGAATATGATCCCAGTGAAAGTGGCTAATAAAAAGTGTGATGCGCTTGAACTCTCGATCAACCCCCGCATCTCGAATGCCTGAGCCCGCATCGAAAATAAAACTGATGCCCTCAGAAAACTCAAGTTCAACACAACTCGTATGCGAGCCTACAAGCGAAGCATTTGAAGAGAGACTGCCCCGAACGCCCCAGAATCGAAGAAGGGCCTCGCCCCGTTCGATCCTCTGATTTCGAAGAGCATTTTCATTTGGCATCATTTTGCCTTTCTTGCCTTTGTCCCCTGGCATCTTACTCTCTACTTTTCAACAGACTGGCTCTCCCAAAGAAGGATGCAGCAAACACTTCATCTTATCGGCGGAAGGCTTTGGGGCCTCACAGCAAAATCCAAGACTTCCCGCAGACGAAAAGACGCCCGTCTAATCCTTCGAATTTACTTGGCTTTTGAGAGCCCCCGAGAAAGGCTTTTTTTCGTTAGAATATTTAAGTGCGATCGTTTCCGGTTTTTGGTCCTGGGGGGGTCCAAGATCTTATTAATGACCTGAATCAAGAATTCGACTCCGATGCGGGTCGATTGCTGCTGCTTGATCGTCCTCTGAACTCTGAGCAAGCTGCCGTCCTTCAGAAAATTGAAAATGTCATTTGCTTTGCTGTTCCGAGCACCTACTGGCAAAAGAGTCTTCACTCGGAAGCCTCTGACCAGAGCTTTTCTGAATCCCTGAAGTCCGATAGCCCTGTTTGGCCCGATTATATCCAAGGCCTTGTGCCAGAGCCTGAAGACCCCTTGCAGCTTTCTTGGGCTTTAGAAGAAGCCAAGAGAATCTTTGACTTGCGGTTTGAGGTGCAACAAGCGCGCCACCAGCTTAGCGTTCAACGGCAGCGCTTGGAAGAAGTGATGAACTCTTCTGTTGAATTGGCCGAAGAGCATGACTTTAAAAAACTCTGCGAGAAAGCCCTCAGTCGGATGCGGCGGCTTACGGGTGCTGAAGGAGCGAGTCTTTATATCATCGATCATGAAGAGAAGAAAATTCGATTTGTGGCCCTCCAAAACGAAAAGACGGGTTCGACATGGGAGCAGAAAGTTTTACCTCTCGATAAAAACTCGTTCGTTGGTTCGGCTGCTCTTCAGGGCAAAATTGTCTTTGTGCCGGAAATGCCCAGTGCCGGACGGAAAAGAGGGAAGTCGAGTAAGTTTTCTAGGGCTTTTGATCGAGAGAACGATTTTGAAACTCGATCCCTTTTGAGCATCCCTCTGGTGAAGTCAGACGACGAAGTGGTGGGCGTGATTCAGCTCGTGAACTGTCAGTCCAACGAAGTCACAAAGGGCGATTATCTGAAGCTGGTTCAAAGCTTTTCCAATCATGTCGGTGCGGCTTTAGAGCGGGTTCTCTTGAATCAAAGTATTGAGGAACTTTTTGAAGGCTTCATTCGAGCCTCGGTGACTGCGATTGAGGCTCGAGATCCAACCACCTCGGGTCATAGCGAAAGAGTGGCAAAGCTTTGCCTTCATCTCGCACGAGCGGTTCATGAGTCAAAGCAGCCAGCCTTCAAGACCTATTCATTTGACGAACAACAACTCAAAGAGCTTCGCTATGCTTCACTTCTTCATGACTTTGGCAAGATTGCCGTGCCTGAATCAGTGCTCGTAAAAGAGAAAAAGCTCTTTCCGCATCAGCTTGAAATCCTCAGACTTCGCATTGAGCTCTTCAAGAACCGATCTCCTGAAATGGCCAAAGACTTCGAGGGTCTTTGGGCGAACATTCTTCAGGCAAACGAGCCGACAGTGCTGCCTGAAGAGATTGGCCTGCAACTTGAGCGCTACCTTGAATTTGAAACACAGCTAGATGGGCAGAGACTTCGGCTGCTGGAGCCCGAAGAGATGGAGCAGCTGAGAGTTCCGAAGGGGAGTCTCAGCCCTCAAGAGAGGCTAAAAATTCAATCGCATGTCGAATATAGCTATCAGTTTCTGGCTCAAATTCCTTGGACGAAGCCTCTATCCAGAGTGGCCGAGATTGCTGGCTCTCACCATGAGAAACTGAATGGCAAGGGCTATCCACACCGGCTAAAGGCCGAGCAAATTCCATTTGAAAGTCAAATCATGGCGGTCACCGATGTTTTTGATGCCCTGACGGCTATGGATCGTCCCTACAAAAAGGCCGTGCCCCTAGAGAAGGCGATTGAAATCTTAAGAATGGAGGCTCAAGAATTTGCCTTAAATCCCGATTTGGTTCAGCTCTTCGAACAGCAGAGAATTTACAAGGCAATCAAAACGATCGATATGCTCGATCTCGATTGGGCGAGTAAGAAGTTCTAAAGAGACTTTAGCCCTTGAAGGGCGTCTCCTTCAAAGATTGTGCGCTTGGCGAAAGTCTTTTGGTATTCTCGCAGACTCCAGTGCGTTTCGGCTAAAGTCCCGAATCAGCGTAGCTCGTCTTGCCAAGAGAAGCTCTTCCCTCATATTGGCTCGATCTTCTTCAGAAAAGTCGCTTTCATCTGATCCCACAAATTCTGTTCCCCTCAAGAAGACAAAGTCCTCTCGAAAGTAGATGGGCCCCTTCAGCGGGGAATGCTCCGAAAGACTTTGGGCTTGGCGCTGAATGATTTCTGAGCGCCCAAAGCCAGGAATCTCCTCGGCTTGGAATACTCGAAAGTCGGGGTTGTCCCGCGTTTGGGCTCCCAGGGCTCTCAAGCTCTCCCATTCTCTTTCTCCGGTTTGGAGTTCAATCGCAATATTTTGAACGAACTGATCTATTCTCTCCGCCATCAGAAGAGACTCCACTTGTTCTCTGGCTTCTTCGAAACTCATGGGTTGAGCCTCTAAAACTTCATCCGTCCGAAAGACGAACAAACTGTCTTCAAACTCCTCGGGCGATTGCCACTGTAAAACCGGCGCGGCAAAGGCCTTCTGAAGTACCGCAAAGGGCAACAAAGCCTCTCTTGCGCTCAAGTCAATGGGGTCTGTCACTAAAACCGAAAAGCCAAGCTCCTCTAAAAGCGGGCTAAAGTCTTGATTTCTTCCCGATACTTGACTGCGAATTCGAGAGACCAACTTCTCTTTTTGGCTTTCAAGCGCTTGTTCTTGAAGCAAGCTTTTAATCTCAAGCCGCCGATTCTCAAAAGAGTTTTGGTCACTGCTTCGGTCCAAAACATAGAATAGATGAAAGCCAAATCCAGTTTGCAGTGGCCCAAGAAGATCTCCGCTTCCGGCTGAAAATAGGGCCTCATCAATCTCTTCAATGCTCTCACCTCGCGACACATAGCCACTGTCGCCCCCACGAAAGGCTGAAGTATAATCCTCGCTATTGGTCTTAGCCATCTGTCTAAAAAACTCTTCGAAGTCTTGAGGGCTGGAGCTTGACTTCTCTCTCTCCAAGTCTCGAAAGATTCGTTGGGCCTCTCTGCGACCAGAGCTTCCAGAGTCCGAGATCAGAATGTGCAGAGCGCGAACTCGCTCCTCCGTCCATCGAGGGTCGAGGGAGTCTTCCACTTGTGAACTATAGAAAGCCTGCTTCTCCTGTTCAGAGATTTCGCTTTGTCGCTTGGCTTCGACAATGTCGAAGCGAGCAATTCGTAGTCGTCTTTTCTCAGGCTGAGTGAATTGAGCCGCCCTCGATTGAAAAAACTCTCGAAGTTCCTCTTCGCTGGCACTCAAATTCGCATGTCTCTCTAGGTTTTGTTGGCTAAGTCGCGCCGACTGAAGTCGAAAGCGAAAGTCCTGAAGCTCCAAGGCCTCCAAGACTTCTCTCTCACTCACTCGAACACTTGAGTCTAGTAGGCTCTGAAGTCTGGCGTTGGCCAGGTCTTCTGCAATGGCTCGTTCAAAAATTCTAGGCTCCAAACGATTGGATTCCAGAATGAGCCGATAAAGTCGTGGTGAGAAACTCTGAGTATTCGGATCTTTGAAGGCTTCGTAGCGAGAAATCTCAGCCAAGATATCTTCAGGCCCGACCATGATTCCGAGCCGACGGGCAGCGTGAGCCACCGCCTTTCGTCTGACAAGCTCTACAGCCACTTGACCCTCAATAAAATCAACCAGCTCACGGTTTCTTGGGCCTGCGGCCCCCAGAAGTTGCCCATAGCTTTCAAGGCGGCTGTTCAGCATGAACTGAAACTCCCCCTGAGAAATCCGCTCTCCATTGACGGTCGTCAGACTTCCAAGGGAGGATTGTTGTTCCGTCTCGTAATAGCCCCAAAAAATGAATGTCAGGATGATGAAGCCGAAGACCACCATCGAGATCATGGAGTTTCGTCGGTTTCGAAAAAAGCGCATTGCCATGGTGTTTGAGTCTTCCAGAAGGCGAAAAAATCGGCAAGCGGTGATGGAGAATATCCGCCCTAAAAGCCTAAATCCCTTAAAGTTTTTGATAGCCACGGCAGGAATAATCCCAGTAACTTAGGGGCTGTGATTTTTGATTCTGTTTTGGGGATGTTCTCAAACGACCTGGCCATCGACCTCGGAACGGCCAATACTTTGGTCTATGTCAAGGGTCGAGGGATCGTGTCGAGTGAACCTTCTGTGGTGGCCGTTGAGAAAGATGCCCGAGGGGGACGACGAGTGCATGCAGTGGGGCGAGAGGCCAAAGAAATGTTGGGCCGAACTCCAGGAAATATCGTCGCCATTCGACCGATGAAAGACGGAGTGATCGCTGACTTCGAAGTAACCGAAGCCATGCTTCGCTATTTTATTGGCAAGGTTCACAACCGCCGCTTTGGGCTTAGGCCGAGGATCGTGATTTGCGTGCCCTTCGGAATTACCGAAGTCGAGAAGAGGGCCGTGAGAGAGTCTGCTGAAAGTGCCGGGGCCAGAGAAGTTTATTTGATTGAAGAGCCCATGGCCGCAGCGATTGGGGCCGGCTTGCCGATTACAGAGCCATCGGGAAATATGATTGTAGATATCGGTGGGGGCACCACTGAAGTGGCCGTGATTTCTTTGGCGGGAATTGTCTTTAGCAGTTCTGTTCGTATGGCTGGCGATCGAATGGATGATGCGATCGTGCACTATATGAAGCGCAAGTATAATTTGGCGATCGGGGAGCGAACCGCAGAGCGAATTAAAATCGAGATTGGTTCTGCCTTTCCAGAACCCGATCAAAAAGAAAAGACGATGGAAGTAAAGGGTAGAGATCTCGTGGCGGGTATTCCCAAGACCTTGGTGGTTTCTTCCGATGAAATTCGTGAGGCTTTGTCTGAGCCGATCAACGCGATCGTTGAGGCGGTTCGAATGGCTTTAGACCGAACTCCACCGGAGCTGTCTGCCGACATTGTCGACAAGGGCATTGTTCTGGCTGGGGGAGGCGCCCTTCTGAAAAACCTGGATATTCTTCTGCGAGAAGAGACGGGCCTGCCGGTCATGATTGCTGAAGACCCCCTGACGGCCGTGGTGCGGGGTTCTGGTAAGGTTTTAGACGAGTTGGATCTTCTGAAAAAAGTCACGGTTCGTGGAACCTGAGGGCGAGCCTTGGGGGGACAGAAGAAGACAATCATCTTGATCCTAGAGGCTTGTCTTTGTGGGGAGTGGACCTAGAGCGTGCTGATTCCTTCGATACAGGAAAGAAAAACATGGCTTGTTTTTCTGATTTCTTTGCTAGTGGGTCTGAATCTTTATTTCAATTTTTCTTATACAGGTGGACTTGAGGGTCGGGCGAAGTGGATTGACCAAGCCTTTCTTCAGGTCTTCTCTCCCATTCAGTACGGAGTGGCTCAAACGAAGATTGGTTTACGATCGAGTCTTTTTGTTGTCAAAGAGATGTGGTCGGCTCGAGAGGAAAATCAGGAGTTGCGATTTCGACTTTCGGAGCTTTCTTTGCGTTTACAACAGCAGGGTGAAATTGAAGCCGAGAATACAAGGCTCCGAGAGCTTTTGGAGTTTCGAGAACGACAACCCATGGAGTATTTGGTGGCGCGTGTGATCGCTAAAGATCCAAGCGCCTTTTTTAAGACCGTGATGATTGATCGCGGTCGAGAGAGCGGCGTTGAGGAGGGGATGCCCGTGGTCAGCGCCGAGGGCGTAGTCGGAAGAATTCAGGCGGTTGGCCCCTTGAGCTCTCGAGTTTTACTGATTAACGATGTCAATTCTCGAGTCGATGCCGTCATTCAACGATCGAGAGCGCGAACCATTGTCGCAGGCGGGCTGGGTGGAACTCTTAATCTTCGTTTCCTTCCAAGGCGACAGGATATTCGAGTGGATGATTTGGTGGTGACTTCGGGCTTAGGCGAGAGCTTTCCTGCCGGCTTTCGAATTGGCTGGGTTTCAGAGGTGAAACGAGATCCCAATGTGGTTTTAGAGGAGGCCAAAATTCGGGCCGCTGTGAACTTTGACTCGGTGGAAGAGGTCTTTGTGATTCGAGGCAGGCAACAGAGTCAGGAGGGTTTAAATGTCGATGGAGCCGCTCCGCGGAATTGAATTTGCCGGCTCCCCTTGGCCAAGAGACCTGGGCGTTTTGGCGGCATGGTTTTTGAGCCTATTGATATTTTCCGTGTTTCAGACTCCAAATTTGGTGGTGTGGAGCGGGCTCCCCTTTCTAATTCTCTACGGGGCTTGGGCCTGGCCCTTCTTAAAAGCGGCCGTTCTCTTTCTTGTCGTCGCATGGATCTATTCGAGCGTCTCGCTCACGCCCTCTGGGCTTCTCTGGCTAAGTCTCTTTGTGGCCTATCTTGTGGTTTATTTCGCTCAGTTTCGAATCATGATTCGAAATATTTGGCAGTTTATGGCGGTCGTGCTTTGTTTAAGCTGGGGTTTTGAGCTGATTCAATTGTTTCTCGTCTCTCAGCTCTATCCGGGGCATAATCTAAATTGGCAGCTGTGGGGAAGCATCGGCCTAGTGGGCTTTTCCCACTCGGTGGTGGCCTTGGTCATTTATCCTTCCGTGCAGCGCTGGGTTGTTTCGTAGGCTAAACTTCATGAGGCTTTCAGATCCATATAACACCACAGAGCTGAAGAGCCGGGCCCAATTTGTGGCGATTGGCTTTGCTTTTCTCATTTTTCTTTTGCTCTTTCGACTTTGGTACCTTCAGATTTGGCGGGGTGAAGAGTATCGACTCTTTAGCGATCGCAATCGATTTAAGATTGAAAGAATTTCGGCGCCACGAGGTCAGATTCTAGACCGACGAGGGGCCTTGCTGGCAGATAATCGACCTCGATTTGATATTCATGTCACCCGTGCTTTTGCCACGAACCTAGATAAAGAGCTGGAAGCCTTGAAGTCGATTCTTCAATGGTCAGATGAAGAGTTTGAAGAGCGAAGCAGATTAGTGAAAGCTTTTCCTTTGTATCAATCTCGCCGAATTGCACGCGATGTCAGTTGGGATCAGTTGGCTCAAGTTGAGAATCGATCGAATGAACTCTCTAGCTTAGGCATTCAAGTGCAGTCCGTTCGTGATTATTTGTATGGTGACGCATTCTTTCATGTGATTGGCTATACCGGAGAAGTCAGTGAGATCAATTTGCAACGACTCCGCCAACGATTTCCTGATCGAAACTATCGTTTGGGAGATTCTATCGGAGTGATTGGGGCGGAGTCGATTTATGAGCGCTTTCTGCGGGGTTCTGATGGAAGAGAGTTTGTCGTTGTGGATGTGAAGGGGCGACCCGTCCACCGAACGAACTTGAGGCTTTTTGATCAAAATACGCGCGTCGGGGCAAGAGCCGGAAACAGCTTGGAGTTGAGTCTTGATCTGGAGTTGCAGCTCACAGCCCTTCGCGCCTTTGGCGATCAGCGGGGGGCGGCGGTAGCCCTAGACCCCAACACGGGCGAGATACTCGCGATGATCTCTAGACCTTCTCTCGATCCGAATCTCTTCACCCGAGAGTTGACGGGTCGGCAACTCAACGCTTTGAGAGAGCGGCCAGACAAGCCCTTTCTAGACCGCAGTTTAGGAGAGCATTATCCGCCAGGTTCAACTTACAAGATGTTGATGGGGGCGGCAGCGCTTGAAGAGGGGGTGGTGACGGCAGAGCAAAGCTTTCATTGCCCGGGCTTCTTTCGGTTCGGAAGAAGGATTTGGAGATGTCATCGTCGTTCTGGTCATGGACATGTCGACTTGCGGGAAGCGATCAAAGTTTCATGCGATGTTTACTTTTACAATGTGGCTCTAGCCTTGGGCCTCGATCGAATGCATCGGTGGGCTAAACAGTTTGGCTTGGGACGACGCACGAACCTGGGCCATGAGATTTTTTCGAATAGTCCCTTGGCACAGTTTTATCGTTTCAATTCTGAACAGACTGGATTCGTTCCAAACTCATCCTGGGTTAGGCGCTCAGGACATACCAGCTTAGAAGGAGAGACCATCAATGCGGGGATTGGACAGGGGGGCAATCTAATGACCGTGACCCAGCTTGCGCGCATGACGGCGGCTTTTGGAAATTCGGGCCAATTCTTTCAACCTCAGCTCGTTCGCGCTCAGAGAAGACCGGGGGGCGATTTGATTGAAGCCTACGAAAGCCTTTTAGAAAATCAGGTTCAGCTGAAGCCCGAGACTTCTGCGCTGATTTTGGATGCGATGAAGGCGGTTGTAAATGAAAGAGACGGAACGGCCTTAGGTTCTCGAATCGCTGAGTTTTCGTGGGGGGGAAAGACGGGAACTTCTCAGGTGGTAGCGCTATCGTTGCGACCAGAAGATGAGGATGAGATTCCCTTTGAGATGGAACATCATGCTCTTTTTGTTGGCTTGGCTCCGATCGAAAACCCCAAGATCGCCGTCGCCGTGATCGTGGAGCATGGTCGCAGCGGATCGAGAGCAGCCGCACCCATTGCGCGAGCCATGGTTCGCAATTATTTAAATCGTCAGGTGGCAGCAAGATAATGGATCAGGCAGATAAAATTTCACAGAGATACGATTGGGGTTTTTTGGGCTTAGTGGCTTTGTTGACCGGCATCGGCCTGATGACTCTCTATAGCTCCGTTTATTTAAGTGAAATCTCACTCTTTTATAAGCAGCTTAGTTTTGTCGCGTTGGGCTTGGTCATTGCAATCTTCATGGGGCTTTTGGACTATCGGTTTCTCGAGAGATTGGCCTGGCCGTTTTACTTTTTGACGCTTTTTCTACTTCTGATGGTCGAATTCTTTGGCCGTTCTGCTGCAGGCTCGCAGCGCTGGCTCTCGCTAGGCGCCATCAACTTGCAGCCTTCGGAATTGGCGAAGCTTGCCGTGGTTCTCGTCTTAGCCAAGTTCTTTTCTCATAAGTCGGCGCCTCCGAATGGCTATGGTCTTCGAGACTTGATTCCCGTCTTTTTGATTGTTGCAGTTCCGATGATCATGGTTTTCATGCAACCCGACTTGGGGACGGCCATGATGATTGGCTTGACGGCGGCTTCGGTCATCTTTTTGTGTCACTTGAAAATGAAGAGCTTGGTGATTTTGATGATCAGCTTTTTAACCGCGGCCCCGATTGTCTATTCCGTTGTTCTAAAGGAGTACCAGCGAGATCGAGTGCGGACTTTCTTAGATCCGCAAAGAGACCCCCTTGGGGAAGGCTATCACAGCATTCAGAGCATGATTGCCGTGGGCAGTGGTCAGGTCTTTGGCAAGGGCTACCTGCAGGGCACACAATCTAAGCTAGAGTTTCTTCCGAAACATCATACGGATTTTATTTTCTCTGCCTTCGGAGAGGAGTGGGGTTTTATCGGGGCACTTGTGGTCTTGGCTCTTTTTACTCTCATGGTCTTTTTGGGGGTCGATATAGCAAGAAAGTCGAGAGATAAATTCGGCTCTGTTTTGGCAGTGGGCTGCCTATCTCTGATTGTTTGGCATGTGATTGTGAATATCGGAATGGAGATTGGGGTCTTGCCCGTGGTGGGGGTGACTCTTCCATTCTTTTCTTACGGAGGAAGTAATCTCGTCACGAATATGCTGGCGGTGGGTGTTCTACTCAGCGTGTCTTATCGGAGGCATATCTTTTAGCTTCGAGTGGCGGTCATTTTCACTCGACTTGATATTGAATCCAAACTTCGACTTTTTCTTTCGGATTGAGGCCTTCAAAAAAAGCGGGCTTGAACTCGAGCCGCTGGTCAATCAAAGAAAGATAGTAGCTGTTCTCGGGCATCAAGACCTGATTGCGGTAGACGAGAACCGAGTTTGGCTGGGCGGGACAAGCTAAGCTTTGTGATTGTGAGCTCAAGACGATCTGATCTAAAAGATCCTGAAAGATCTCATCATAAGTGTCTTCTTGAATATTATAGACGCCGCCTCCGGTCGCTTGGCTCAAAGCCCAATGACCGATACCGACTTCTTGCCAAAGGAAGCCCAGTTGGTTGATAAGAGCAGCATCTTTGTTAATGATTGAATGGTAGCGATAACTCGTATTCAGTTTTTGAGCAAACTGGCGAAACATCCGATCGGCAATTTCGGGATAGGAATTGGAGTGCTCGTCGTAAGGGTGAAAGAGATGGCGATCAAAATTCACATTCAAATCATCATCAGAAAGGGCAATTAGATTCAGAGGAGCTCCCTGAATGAACAGATTGTCTCCCGTCTCGCTTTGTCCGGAGATATCAACTCTACGAAGACTTGCAACGCATGGATCGTAGTTCCAGTTGTTTGCGAAGCTCCAAGGCCAGGAGTTTTCTTGGGTAAAGCTTGCCAAACCGGTAAGGCCTGCCCAGTATGGATAGACTCGGGGGCGAAAATAACTTCCCGTCTGATTACAGTCTGAGATGGTCTTCACGGCTGCATTGCCGGCGGGTTGATCGAGAGGAATGAAGGTTGGCAAGTCTTGGAGATGGTTAGTCTGGCCGAAGACTTGAAAGAAGGCTCGATCGATCCACTTAGAGCCTGTTTCTGCTTTAAAAAAGTGGATGCGAGGATCCTTTAGCGCTCGCAGAACCAAGGGGTTGTGACTGCCAGGAATTTCTCCATCAGGATCTTGTATATCATCAATGCTATTGAAGGCAGCTTTATCGGGATCAAAAATCAATCCAATTCGCAGGCTATCACCGTCTTCAATTCGATCTAAAAGACCCTCAATCAGAGAGTCCATTTGGTCCATCACCTTTTCAATCAGAGGGCCCATCGATCCGCTATCATCCAAAAGAAAGATCACATTCGAAGCCGATACGGAGTCTACGCTGAGTTCAAAGTATTGGTAGCCAGAATCTCCTGAAGAGCAGACTTCATGATGAGGGTGACCGAAATCTCTCTGATTGGATTCGTCAAAGGGGGGCGTTGGTGTGCCAGGGGGTGTTGTTGGGCCACCTGCTTGGCCGCCCTGAAGATTCACGGGGCTTAGAATGGGGTCGGAGGCACAGGCAGACAGAAAGAATAGAAGGCCGAGGCCAAGACAAACGAAAGGCGCACCCGAATCTCGAAAGGAAATTTTGCATTTGTGAATCATCACTGCCCTTTCAGTTCACACACTCCTCAAAAGTGGGAGTGGCTCACCGTCTCACTGAGAGACCACCACTTCAGTAGAGAATGCAAATCACAGGCCAAAGGGCATAGGCTACGGAAAGAGGCCGACAAGGCCTTTTGGGTATTTGGGTCGGGCAATAATGCCCGAGGGCTCAGGAGAAACTGCCCCACTTCATGGGGTCGGGAGACGAAAGTGCCAGACGAGGGGGTTGTCGGGATTGTCGATATCTTAGGGAGAGTCGCTAATCGTCCATCTACGGCGTCCTAGAGACTACGGGGTCCTAGAGAACGCAATGAGTGAGCGGCTGATAAGGAGTACCGGTCTGCGTGGGGCGTTACTTTATTCCGACCACATAGGCGATCCAGACGGCAGAGTTCTCCTCTTTCTCTGTGATGTGAAACTCGCCGTTTCCGCCACCCCCCTTGGCATCTCCTTCCCAAAAGACGCAAGAATCTCGAAAGCCGGCTTCTCTCAAACACTCTCTGAGTTCAGGAATTGTCCAAGCTCGCCAGTCGTATTCAAAAGCCTTCTTCCATTCTCGAGTTCTCGGAAGCTTGAAAGAGATGCTGTAATGCCCCTCGTTCTTTACCGGATTGAATTCGTCACAGCGCCAAATATAGGTGAACTTCATGCCTTTCACTCGATAGTTCTCTTGATCCTCGTGAGGCTCAATCATCTCGGTGCCGCCAACACTATCGAGAAAAAACAGACCGTCTGAAGCCAAGCTTTTATAAGCTTTCTTAAAGTATTGAACGAGTTTTTGCCTGTCCTTAAAGATCCAATAGCTGAAGTTGCATGCGGCAATGAGATCCGCTTTGGGTTGAGTCAGGCTCATGACATTTTTCCGAAAGACTTGAATTCGTTCTCGAGCATGAGCAGAAAGACTCTGAAGGTGAACCTTCTTTCCATAAGCCAGGGGCTCTGAATCAATATCCAGACACAAGGCCCGATGCTTCGGGCCTCGCTTGACCCACTCGCAAGAAAGTTTGAATGTTCCACAAAAATCCTCACGAAAGATCTGGGGCTTCTTCTTTCGTAGTCGACGATAAAGACTCTCAAGAATCTCTGCATCATCGGCCGCCTCTTGGACGGAAGCTTCATAAAGAAGATATTTTAGTTCAGATCGGGGCATTTTCTCGGGAGGAATTCGACCCCTTTTTGGTCTTATGTCAACTTGTCTAGCCTTGGCTCTCATGGGCTCATCAAAGAGGCTTTCTGAGTTGAAATCAAGTTGGGAGCATAAGAATAAAAATTCAAAGAAAGCAGTCAGCGGTCTGGTCGGAGTGGTCAGGCTCCCAGATGCAGAGCTGGTCGTCAGAGCTTGATGACTTCCAAAGTCTTTCTTGATTCGATGAGATGAAAGTTTTGGATGTCGCGAAGATCGAGGCAGTTCCGATTCTTCAAGCTAGTGCTTGCGTTTTTGGGCATTGGCTGACTATTTTCACAGAGTTGCCTGTTTGGCGTGTTGGGTAAAAGAATTATCAAGTAAAGGAGTGAAAAATTTATGGATCCCATAGCGTTTCCTGCGATTGTGGCAGGAATTCTCGGTTTAGGAGTCGTCTTTGTCTTGTATCTTCGGGTGGTTGCTCAAGCAGCCGGTACCGACTTGATGGTGTCCATCGCCAATGAGATTCACACCGGTGCGATGACCTTTCTAGCGAGGATGTACAGAATTTTGATCGGCTTCGTCATCATTGTCGCCATTCTGATTGGGTTCTTTATCGACTGGAATACCGCACTGGCCTTTGTGATAGGGGCTCTCTGTTCTGGCTTGGCCGGCTTTTTTGGAATGAAGTCCGCCACCAAGGCCAATGTTCGAACGGCGGCGGCGGCGAAAGATCAAGGCGAGGCAGCGGCCCTTGCAACGGCCTTTCGAGGAGGCTCTGTGATGGGGCTTTCGGTGGCGGCTCTCGGCTTGCTGGGCCTCGGTGTTTTGACCGCGATTTACGGGTTTGATGCTCATGCGGCGTCGATTATCTCTGGATTTTCTATGGGAGCTTCTTCCATTGCTCTCTTTGCACGGGTCGGTGGAGGGATCTACACCAAGGCCGCCGATGTCGGCTCGGATTTGGTCGGAAAAGTCGAAGCGGGAATTCCTGAAGATGACCCACGAAACCCTGGGGTAATTGCAGACAATGTCGGGGATAATGTCGGGGATGTCGCCGGAATGGGTGCGGACATTTTTGAATCCTATGTTGGAGGGATGGTTGCGGCTCTAGCCATCGCGGCCACCATGGGCGCTGATCAGCTCTTGAGACTGACGAACCAGACTGAAGTGGCTGCGCAGACGACTTTGATGTTGCTGCCCTTGCTGCTTTCAGTGATGGGTTTAGGGGCTTCCGTTCTGGGTGTATTCTCCATGCGGGTGTTTAAGGTGTGGGGAGCTTCAGAAGCTCTCAGAGCCTCTACTATTCTTGCGGCGCTGGTGTTTATTGCGGCGGCGGTCGGCTTTGTTTACTGGCAGGGTTTAAGCTTCGGCTTGATCTGGGCTGTGATTGCCGGAACCGTGGGCGGTCTCTTCATTGGATTCGTAACCGAGTATTATACAGCCTCACGACCTGTTCGGAGAATTGCAGAGGCTTCAAAGACTGGCCCTGCGACCAATATCATCGCCGGATTTGCCGTAGGCCTTGAGTCTTGTGTCATTCCCCTTCTGATCATTGCTGGAATTATTTCAGTGGCTTTCGGTACGGCAGGTCTTTACGGAATTGCTCTTGCTTCCATTGGTATGCTTGCCACCGTGGGAATTACCATGTCGGTGGATGCTTACGGACCGATTGCTGACAATGCCGGTGGGATCTCAGAGATGTCTCGTTTGGGACCGGATGTTCGAAAAATCACTGACGGTTTGGATGCGATCGGGAACACCACCGCAGCGATTGGAAAAGGCTTTGCGATCGGCTCAGCCGCCCTCACGGCCTTGGCGCTCTTCTCGGCTTATGGGCAAACCGTCAACTCGATTCGTATCTCGATGGACCTTGAAGTGATCACCATGAGCATCACGAGTGCAACGGTTGTGATCGGTCTGCTTCTCGGCGCGGCGATTCCTCTTTTGGTGGGCGCCTTGACGATGACCAGTGTTGGCCGCGCAGCGGGGGCGATGGTGGATGAGATTCGTCGGCAGTTTAAAGAAATCCCTGGTCTTCTGTCTGGAGATTCTTCAGCCAAGCCGGATACGGCCCGATGTGTAGACATTTCTACCAACGCGGCCTTAAAGGAAATGGTGTTGCCGGGAGTGGTGGCCGTGGCCTCACCTGTTTTGGTGGGCTTTCTGCTTGGCCCTGATGCTCTGGGCGGAATGTTGGCAGGAGCCACCGTGGTGGGTGTTGTTTTGGCTCTCTTGATGTCGAATTCCGGAGGAGCTTGGGATAACGCCAAGAAGGCGATTGAGCAGGGTCATATTCCCGGAGAAAGTAAGGGAGGCGAGGCTCACAAGGCGGCGGTCTGCGGTGATACGGTCGGAGATCCCTTCAAAGACACCTCGGGCCCTTCGATGAATATTTTGATCAAGCTGATGTCGATTGTGGCTTTGGTGATCGCCGCTCAAGTGGCAACGGGTGGTTTTTTCGGGGGTTAGTTGGGGTCGCTTAAGTGGATTGTTGTGGCTTTGGCGCTGAGCGGATTGCTCAGCGCTTGCCATTTGTTTCAGAGAGAAAAGGAGTCAGAGATCATGGTGGAGCTTGTCACTTCTAAGGGAAGAATTGTGATTCAATTGAAGCCCGAACAGGCTCCTAAGACGGTGGAGAATTTTCTGCGCTATGTAGAAGATGGATTCTACGACGGACTGATTTTTCATCGCGTGATTGATGGCTTCATGATTCAGGGAGGCGGCTTCGATGTTCAGATGCAGCAAAAGCCAGTGCGCGCTCCCATTGAAAATGAGTCCAAGAGCGGATTGGCTAATAAAGCCATGAGCCTTTCAATGGCCCGAACAGCAGATCCTCACAGTGCGACTGCTCAATTCTTTATCAATCTGGTCGATAATCCCTATCTCGATGCCCAGGGGGATCAGTGGGGCTACGCGGTCTTTGCTGAAGTCGTAGAAGGCGAAGAAGTGGTTCGAGAGATCGCCCGAGTCGAAACAGGCTCGTTGGGCTTTCATGAAAATGTCCCCTTAGAGTCCGTCATCATTCAGTCGGCCAAGCGCCTCAAAGTAAACTGAAAGCGACAGAGTTCGGCCGGGGAGAGCAAGAAGCTTAAAAGGGCTTCAGCTTTTAGATATTCTCTTTAATGAAACCTTCGAGCTGTTCCTTTGATAAGGCTCCCACAATCTGACTTTTTTCAGCCCCTCCAGAGAAAATCTTGAGGGTCGGTATGGAGCGAATTCCCAGCTGGCCTGGGGTGTTGGGGTTTTCATCTACATTCATTTTTAAGACCTTAATCTTGCCGTCCCACTCGGTGGCAATCTCCTCAACTACCGGAGCAATGGCTCGGCAGGGGCCGCACCAGCTCGCCCAGAAATCGACGAGAACCGGCGTCTGGGACTGAAGGACTTCTTCTTGAAAACTTGCATCGGACACTTCTTTTACAGCCATGGAGCCCACTAAAACCAAAGTTCATGAACTTGTAAAGATCTGTTCGTGATTTCAGGGTCGAGGATGCCTTAGAATGGCCCATGGCCTTTTCGTATGCGCTCTTAGAGAACAACAGAAGTCTGTGCTTTAGCATTCTAAAGATTCAGTCAGAGGCCTTGACAGGGCTTTTGGTCATTGAAATTCCTACTGCTTCTCAGAAAATGGAACGAAAGGAGATTGCCTTTGAAGGGGGAGAGCCTCTTGCGATTCGTTCCACTCGTGCAAAAGACCGCTTGCTCAGCTTTCTTCGCGACACGAAACTTTTGAGTGAGTCTGACCAAAACGAATTGGCTGAGAGTTTTTCTTCCCCTCCGAGCGATCAAGAGCTGATTTCTTGGATGCTCTCGACCGGCCGCATCGAACAGGATGAGCTCACAAAGACCTTAGAGGCTTACTTTTTGGAGCGCTGTTTTGATTTGCTTTGCCAGGTTCGAGGTCGAGTCTCATTTCATGAGTTGAAGGAGATTCCAGAGAAAGTGAAGAGCTTAGAAGCGGTTCGACCTTCGGCAAGTATAAAGACGGTCTTCTGGTCTGAGCTTCGAAAGAGATGGGACAAAAATTATTGTTTCACTCGGCTTCAAACCCAAAATGCCACGCAGCTGCAGATTGTCGGGAAGCTTGGCTTGAATTTGGGCTCGACGGAGATGGATCGCCTCAAAGACCTAGAGGCTAAGCCGGTCGAGTGGCGGCGATTGGAGCTTGAATCTTTGATTTTGTTGGCGGTGGGCCTGGAGCTTGGGCAATTGAAAGCCGTTCAGTCCGGAAACTCAGAAATCAGCTCGAAGCTAAAGGAGATTCTATCAAGAAAGGCTTTTGAGGAGGTCTTGGGAGTCGATCTCGACGCAGACATTTCTCTTTTAAAGAAGCAGCACCAGCAATTGATTCGAGACTTTCACCCCGATCGACTGCCCAAGTCTGCGAGCCCTGAGCTTCGAAGTCTTTGCGAAGACACTTTGGCTCATATCAATGAGGCCTACTCGGTCTTATCTCATCCAGAGAAGAGAGAAGAGTATTTGGCGGAACGAGAAATTGAGAAGCTCGGCGGAAGAGGATTTATCGAGAAGAAGATTCAAGCCGAGTTTGAGTACGAAGAGATTCGGAAGCAAGTGCTTCGAAAGAACTATCAACAAGCCTATGAAAAAATGGAGGGGCTAAAGGACTATCTGGCAGATGACCCCGGATTTATGGCCGACCTCTTGTTTTGCCAGGCCATGGTGGCCACATCAAAAACCAGAGACGAGCAGCTTTTAAGAGAAATTCAATCGAAGATTTCTGCTCTCTCTTCTCAGCAACCCCAGATTCTCTACTACGAAGGAGTTTTGCTCAAGCTCTTGGGACAAGAGAAACAGGCGATACGGAGTTTCGAAAAGGTCTTAGCGGCAGAGCCGAATCATATGGATGCGGTCATGGAGATGCGAGTTCTCTCTGGCCGTGACGAGAAGAAGTCGAAGTCTTGGTTTGGCAAGAAGGGGTCTGAGAAGTGATTTTGTGGAGTGGATTGCTGCTCTTGAGTCTGCTCGCCAGCTTTTTTCTATGGAAGTATCTGAGGGAACTGCAAAATCTCTACTTAAATGTTTCTAGGATCTTCTTCTTTTTGAGCGTGATGAGTGTTGTTGGATCTCTTCTGTGGCCAAGAGATTTTCTCCCCATCGAGGGCAGCCGACTGATGATCAGCAATTTGGCCTTCTTAGGCTCAGTGAGCCTGGTTTGTTTTGTTTTATGTTGGAGAAAGAGCTTTCTGAATCTCGCTTTTTTCGGAGGGCTTGGCCAAGCCGCCCTCTTGTTGAGTTTTATGATCTGGGGGGATTTCTTTTTTCAATCCGGTGAGGCCTCCGTTTGGGTTTGGGTGCATGTGGGCTTCGTCCTAATCGGAGAGGTGCTTTTGTTTATGGCGGCCATTGCGAGTTTGGCCTATCTCTGGGGCCTTTATCAGTTGCAGGTCTTAAAGAGGTCACCCTTGTTTTTTGGAAACTCCTCTCTCTCAGGGATCGATTTCCGAATCCTCCAATTGATTCGAGTGGGTTTCATTTTTTTGAGCTTGGGAATTCTTCTCGGAATCTTCAGTGCAAAGGAGCTTTGGCAAGGTCAGTGGTGGCTAGATTCTAAAGTCATTTTGGCTTTGGGAAGTTGGTTCATTTATGGGGCAATTCTATTGTTTCGATCTTTCGGGGCGATATCGAAGGGGCTTACGGCAGTGGCCTCGATTTTTGGGTTTATGCTGATTGTTAGCATTGCCATCGGCCTTCATCGGTGGTCCGATCTCGATCGTTGGAGAAAGTCACCCGAAGAGACCCCCACTGAGGTCGAGGTGATCGAAAGACTATTTTTGGATGAGGGGGAGCGATGAGTTTGTGGGTGGTCGGGACCGACCATCATCGCGCAAGTTTAGATTTGAGAGTTAAGGCATCTATGGGCGGCAAGCTGGATGAGCTGCAGGCCTTGAAAGATTTTTCTCACCATGTCTTTTTGTCGACTTGCAACCGAGTGGAGGTCTATAGCTCAGACCCCCGAGGGCCCTCTGAGTTTCTAGCTCGCTGGAAGCAAGAGGCCTCACTGACGACAGAGGAGGCCAAGATCTTTTTTAGTTATGAAGGTGAAGAAGCTCTTCATCATCTGTTTCGAGTTGGGGCGAGTTTAGAGTCGATGGTTCTTGGCGAGAATCAGATTACCGGTCAAGTGAAGCGGGCCTATCAACGGGCTTTAGATTCTTCTTCGTTGAGTGCGGCACTTCACCGAGGCTTTCAGTCCAGCTTTCGAGTGGCCAAAAGAATAAAGGCCGAGACAGAGATCAGTCAGTTCTCCATTAGTATTCCCTCAGTAGGATTACGACTAGCAGAAAAGGTGTTGGGAGATCTCAGCCGACGGGTGGTGGGGGTGGCGGGCCTCGGGGAGATCGGGAGGTTGGCCGCCGAACACTTTGCAGCGGTCTTTCCGAAAAGGCTTCTTCTCTACAATCGAACTCAAGAGACGGCAGAAAACTTGAAGCTTCAGCTTCAGAGTCAGGGAGTCGAAGTCGAAGTTGTGAGAGATCTAGACCAATTGCTGTCAGAGTCTGATGTCCTTGTCTCTGGAATGGCTGCAACTGCCCTGAAGGTTGAAGACTGGCAGTTGAAGCTCCGAAACTCTTCGCTTCAGTTTATTCTCGATCTTGCCGTACCCCCACAGATCCCTCCCCAGCTCTCAGAACGGGCTTTTATCTATTTTGTCGACGATCTAAAGAGGATTTCTGAGGAAAATAACAAACTTCGACATCAAGAGTTGATCAAAGCCGAATCAATCATCGAAGATGAACTCAAAAGGGCTTGGTCACAGTTTGAGCCTCTAGATGTTCAGCAAACACTTCATCTGCTTTCTTCAAAGGTGGATGAAACCCGTCGCATCGAACTCGAGGCTCTGAGGCAAAGGTTGGGGGCGGTTACAGAAGAGGATTGGAAAGAGATTGAAAAGATGAGTGAGCGATTGAGTTCAAAGATTTTGCAAGATCCGATGCGAGAGTTGAGATCTCGCTTAGAGGGTGGGGTCGAAAAGGAAGGATTGATTCAAGCCTTTCGTAACTTTTTTGGAATCTAGCAGGGTGAGGAAGCAGTATGTCTAAAATCTATCGAATCGGGACTCGAAAGTCAGAACTCGCGATGTGGCAAGCCCAGTATGTAGAGTGGTTGATGCGGGAGCAGTGGCCAGAGGAAAAGTTTGAGATTGTGGCCCTCTCTGTGAAAGGGGATGACTCTGATCTTCGAATCTCGGATTCTGGAGGGAAAGACCTCTATTGCAAAGATCTAGAGAAGGCCCTGATCGCTGGGGAGGTTGACCTCTGTGTGCACAGTCTTAAAGATTTGCCGGTGACTTTGCCGGAGGAATGTAATTTGGCGGCTGTAATTGAAAGGGGGGAGGTTCGGGATGTCGTGATTACTCGTGACAAGAAAGTTCTTCATGAACTTCCAGAGGGTTCTAAGATTGGTACTTCCAGTTTGCGTCGAAGAGCACAACTACGAGCTCAAGGAGTTTCGTTAGAAATTGTCGACATTCGGGGCAATGTCGACACCCGTATAAAGAAACTTCATGAGGGGGAAGTGGATGCCTTGATTCTGGCAGCGGCGGGAGTATTGCGCTTGGGAAGAGAGAATGAGATTTCAGAGTATTTAGAGCCTTATACATTCGTGCCTGCTCCTGGCCAGGGGGCGATTGCCATTGAGTGTCGAACCCAAGATGAGGATCTTCGATTTAAATTGAGAACGCTTCATCATGATGAGTCAGGTCAGGCGATTGAGGCCGAGAGAAGTTTTTTGAAGAGGCTCGGAGGGAGTTGTGTTTTGCCCTTGGGCGCCTGGTGCCAGATTGAGCAGTTTCAAATGCGACTGAGGGCTTTTTTGGCAGATGTGCAGGCAGAGACGGTCATGATGGAATCGGCCGTAGGTCCTGTCGGTCATGCTCAAGAGCTTGGGGAAAAACTAGCGGATCGCTTTCTTTCTCAAGGTGCGAGGCGAGTTCTTGAAAAAGTCTCGACCTAGAATTCTGGCTCTTGGTTCGGCGGCCACACTCGCTCGGCTAAAGACGGAAGCCTCTTTGACCCAGTGGACTCTGCAGCGGGTTCTGAACATCGTTCCGGTAGTGCAGAAAGCGCTGCCTCGTAGGGAGTTTGACTACACTTTGCTCAGCTCGCAGTACGCCTTAAGGGGTTTGCAAAAGTGGCCTCCAACAAAACAGTGGCTTTGTATTGGCGAGGCGACTGCTCAGGCTTTGAAACGAAAGGCGCCAGAACTAAAGCCAAAAATTCTGAAGCCCTCTGACCGTCGAGGGATATTCAAGTTCTTTCAGGGCCAGACCCATCGAAAGAAGGGGGCTCGGGTGTTCTATCCTTGCTCGTCTCGTTCTGATCCTAGACTTGCTCAGAAGATCAGAGAGATGGGCTTTCGGGTGGTCGTTCGGAAAGTCTATCGAACGGAACTTCTGAAACTTTCTCGATCAAACCGATCTCGGCTGCTGGCGGGTGAATTTGATGCCGTCTTATGCCTCAGCCCGTCGAGTTTTCTAGCCCTCCGAAAGTCCTTCGGCATCAGCCTGATTCGCCGCCTGTCGGTTGAATTTTTAGTTCTCGGGTCTACCACACAGCAGGCCCTCAGGGCCTGGGGCATTGAGGCCAGGCGAATTCGCGGCTAGATTCTAAGGGATTTCTTGAATTGACAGGGCTTGGAAAGCTTTTTAACAGGCTGTAGCAGATGCAAGATCCTGACGGAAATTACGGGCAAAGACAGATCTCAGAGAACCGACTCGAGGCGATTCCCTTTTCGTTTTCAGAGCCTCCCACTTTGATTTATTTCACTTGCCCCGAGGGGACGAGCTTGTGTCCTCGGTCTGGATTTCCTGATTTCTGGACGGCTCATATCTGGTTCGTTCCAAAGGAGAAGATTGTTGAGCTAAAGAGCTTGAAGCTTTATCTGAACTCCTACCGAGAGCGGGCGTGTTACCACGAAGAATTGGCGCATCGATTGTTGAATGATTTGGATCAAACACTCGAGCCTCGGTATCTGAAAGTGGTTCTGGATTTTACACGAAGAGGAAATATTCAGACGGATGTTCAGGTCGAGAAAGCTCAAAGTGACTATCAGGGCCCAAGGGCTCCCGAATGGAAAACTCGCTACGACTTTCGCTGACTCGTGTCTTTTCCATCTTTTGCTCTTTGGATCCAGTCCAGATTTCGTTTCCAGTTTTCCTTTGGGACATAGGAGATTGCCTTTGATTCGATTCGTTGGGGCCAGTTTGGATCTTCGATGTCTGAGCCTTGCAGCTTCTGAAAGGAGAGGGCTTCGGAGTCTTCGAGAGGAATCAACTTTCGGTTCCAAGGGCAGACCTCTTGGCAGATGTCGCAGCCCGCAATCCAGTTGTGAAAGTTTGGAGTGTCGTCAGAAAACTCCGTCCGATGTTCTAAAGTCCAATAAGAAATGCATTTCTTAGCGTCCAAGACATAGGCTTGAAGAGCGTCGGTGGGGCAGGCGTCGAGGCATCGACGGCAGCTTCCGCAATGGTCTGTCATCACGGGCTTTCGTTTAAAAGTTTCGGGGCTGAGATTGATGAGGATTTCTCCTAAAAACAGGCTGGATCCATGACGAGGATGTAGAAGGAGAGTGTTCTTTCCCTGCCAACCTAAGCCCGCTCTCTGGGCCCAGAACTTTTCTAAGACCGGGGCCGTGTCGACACAGAGCTTCGATTCAAGCTCTGGAAATTGATCTCTGAGAGCCCTCTCTGTTTTTTGGAGTTTCTCTTTGAGTACGCGATGATAGTCCTCTCCCCAGCTATAGTTGGAGACTTTCACTGGGCCTTCCGCCCAGCCGGGGAAGTAATAGAGCCCGAAGCAGAGGATCGCCTTGGCTTTAGGAAAATACCGAAGAGGATCTAGTCTCTCTTCCATTCGCCTCTCAAGGTACTGCATTTGAGGGCCCTTGTACTTTCTCAACCACTCTTGGTATTGGTCTTTCAGCTCGATGGGAACATGAAGGTCACTGACGCCAGAGATCGTCCAACCCAGATCTTTTGAGAATGAATCTAAATCAAAGCTCACACCGAAGCTCTAGCGAAGCTTTTCAAGCTCCGCGAGCGTTAAGGGGCCTTTTCTTCTTTTGCTTTTGACGGCTTTTTACGATCTTTCTGAGCCGGTTCTTGTCTCGGGGTGACAAATCGACGAATTCAACGCCCATTCCTTTCGGATGGGTCGGAGATTCCTCTCCCTGAACCCAGCGAACGAGGGCAATGCCTTCAAGGGGGGGCTCAGGGTCGAGCAGCAGCCTGAACTGAAAGCTCGACGACAGGGGATAGGGCTGAGGGGTTTTGATGTACATCCCGCCACGACTGATATCCACCGTATGACTTCGGTGACTGGGTCTCGCAGCGGCCGCCGTGACGATTAGAACGGGAATCTGCAAATCTCTTCTAAAACTTTCGCTTTGAGTTCGACCTCTCATTCGACGCCAGAGGTAGTAAACATTTCGACGAATTCGGTAGCGCTTCTGGTAGGTCCAAGAGATCAGGAGCCCTCCTCCAATACAGGCCCCCATAATCAAAACCAGCAGAAACAGGTCCTCTTGGCTAAAGCCCCGAACCATCGCATCTCGAACCGAATCGACGAAAGAGTCCATTCTCTGATTTTGACTCATTTCATTATTGTCCCACAGGAGGGATCAAAGCGCCAAAGGATCTCGTCCATCGAGGCGGACCACTGACTCCAGATGCCTTGTTTGAGGAAAAAGGTCGATTAGTGTCCAGCTTTGAATTCGATACCCGCCCTTCTTGACCAAAGGGGTGAGGTCTCGAATGAGAGACCCGAGCGAGCAAGAAACATAAATCACTCGGGGCAGGGGCCGACCCATAAGGGATCGACAGAGTTTCAGAGATCCCCCTCGGGGTGGATCCATCACGACGCAGTCGGGCGCTTGATCTAAAAGAGAGATCAGGTTCTCTGCTTCCCCTTCAATCCATTCAATCTTTGAAGAGTTTTTCTTCGCCCAAGCGATGCTCTCAGAATGGGACTCTACTCCAATCACTCGTTCAAAAACTTCCGAGAGGGGAAGACTCAAATTTCCTACGCCCGAAAAGAAATCGATAGCGAGTTTCTTTCGAGGCAAATCTTTTAGTTCGTTCAAAACCTGTTCAACCAAAAGCTCATTCGCAAACAAATTTCCCTGAGTGAAGGAGTTGGCTCCCACGCCCAGCTTGTGAGATCGCAGTGAATAAGTGGCATCCTGTTCCAGCAGTTGACCATTAAAGAAGCCGAAGCTTCTCGATGGAAAGCTCTTCAGTTCCTTCGCCTTTCTTTCAAGGGCTTCAAAGAAGCCCTTCACAAGAACAGGACAATCTTGAATGGGATGAAGTTCATGACTCTTTTCTTTGGTAAAGTGGAGCTGAGAGTCTTTCGCATGAATTCTCACGCGGTGCCGATACTCATAAGCTTTTGGGCTCTCGATGTATTGAAAGTGCTCTGGATCGAAATAGGGGGCCAGAGGTGAGCGCTTCAACCAATGAGAAGCCCATGAAATCTTCCACTCTCTTTGTTCTTTGGGTGAAAGGTGTTGGAGTTGACAGCCACCACAGTCGTAAAAGTGCGTGCAACGCACATGAGCATGGGCATCGCTCCGTTTGATCCAGCGAAGCACTCTTGCCTGATATCGACTCTTTTCTCGAGCCACCAGTTCAATCTCGACCACATCACCCGACCGAGTCTTCGGAACGAAGACGACAGCTTGGCCAAGAGAGGCCAACCCTTCGCCCCGACTTCCCAAGCCCTCGATCTCGACTTGATGCCGAGTATAAATTTCTAACTTTGATGATGCAGTGTGCATAACTAAAAAAATGATTCCTTTTCAAGAGCTTGGAGTTCTTTGCCGGACTTAGACGGATTCACCGAACTGCGTCAATTGGAAAAGCCTGGGTAAGTTCGGGTGCACCTGTGTTAGTCTGTAGGGGTCAGAGGAGGGAGAGCATGGAGGCTTGGATCCACAAAAAATCTCTAGTCATAGAGAATTTATTCTCAGTTACCGCCAATCTTATTGAATCCGTCGAGGCGGAAGATTGGTCTCAATTTGACATCACCCTTAATCGGCGATCTCAGCTTTTTTCAGAGCTTCAACGAATCGACCAGAAATTTGGAACCCAGATTTGCGGAGAAGAGGCAAAATGGTTGAATCAGCTCAAGCAAATTGATGAGATGGGTCGAGTGCTTCAATCCAAAATGTTTGAGAAGAAAGACTCTTCAAAAGAGGCTTTAAAACGGGCTCGCCATGAAAAAGTGGAGTGGGTTCGAGAAAATATGTTGCAGGCGCAAGGAAACAGCCTAGAAATCAAAGGATAGTTGGAGGAGTGATGACAGTGGAGCAGATACCGGTACAAGTAGACGGCAATCCCTTAATGTTTGATTCGAATGTTTCGTTCGAGAATCTCACTGAACGACTAAAGCTAGAGATCGGCCCTCAGAGAGTGATCGCAGAAGTGAAGTTGGGGACTGATTTCTTAGGATTGGATGACGAGGCGAAGATTGCTCAACAGCCGCTGAGCAAGCTTGGGCCTCTAGAGTTTTTCACCAAAGAGGTGACTGATTTGTTGAAGGACAGTTTGCAATTGGCCCCACGGATTTGTGAGTCGCTGGCTTTGGATTGTCAGGATGTTTTGGCGTTTTTCGAAAAAGAGGAGTTTGAGGCGGCTCACGAACGAATCGGAGAGATCAGCTCTCTCGTCGACTGGCTCTTGCAGTGTATTGTCTCCCTTCAAAGCTATGGAGATGAAAGCTTTAAGACTTTGGCGGTGGAAGAGGGAACTTTGGTAGACTCTGTTCGTGCGATGGAGAAAATCTTAAAGGAGCTTCACGGTCACCTTTCAAGCCAGAACTACGGGCCCTTTCTCAGAATTCTCTTAGGAGAGTTCAAGCCACAGATCATTTTGTGGAAGGCTTTATTTGAGAAAGCTGCCACAAGCTGGACTCCTCGATCTTCAAAGAGCGAGACATAAGCCGTTGTAACTCAAGTTCGGGTTTTGCTGACTCGTAGCAAATTCGATAAACAGCTTGGCTGATCGGCAAGTCTAAGGCCTGCCGCTTCGAGATTTCAAAGACCTGTTGGGCCGTGTAGTAGCCTTCTACCGTCTTGAGTTCCCTTAGGGCTTCTTGAATGTTCTTTCCTGCTCCCAGTGCCAGCCCGAGTCTTCGATTGCGGCTAAGATCGCCGGTGGCAGTCAGCCAAAGGTCCCCCACTCCCGCCAGGCCTAAAGCTGTGGCGGGCCGACCTCCAAGAGCTTCGACCAGTTGAAACATTTCGACCAGAGCTCGACTCAGAAGTGCGGCTCGGGCGTTCAGTCCAAGCTTTAAGGCATCTGAGATGCCGCAAGCAATCGCTAGAACATTCTTTAGGCTCCCACAGAGCTCTACCCCAACGGGGTCGCTGTGGGCGTAGAGTCGAAACCATGCCGTTCCTAACGAATCGCACAAACTGGAAACAAATTCCGCATCGCGACCAGCGATCACACAGGCGGTCGGCTTTTTTTGAATCAACTCTGCTGCAAAGCTGGGGCCAGAGAGGGTCGCAATGGGCGCAGAGATCTTCTGTTCAGCAAGAGGGCTGAAGGTTTTCATGCTCTTTCGATCGATTCCCTTGCTCGCATTCAGAACGCCGCTCAATTTGCGAACTTTAGAGAGCTGGTCGATGACAGATTCAACCGCGGGGAAGGGGCAGGAGACCAGAGCCAGACACTCCTCTGAAAAGGCCTCATCCCAGTCGGTCTTCGAGGCGTTTCGGTCTAAGCTCACGACCTTATGGGACGCCGCCTCAAAGCTCTCTTTAAGGGCTGTTCCCCAGTTTCCTGGGCCGATAATGCAAATGCGGCGCTGTTCCAAGTCCAACTCTCTTTCGATTCCATGGCATAATTAAAGAAGCGTGAGAGATGCACAAGTAAAAACTAAAGGCCGTCCTTTTTTAGGCATTTTCTTCGAGTGTTGTCAGGTTTATCAGCGAATCTATCGTGAACCGGATGCCACGCGCTATCAGGGGCATTGTCCTCGCTGCTATCGATCCATTCGCTTGCGGGTTGACCCCACGGAGGGGTCGAATTGTAGATTTTGGAGGGCCCTATGAATCCGGCTCGATCGCCACTCCGCTGGCCTTCGGAGTTGTGTGAGACTTTAGCGAAAGAAGGGGATTGGCGGGCGCTCAATCAGGAGTTGAATCGCATCCTGTCGGAAGATCTCGATCGATCTCAGCTCGAGCTGGTCACTTCCGTTCTTCAGTATCTCGGAGAGCAAAGGCTCAGCCCCCCAGAGAATCAAAAAATTCAAAGACTTTCTCAGGTGATTTTTGAGCTTCACCTTCAAAATGAAGATTGGTCGGCAGCCCTCATCCAGTGGCTGCAGTGGCGGTCTCAATCGGTTGAGATGCAAAAGCTTCAGCTTCGTTTGAGGCAAATGGCTCGCAGAATTTCTCAAGCCAGAAGTCTGCGAAACAAGCCTGGTGAAGATCTTCCTCCGCCTACGCCTTTCTCTAAGTTGAACGCCAAAGTGAGCGTAGAAGACGCCTTTCCTGAAGATGACTTTCGGGATCAATGGATTGGAAAGACCGAAGTTCGTGTGCCTTACCTGTCTGAAATGAATGTGAATGAGGTTTACCGACTCTTGCCCCTGTTTTCTTGGGCTAGCTTCGAGCCAGGAGAGAGAATCTATGAGAAGTCCGGAGACTCTGACTTCTTGTATATTCTTGCAAAGGGAAAGGTGCTTCTCGACAATCTCTTAGACGGGCAGCGAGAGATTGGCCGAAACGAGATTTTTGGAGATTTGAGTTTGTTCGGGGAGGCTCGGCATTCGGCTCGGGCCTTTGCGCAAGAGCCCTCAGATGTTCTGATGATTCGTCGTGAGGACTTGATGCAAGCTTTGAATAGGCTGCCTCAATTGAAGGCACAGGTTCTTCTAGAGTCTCAGCAGCGATTGTTTCGTCATGTTCAGAAGCACAGTTTTGTCTTTCGAGATTTCCCCGCCAGCGATATTGATTTGCTTTGGGAATACCTTATTCCCCTGCACATTGCGCCGGGACAGGTCTTGATGGAGCCTGAGCGGGAAGCCGATCGATTTTTTGTGGTCTTGAGTGGGCGGTTAGAAGTCATTCGCCCGGGGATTAAGAGCTTGCAGTTGGGTGCCGGACATTTTGTGGGTGAGAGAGGCTTTCTGATGGGTAGCAAGAGAACAGCTCAAGTGAAGAGTTTGTCTCACTGTCATGTTCTGGAATGTGATCGATTGAGCTTCGAGGAGCTCTGTGAGGCCTACCCAGACTTGAGTTTACGGTCGGAGCGCCTGCGGCCAGAGTTGGAAAGACCGACTTTTCGCTCAAAAGACCCTGTAATTGATTGACATTCAATAGGGCTTTGGCGAATTCGGAAGCATGAATCTTAATGGAAAAAAGGCTTTGGTCTTAGGCCTTGCCAATCAGCGAAGTATAGCCTGGGGAATCTGTCAGAAATTGAAAGAGGCGGGGGCCGAGTTAATCTTGAGCTATTTGCCGGTTTTAGAGAAACGAGTTTTGCCCTTAGCAGAAGAATTGGGGGTTAAGCATCTTTTCCCCTGTGATGTCGGTTCAGACGATGAGATTAAGCAGCTGGCGAAACAAGTTCAAGAGGTTGCCGGAGAGGGCTTAGAGGCTTTGGTTCACTCTTTGGCTTATGCAGAGAGAGAAGATCTAGAGAGAGATTTTGTTTATACGACAAGACAGGGTTTTCTGAAGGCGATGGATGTGTCGGCCTATTCCTTGGTGGCCCTGTGTCGGGAGCTTTTGCCCTGTCTTGAGAAGAAAGGGGGTAGTGTTCTTTGCCTTACTTACTACGGCTCTGAAAAGGTAGTTAAAAACTACAATGTGATGGGAGTGGCAAAGGCCGCTCTAGAGGCGAGCGTTCGATATTTGGCAAACGATCTCGGCCCCAAGAAAATTCGGGTCAATGCGATTTCGGCAGGGCCCATTCGGACTCTTGCGGCGAGCGGGGTGAAAGACTTCAAATCCATTCTTTCTCATATCGAAGAGGTCGCCCCCCTTCGAAGAAATATCAGCATCGAAGAAGTGGGTAATCTCGCTCGCTTTTTGTGCAGCGACGAAGCCTCCGCTATTACGGGGGAGCTTGTTCATATTGATTCGGGCTTTCACATCCTAAGCGCCTAGGGAGACTGTCGCTAAGGGCCCATCTGCTCTTTTAGCTTTGCAAGTCTGGGTGGTTCGTCTCCAAGCCTGTCCGCCTCTAGCTACTGATTCTGGTTCTCTCCAAAATGGCCAGAAAGAGCCCGTTACAGCCGTGAAGGTCTGGGGCCAGGACCAAAAAGGGGTCGAATTCCAGTAGGCCCGCTAGCTTGTCTTCCTTCCACTCAAGGCCATAATGATTCTGAACAAAGGGCAAGACATACTGACGAAGGTGCTCTGAAGCCGCCACCAGGCGGTAGGAATTGTGCGCTGACTTCAAAAAGTTCTCAATCTGCGCCTCATTTTCTGATCGATTCAGGCTCGATGTGGCATAAATCAGATGGCCGCCTAGCTTCAATTTCCTGGCGGCCTCTCTTAAAAGCGCGGCTTGAAGTCGCTGAATCTTCGGAAGATCTTCTCGCTTAAAACGCCACTTCAGCTCGGGTTGCCGAGCCACCATGCCGCTACTTGAGCTGGGGGAGTCTACCAAGACCACATCGAGGCTCTTCACCTCAGCGACCTGAGCGTCGGAAAGAATCCGAATGTTTTCAACACCAGCTCGTTGGGCGCGGGCCTTAAGTACCTTCAGTTTGCTCGGATCCGCATCATAGACAAACAAAGAGCCTTTGTTTTTCATCATACAGGCGAGATTGAGAGTGTGATCGCCTTCTCTTGCACAAAGATCCAGTACCCGGTGGCCTGGCCGAGCGTTGGTCATCAAAGCCATGATTTGAGAGGCCTCGTCTTCAATCTCAAAAAAACCTCTCTCATAAAGCGGATGTTGAATCGGGTTCAGGCCGCTGCCCACATCAAAACCCCAAGGGCTGAACTGGCATCGTTTTACTTTCAAGTCAGCGCCCGCTTTACTGTGAGCAAAGCCCTGAATGTCCACCCGAAGACTGTTCACTCGAATGCTGGAGCGAGGCTTCAATGAACATATGGAAGCAATCTGTCTCACTCGCTGCTCTGGAAATCGCTCAGCAAGCTCCTTTAGAATTTCATCCGGCACGGGCTCTTTTCTGAGTCCCGATTCGATCTTTTCGATAATCATAGCCGAATTCTTTTCCTTTTCTTCTGCTGACTTTCCAGGGGCCTCGTAGAGGCTAAAGAGTTTCTTGAGCCCGGCGATAAAGTTCTCTGAAGAGGGATTCCAAACCTCCTGAAACTGTTTATAGGCCTGAGTCATTGAGAGAGCGGGTCTGGCCGCCTCTTGGGCCTTAGCGGCCTTCTGAGGGCTTGCGACTGCTGGTTTCTTTACCGAGGCCGTTTTCTTGAGCTTCTTCTGACTGCTGAGTCTGGCTTTTGTCGGACTAGTTTTTTTCTTCTTCTTTTGAGAACTTTGACGAGAGGGGCTCTTTTTCTTCTTTGAACTACGACGAAGGGGCTTCTTTTTGATCGCCGTTTTCTTCTTTTTCGTTGAGCCGCGTTTCTTTTTGGAGGTCTTTGTCCTTGTTTTCTTTTTTGCCATTCTGAGCTGAACTCCTTCAGGGAAGGTTAGGAAGATTTGAAAGTTTTGATCAAGCTACAAATTGGTTCTTTTCCGTAGCTTTAAGCTTGGGGGCTTGTTAGCCTTCAGCTCGATTCATGAAAAACGACTTGTCAACTGAGAAATCTCCGTATTTGCAAAGAGCTTCTCGGTCGGCTGTTCGCTGGCAAAGATGGGGACAAGAGGCCTTTTCCAGGGCCATGAGTGAACGAAAGCCTATTTTTTTGAGCGTGGGCTACAGCAACTCGCATTGGTGTCAGGTGATGGAGGCCGAAAGTTTTTCGAATCCTGAAATCGCTCGTCGGCTGAACCAAAACTTTATTCCTCTTAAGGTCGATCGAGAGGAGAGGCCTGATTTGGACAGATTGTATTCCAAGGTTCAGGCTTGGGCGACTGGCCAAGAGTCCTCTCCCCTGCATTTGTTTCTGAGCCCTCATTTAAAGGCCTTCTTTGCTGGAGCATACTTTCCGCCTGAAGCTCGCTATGGGCTACCCCCATTTGCTGAACTCTTAGACAAGATGGCCGAGCTTTGGAATCAGGGCGACCCCAGACTAGAGTCTCAAGCGGCAGAGGCGATGCAACTTTTGGCTCAGGATGCTTTGAGTTGGGCTCAGCCACGAATGGAGACAGAGGACGGCCTCAAGCTTTGCGAAAAAAACCTCTTAAGCCTTCAAGATAAAAAAGGGGGGGGCTTTGGAACGGCTCCGAAATTCTTTTATTTCGAGGCTCTTCGATTTCTTCTTCGCTTGCCAGAGCAGCGAGCTTGGGTTGAGAAAAGCCTCAAAGAAATGGCCAAGGGCGCTGTTTTTGATCTGGTTTCGGGGGGGCTTCATCGCTTTTCAGAAGATGGAGAATGGCGTCGGCCTCATTTTGAAAAGAGACTCGTTGAAAATGCTCAATTCTGTCTCTTGTTAGCCGAGTCGATTCGTTTTCAAGATTCTCCAGTTCTTCGATGGATTCTACAGCGAAATCTCAACTGGATAGAGTCCGAGTTAAAAAAGCCAAATGGCTTGTATGCGACGGCCTTGCTTTCTTTTGGAAGCTCCAAAGACGAGGAGTTTTATTCATGGCGCAAGTCAGACTTGCCCACCCAAGGCCCGCTTTCGATCGACTCGCTCGGGGGCCTTCTTGATCTTTCACAGCCAGAGAATGAGTTCTTGATTCGATTGAAGGCTTGGCCTCAGACTTCTTCGACTCTTGAGAGTGTGACAGAGCTTTGCGAGGCCTTGCATACACAGCGAAGCTCTGAAAAGCAAAGCCCAGGGGCGAGCCCTCTGTCGGTTGTGAGTGAGAATGCGATTTTGATTCAGGCTTGGATTGAGGCGTCGAGGGTCTTCTCAGAAGTAGTTTGGATGGAAAGGGCCAAAGCGCTTGGTGAACGACTATGGAGTGCGGCTTGGCAAGGGGGGCGACTCAGTCATGGGGTCTACTCCGACCTGGTCTTGGCAGAAGGCTTTCTAGAAGATGCCGCTCAGCTTGGATTGGCCTTTGTCGGTCTTTACCAACGGACGAAAGAAGAGAAGTGGAGGTCACGATCTGAAGAACTTGCCCGATGGATCTTGGAGAGTTTTTATGATTCCGAACGAGGCTTTCTCTGGTACGCCCCCAAAGATCAAGAAGACCTTCTGATGAACTTTCAAGATGTTTTGGATTCTCACCAGCCAGCTTCGAGTGCGGTGGCTTTCGAGTTTTTAAGTCGCTCTCAGGAGCTTGAGCTTCGCCTTAACTTAGAAGAGCCCACTCAAAGGCTTGAAAAACATCTCAGGGCTCTGGCCGAAAAGCAAATCGGTGGTTTTACGCGATTTTCTGTGGTGCTTGCTGATAAAACTGCTGAATCTCATTCCGCTTGTTAAAGATGGCGACCTTGGGTCCGTCAAACTTCAGGATCTCCTGTTCGTTCAGACGGCAGTAGCAGGCAACAATCACTCGATCGCCCTTTTTGATCAAATGCGCCGCCGCGCCATTGCTCTGAAACTCTCGACTGCCTCGGGCCAAGGGGATGGCGTAAGTCTTTAACCTTTGCCCGGAGCTGATATTGTAAATCTCCACCGCTTCGAAGGGCAAAATCTCCAGTCGCTCCATAATATCTTGGTCAATGCCAAAACTCCCCTCGTACTCGAGGTCAGCTTTGGTCACAGTCAGTCCGTGAAGCTTGGCTCGCAGAAACTCTCTCAAGAGTCGAATGATAAGACACTGGGCTCTGTCTGACAAATGGAATTTCCTATTGCGGCAGGTCTCTTTGGCTCCTGGCCGCAAGGGGGGAGTGGCGTCTTCACGCCTCTGGACCTCAATCGTCACCGCCGGTGAAGTCAACAAGGCCCATCGGCTTAAGGCTTTGCTGAGTGTTTTCTAGTCTGGCACTTTCGTCTCCCGACCCTGTCCCTTTCCGGATTGATTTCAAGCTGAATTCGTTCGTAGAATCGGTTTAGTGTGATTTTTCTTCTTCAAAGCTTTTTTAGACTACTGAGGCTGTTGAACTCGGAGACCAAGCCCTCGCAGCTTGCGGCGGGCTTCTGTGCGGGCATGGTCTTTGGCTTCATTCCCTTCTTTTCGCTTACCAGCCTAAGCTTGTTTCTATTGGTTTGCCTGTTTCGGGTCAATTTGACGGCTTTCTTCTTGAGCTCCGCGCTGTTTAGTTTGATGGCCTGGGGTTTAGATCCCGTTTTTGATCGTTTGGGCTTCTGGCTGTTGGTTGAACTGCCGATTCTCACGGCCTTCTGGGCGGATTTGTTTCGTCAGCCACTGCTTCCTTTCTTCCAGCTCAACAACACCCTCTATTTAGGCTCCCTGGTGCTTGGCCTTGTTCTTAGTTTGCCTGTCTTTGTGGGCTTGATTTTTTTGATTCGGGCCTACAGAAAGCGATGGAGAGAAAAGATAAAGACTTCTTCTTGGTTTAAGGCCCTCAAGACCTCTAAAATTTATTCTCTCTATCAAAAGTTTAGAGCTCTTGAGGCTCGCTGGGGGCAAATCTCTTCATGATTCGATTCAAGGTCTTCCTTCCTGTCTTTGCTCTTTGCGTTTTGGTCTTCTGGTTCTTTAGTCTTCGATTTGACGCATGGCTCGCCCGCAGCATTGAGTCGGGAATCAGTTCATTAACTCAAACGAAAACGGATGTTCGTCGATTGCAAACTCGCTTCTTCCCTCCGAAGCTTCAAATCGCCGGGCTTGAGCTGGCCTCTCGGTCAGAGCCTTTTAAGAATGTGATTGAGTTTGAAGAGATTCTGATGGAAATCGAACTTTGGCCACTTCTTAGCCGAAGGCTGGTCATTCGCGAGTTCTCCATCCGAGGGGTGGATTGGGGAACCGATAGAAAAACTTCGGGGCGTTTGGTCCGGCCAGAGAGAAGCCCGTCTTGGCTTTCCCCTTGGGTCACACAAGCAATGGGCGTACTACGGGAAGAGTTTGAAGAGCTACCAGTCGCCCGATTGGCCGACTTTCGCATTCCAGAAAACCCCCAAGAAATTCTTAACCTTCTATCGCTTGAGTCCGAATCCGCCTTTCGAGAAGCGGGGGCAAAGTTTGAAGACGCAGAGACTCGATGGCGGGGGCGCTTTAGCGAATTGCGCGATTTACGGGATTATCAGCGATTCACGGGACAGTTTAGAGAGGCCACTCAAGATATTCCGAGAGATCCTCAGGGCATTGCCGAAAGACTGCGACTGGTTCAATCATCTATTGATTTTTTTCAAAGTGAGCGAGCCAGGGTTTCGGGTCTGATCTCAGAGCTACAAGAAGCCGCTGATGAGCTCGACGGAACTTACCGAGCGGCTCAATCGGCCTTTCGAACGGATCTTGAGCGGGCAAAGGCTCAGATAAGCCTAGATCAGCTTCGCGTAGATAATTTAAGTCGATTGATTTTCGGGGCTCACTGGTTGGATCGGGCGGAGGCCGTGATTCAATATCAGCAGCTTCTTCGGCGGGCTTTGGCTTGGCGAGCGAGCGAGCAAAGACCAAATAGGCAGGTTCGTCCAAGGCAGAGGGGACGGGTGGTTCAGATTTTTTCTCCGAAAGCAGAGCCTGGCTTTGTTTGGGAGTTCTCTGAGTTCAGTGTTCGAGGTTTAGAGAGAGAGGAGGGCGATCGAGTCAGTCAAAGTTATGAGCTTCGTGTTCAAGGAGTGAATTCTTCGCCAAAGCTCTACGGAAAGCCCACCGAGATTGAGGTTCTGGGCCGCTTTCGCGAGAGTTTTTTGTCTTCGGCCAAACTCGAATTGTTTTTTGACTATACGACAGAGTCTTTAAAGGACCGCTATGAACTTTCTGCCGAGAACCTCAAAGCCTCGTTGATTCCGGTTGGGGTGTCTCCAGTTTTTCCTCTGGCCATTCGAGAGGGTTCGGTCAGTGTTCGAACCGGATTTCATCGAGTGGGGGAGTCTTTGAGTTGGGTGAATCGTTTAGAGTTCTCCGGGGTGAGCTGGGACCTTCGAGAAGTGCCGCAGGTGGGCGCGGTGATTCCAAGCCTGTCTAGAATTTTGGAGTCGGTCGGCCGTTTTTGGCTAGAGCTTCGGTTTGAAATCCTGGATGGGAAGCTTCGATTTCTCGTGAGTAGTGATCTGGATGAACTGATCAAGCAAGGCGTTTTTCGAGAGTTAGAGCAGCAGCTTCAGGCCTTTTATCGGCGCCTTGAGCGCAACTTGGGCGAAAGAGTCGCTCGGGTGCGGGATCACGCAGAGACGCAAAAGAAGGAGTTTGAGAGAGAGATCGTTCAGGAGATTCAAAACCGAGAGCGTCTATTGCGATCAAGACTCGAAGAGGCTGAAAAGGCAAAGCAAAGGCTTGAAAGAGAGGCGCGAGCTCAGGCCGATCGTTTGCGTGAGGGGGTCGAAGATCGAGTTCGAGGGGCTGGCGAAGACCTGCTTCGGCGACTGCCTCGGTAGGACTTTTCTGGTTTATGGGCTCTTTCTCGCTTAGGGGCTTTAGTGACAATCCCCAATCAAGACTTGGGCGACAATCTCCTTTGTGAAGTTGACATTCGACGCATTTCAGGCTGAAAGAGTTGGGTTATGCCATCACCTACCTCAATTTCAGAGAATGTTCGTAAGCGAAAAAGAGCGATTCAGGGCCGTCGTCGCAAAAAAGAGAATGCGAAGAGGGGAACGATTAACTTTTATAAGGCTTTCGAGACTCCAGCGGCGGACGAAGCAGCAAAGGGCTAAAAGCCGTACGGAGAAGTGGGCAGCGACTGCCCTCAGGTTTTCAGCGCGAAGTTTCTTTCCACAAAATCAAGAGCCTCGTCTTTGGTCTTGAGTTGTCCGTCTAGTTGTAGGCTTTCTACTTCAGTTAAGATTTCCTTAAATTTTGGTCCTGGCGAAAAGCCCATGGCGATAAGGTCTTGGCCTGAGATCAGGGCCGGGGGCCGCAGGTCTTCGACTTTGAGCTCACTGAGAGCGGCTTGGCAGAAGTGGTAAAGATCTAAGTTCTGATGAGAGGCGAGGCAGTCGATTCGGTGAAGTTCTAAATGCCAATCAAAGTGCTCTTGTCGCAGAAACCTTTTCAGAGTGGAGGGTCGCATTTTCTTCACATCCGCAAATTTCAAATGATCTCGAACCAGAGCGTGGACGATTTCTCGAAATCGATTCGGGGCCTTCAGTCGTCTCAAGATCTGGTCGCTCATTTCAGCCCCTAAAGAGGCGTGGCCATTAAACCGAATTCGGTCGCCCTCCGCATGACTAAATGTCTGAGGCTTGGCAATGTCATGAAGCAAGCAGGCCCAGCCCAACTCTGGCGAGTGACCTTCTCGAATCTGCTTGAGAAGCAGCAAGGTGTGAACCCAAACATCGCCCTCGGGGTGATACTCAGGGGGCTGTTCCACTCCCTTCATCAAAAGAAGTTCTGGCAGAATTTCTGACAATAGATTCAAGTCGTCTAGCTGCTCGATCGCTCGATCGGCTCCCTGGCGAGAGAGCATTCGGCAGCATTCGTCAAAAATTCTTTCCTTCGAAATCTGGTGAATCTGAGGGGCCAGTTGTTGAATAGCCTGCTCCAGTTTCTTCTCTATTTTAAAGTCAAAACGAGCGCTGAATCGAACCGCTCGAAGCATTCGAAGATAGTCTTCCTTCAGTCGAGCCTCAGGCTCTCCAATCGCCCGAATCATTTTTGCGGCAAGATCCTTTTGGCCGCCCACCCAGTCGTGAACCTCATTGGAAAGGGGGTCCCAAAGCATTCCGTTGATACTAAAGTCGCGTCGTTGAACATCTTCTTGAGCCGTGGCGCGTTCCACCCGTTCGGGTCGCCGACCGTCTTTGATGCCCAGATCCTTTCGAAATGTTGCCGCCTCCACTTGGTAGGGCTTTTGGGGGTGCTCAGAGAGCAAAATCAAAACATTGAAGGCTTCTCCCACCAGCACGGTTCTCGGAAACAGGGCTTCCAGTTCGACGGGAAGAGCGCTGGTCGCAATATCATAATCGATGGCCTCGTTCCCCATAAGATGATCTCGAACACAGCCCCCCGCAAAATAGGCTTCAAAGCCTGCCTCTCGAATTCGCTTTAGGCAGTCGATGGCAAAGTCCAATTTGGTCATCGAAATGAGGCTAGGCCCGATCGGCATAAACTGCAAGGCGGTCTCGGTAAACACTCTGTCGGTTTTGTCCCTCCGCCGCTTGAAGCTGGCGACACTCCCGAATCGAGAGTTGGACCATTTAGTCAGAAATTTGGCGAGAATCTGATAATCTCCAGTTCTCAGAAGTTCGGCTCCGGAAGTGTGGCCATGGAATCCATTTTGGTTTAGCGTTCAGGCATGAAAGACTGCTATATTTTTACAGCGAAACGAACCCCCATCGGGAGCTTTCTCGGTCAGCTCTCTTCGGTCTCTGCCCCTCAGTTGGGGGCCGTGGCGGCCAAGGCGGCCATCGGCTCCCTTCGTCCTGAAGAGATTCAAGAATGCATTATGGGCTGTGTGCTGACGGCGGGACTGGGCCAGGCTCCGGCTCGGCAGGTGGCGATTTTTTCGGGCCTTCCAAATTCCGTTCCTGCGATCACCCTGAACAAAGTTTGTGGGTCAGGCTTGAAGGCGGTGACTCTGGCAGCTGATCGCTTGGCTCTTGATCGGTCTCAGGTGATTTTAGCGGGGGGAATGGAGTCGATGTCTCAAGCTCCCTTTCTTGTAAAAAATGCTCGTTCTGGCTTCAAGATGGGACATCAAGAGATGGTGGACGGCATGATTCATGACGGGCTGTGGGATGTTTACAATCAATTTCATATGGGGGTGGCCGCTGAACTTTGCGTGAAGGAGTATCGCTTTAGTCGTGAAGAACAAGATCAGTTTGCAAAAGAGTCTTATGAGAGAGCGCTTCGAGCCATCCAGTCAGGAGAGTTTAAGCCAGAGATTGCGGAAGTTCCTGTCAAAAGCCGAAAGCAAGAGCTTTTGGTCTCTGAAGACGAAGAGCCCTTTCGAGCGGATCTTGAAAAAATGAGTAGTCTCAAGCCCGTCTTTGATAAAAGTGGAAGCGTTACGGCAGCGAATGCCAGCTCCTTAAATGACGGGGCGGCAGCACTGATTTTGTCAAACAAAGAGAGCCTTGGGGGTTTAAAGCCGATGGCTAAGATTCTTCATCAAGCGGAGTTTGCTCAGAAGCCCGAGGCCTTCACGACAGCTCCCGTCTTTTGTGTAAAGAAGCTGCTTGAAGAGGCGAGCTTGAAGGTGAGTGATATTAAAGTTTTTGAAATTAACGAAGCTTTTGCGGCTGTAGCGATGGCCGCACAAAAGGATTTGGAGATTTCAAGAGACCAGTTGAACCCGAGAGGGGGGGCGGTGGCCTTGGGGCATCCGATCGGGGCCAGTGGCGCTCGGTTGTTGACCAGCTTGCTGTATCAGTTGGAACCGGGCGAAAAAGGAGTTGTTAGCCTTTGTATCGGAGGCGGCGAAGCCATCGCCGTTTTGGTCGAGAGGCTTTGAGAGGAGAAGTTGTGGCACTAGCGTTCAAAGAGATTGGAGTTGTGGGAGCGGGGCAAATGGGAAGCGGAATTGCTCAAGTCTGCGCCACTTATGGGGCAAATCTGAAGCTCTACGATGTTTCTGCAGAGGCCCTCGAGAAGGCTCGGGCCAGTATCGAGAAGAGTTTGGGCAAGCTCGCTGAGAAGGGAAAGATTAGCGCATCCCCCTCAGAAGTCCTTTCAAGAATCTCGCTCGTAAAAGACTTGAAAGATTTCTCTGAAGTCGGTCTCGCCATCGAGGCCGCAACGGAAAATCTCAGTTTGAAAGAGAAGATTTTCTCTGATTTAGACCGCATCTTAGATTCGAAGAGCATTCTCGCCACCAATACCTCGTCTATTAGCATTACTCGATTGGCGGCCAAGACGATAAGGCCAGAGAAGGTCGTTGGGCTTCACTTTATGAATCCGGTTCCCATCATGAAACTCGTGGAGCTGATTTCCGGTCAAAGAACTTCGCGGGAGACTCTGAAGGCCGTTGAGGATTTGGTTCGAAGCATGGATAAAATCGAGATTCACTCGAAGGACTATCCTGGCTTTATCGTGAATCGAATTTTGATGCCCATGATCAACGAAGCCTGCTTTGCTTTGTTTGAGGGCGTGGGGACGGCAGCAGACATTGATCAAGGTATGAAGCTTGGCACCAATCATCCGATGGGACCTCTCGAGTTGGCGGACTTTATTGGGCTAGACACTTGTTTGGCAATTATGGAAGTTCTTTACCAGGGCTTCGGAGATAGCAAGTACCGAGCCTGTCCACTCTTAAGAAACTTGGTGGAGGCGGGCTGCTTGGGCCGCAAGTCCGGTCGGGGTTTCTATGATTATTCCGGAGGAAAAGCATGAGTTTGGTGGGCGTCAGGCAAGAAGCTTCCATTGCCTATTTAGAAATTCAACGACCGGAGGCTTTGAATGCCCTGAATCGAGAAGTCTTGCTGGCTCTTCAAGAGGCTATCTTGAAGCTGGAGTCTGTGAAGGTCGTTTGTTTGACGGGTTCCGGCGACAAAGCCTTTGTGGCCGGGGCCGACATCAAAGCGATGCAGAAAATGCGACCCAGAGAGGCGAGGGCCTTTGCTGCTTTGGGGCAGGGAATTTTTCGTCTCTTGCAAGACGCTCCATTTTTGTCTGTGGCTGGGGTGAATGGCTTTGCCTTAGGAGGGGGCTTGGAATTGGCCTTGGCCTGTGACTTGATCTACGCGACTCCTAAATCAAAGTTTGCACTGCCCGAGATCAATCTCGGTTTGGTGCCGGGCTTTGGAGGGACTTCCACTCTATTGCAGCGGGTCGGCTTTCACTACGCCATGGAGATGATTTGCGGCGGAGAGATGATCTCTGCCGAGGAGGCTTACCGAAGGGGTCTTGTTCTGGACTTGCTGTCTGAGACCGACTGGAAGCAAGATTTAGATCAAAAACTTCGTGTCTTTGCCGAGAAGGGACCCGAGTCTTTGTTTCTGGCGCGGTCTTTGGTTCGTGCTCATTCTCAAACGGATCGAGATCGAGCTCAACAGTTAGAGAGAGAGAGTTTCGGAACTTTGTTTGATACGGGTGAGCCGCAAGAGGGGATGACCGCCTTTCTTGAAAAAAGAAAGCCAAAGTTTTAGGGACGAGCCCGGCGATGGGGATTCTGGGCTGAGGGCATCTGTTTAGATCTATTTAGAGAGTGAGGAGAGTGATGGATTTTGACTTAACCAACGAGCAGCAAGCGGTTCAGGAAATGGCGAGAGACTTCGCCAAACGAAAAGTGGCCCCTATTGCCGAGAAACTAGATCGAGAGTCTCTCTATCCCAAAGAGCTGGTGTCAGAAATGGCCGGGCTGCAGCTGATGGGGATGTGTGTCGCCGAGGAGTATGGTGGCGCGGGTCTTGATATGCTGTCCTATGTATTGGCCCTCGAGGAAGTCTCGACCGCCTGCGCCTCGACAGGCGTCATTATGTCGGTGAACAACTCCCTCGTGTGCGAACCTATCGAGAAATTTGGAACAGAAGATCAGAAGAAACAGTTTCTAACGCCTTTGGCTAAGGGAGAAAAGTTGGGTTGCTATGCACTGACAGAACCTAATGCCGGCACTGACGCAGCCAATCAGCAAAGTCGTGCTGAGAAGAAGGGCTCGTCTTATCGAATCAGTGGGACCAAGCAGTTTATCACCAACGGAGCTGAAGCAGACTTGGCCATCGTTTATGCCAGCACAGACCCGAGCAAGGGAAGCAAGGGAATCTCTGCCTTCATCGTTGAGGCGGATCGAAAAGGCTATAAGGTCGCGAAAAAAGAAAAGAAGTTGGGGATTCGAGGAAGTTCCTGTGTTCAGCTTGTTTTGGATGAAGTGGAAGTTCCAGAAGAGAACTTACTTCATCAAGAAGGTGAAGGATTTAAGGTGGCACTGAGCACTTTAGAGGTGGGTCGAATCGGAATTGCTGCCCAGGCTTTGGGCATTGGCTCTGCGGCCTTAAGCTGTGCGCTGGCTTATAGTCAAGAGCGAGAACAGTTTGGTCAGAGAATTTCAAACTTTCAGGCTCTTCAGTTTATGATGGCTGATATGGCCACACGGCTGGAGGCGGCTCGGCTTTTGACCTATCGGGCAGCCCTTTTGAAATCAGAGGGCAAGCGAACGGCGAGAGAGTCGTCACAAGCGAAGCTCTATGCTTCTGAAATGTGCATGTACAACGCCTGGGCGGCGCTTCAAATTCATGGTGGTTACGGTTATGTGGAAGACTATCTACCTGAGCGCTTGTTTCGTGATGCCAAAATATGTGAAATTTATGAGGGAACCAGTGAAGTTCAAAGGCTATTGATTGCAAGGACTTTGCTTAAAGAAGTTTGAGCCTTTTTGGTTGAGAGCCCTGAATTTTTTAAGAAGAAAGATCTGACCTGATGAGAATCTCTCTTAGCGATGAGCAGCAGCAGTTTCAAGACTGGGCTAAGAAGTTTGCGGAGTCTTGCGTGAAGCCTCATGTCGAGCGCCATCAAACAGAGAGAATTCAGCCCGAGCTGTTGAAAGAGCTTTCATCGCAGGGCTGGATGGCCTTGACAGTCCCTGAAACTGAAGGGGGAGGGGGCTTAGACCCACTTTCCTTTTCAGTCTGCATTCGAGAGTTGTCTCGAGTCTGTGCTTCAACCGCCATCACGGTGGCGGTCACCAATATGATTGCTGAGACTCTGGCCCGTGATGGAACAGCGGCTCAGAAGAAGAAATTTCTATCCTCCATTGTAAGCGGCAGTTCTTTGACGGCGAGCTTTTGCCTGACGGAGAACTCCAGTGGATCAGACGCCGCCGCCCTGCGAACAAGGGCAGAGAAAAAATCTCGGCATTATGTCCTCAATGGAGAGAAGATCTATGTCACCAATGGGGCTTACTCAGGGGTTTTTTTGGTAATGGCCCGAACCTCTGAAACGCCAGGGGCCCAGGGAATTTCGGCCTTCATCGTCGAGAGAGATCAAAAGGGGCTTCATCTCGGAAAAGAAGAAGATAAGATGGGTTTGACGGCCAGTAGTACGATTCAACTGAGTTTAGATCAGGTGGAGGTGCCTGAAGAGAATCGACTTCTTGAAGAAGGGGAGGGCTTTAAGATTGCGATGCGCTCGCTGGATTCCGGCCGAATCTCGGTCGCCTCTCAGAGTTTAGGCACCGCCGAGGCTGCGTTGGCGGCTGGTTTGCGCTATGTGAAGGAGCGAGAACAGTTTGGGAAGACTCTGTCGGAGTTTCAGGCCATTCAATGGAAGCTCGCGAATGCAGCGACAGAGCTTTCTGCGGCGGAGCTTCTGATCGCAAAGGCTTGTGACCTCAAGAGGAAGGGACGATCGTATACTCGAGCCGCCAGTATGGCGAAATTGTTCGCCACGGAGTCAGCCACGAGGGTTTGCAATGAGATGATTCAAATTTTTGGAGGCTATGGTTACATCAAGGAATATCCCGTAGAGAGATTTTATCGCGATGTTCGGGTGACCAAGCTTTACGAGGGTACGAGTGAGATCCAGAGGCTGGTGATCGCTAAAGATCTTTTGAAGGGAGCAGAGCTTTGAGACCGATTCGGGTGCTGATGGCGAAGTTGGGTTTAGACGGGCATGATCGCGGGGCCAAAGTGGTGATGGCGGCATTAAGAGACGCGGGCATGGAGGTGATTTATTCGGGGCTTCATCAGACCCCCGCGGCTGTGGCCCGAGCCGCGGTGGAAGAAGATGTGGATGTGATCGGTTTAAGCATTCTTTCAGGGGCTCACAAAGACCTGGTGCCTCGTCTGGTTCAAGAGCTAGCTCAATTGGAGGCGGACTCCATACCCATTGCCCTGGGCGGCATTATTCCGGACTCCGATCGGAATCTTCTGAAGAAAATGGGGGTTCGGGCGGTATTCAGTCCGGGAACGCGGCTCGATGAGATTGTAGACTCGATTCGATCGCTTCGCGAAAAAAAGTCTGCGAAGTCCGGCTTAAAAAAGAGCGGGTCAAAGACGGGGAAAAAACCCCTCAAAAGCCTGAAAGCTAAAAAGAAAAGCCCGCCCAAAAACTCCAGGACTCTGAAGAAAGGAAAGCCGAAATGAACTTTGAGTTGTCAGACGATCAAAAGGCCATTCGAGACATGGCGAGGAGTTTTGCCGAAAGTCGATTGCGAGACAAAGCGGCTCAGTGGGATCAGACGAAGGAGTTTCCGCGCGAGATCATTCCAGAAATGGCCGAGCTTGGCTTTATGGGGATGGGCATTCCTGAAGACTATGCGGGGGCGGGGCTCGATCTCCTCTCCTGCGCGTTGATCATGGAGGAAGTGGCGCGACACTGCGGCTCAACTGCTCTTACTTTAGCCTCTCACAACGGTCTGGGTTCGAAGCATATTCTGCTGTTTGGATCAGAGGCTCAGAAGAAAAAATACCTTCCGGATATTGCCCAGGGTAAGAAGCTTTCAGCCTGGGCGTTGACAGAGCCCGGCAGCGGGAGTGACGCGAGTGGGCTGAAAACGACCGCCGTTTTAGAAGGCAATGAGTGGGTGTTAAATGGCTCGAAGGCCTTTATTACTCAGGGGTCGGTGGGGGATATCTATGTGGTGTTGGCGCTGACAACTCCTGAAAAAAAACAGAAGGGCATTTCTGCTTTTGTCATTGAGAGAGGCGCGAAGGGCTTTGTCGCCGGAAAGCCTGAAGACAAATTGGGTTGTCGGGCGAGTGATACTTCGACTCTGAGCCTTGAGAATGTGCGCATTCCCAAAGAGAATCTTTTGGGAGAGAAAGATCAGGGTTTTATCGACACCCTGAAGATTCTCGACCAAGGTCGAGTGATTATCGGAGCGATGGCTTTGGGATTAGGGAGAGGGGCTTTAGAGGAGAGCCTAAAGTACGCCAAAGAGCGAGAGCAGTTTGGGAAGCCCATTGCAGATTTTCAGGCCATTCAGTGGAAGTTGGCCGATATGGCAACGGAGTTGGAGGCGGCAAGACTTCTGTTGTACAAGGCTTGCGCCAAACATGCAGCCGGCCAGCCCATGAATACGGAAGCTTCGATGGCGAAACTTTTTGCTTCAGAGGCAGCCTTAAAGGCCTGTGACGAAGCGATACAGATTCACGGGGGCTATGGTTATATCAAAGACTATCCGGTGGAGCGCTACTGGCGAGACGCCCGCCTTTGCACCATCGGTGAAGGAACGAGTGAGGTTCAGCGCATGGTGATTTCAAGAAATATCTTGAGAGAGGCTTGAGCTTTCTGGAATTCAAATCCATCACTAGTGGTTCAACCGGTAAATTTTTTCATGTTCTGAATCAAGATTTTGCTTCGAATCAAGGCGGGGCTAGCCGTCGACCAGAGCCTTTTCAAAAATTTCGTCAATGAAGAACTGGGTCTTTGCGGGTATCCTCGCCTTTGGATAGTATTCCTGAATCACTTGGTAAACTTTCTCTGGCGACCGTAGGCCTAGAAACGAAATCAGGAAAATGACATCATCTCGATCAGAAGTGTCCCATCTCGCACTAATTGTCTTCATGGCCAAAAGATAGTCTGCCTCAGGCGTCCAAACCAGAAGATGATCAAACTCAAAGAGAATTCGTTTTTTCGGCACTGGGACCATAAAGGCTTTTGCGGCGTCATTCAGCCAATCATCGGACAAAGAGTTCTCTTCAGCAACTTCCTTCGCGGCAAGACGCACTTCACTGCTTGGCTCAAAAACGCCATCAACATCTTTTGTTGAGGCCCTGGCTTTAAAGGCTAGGCACATGGCTGCCCCGCCAACGATCCCCAGTTCTCCCCGAATGTTTTTTCTCTTTAGGATATTCGAAAGCTGTCTCAGATAATTCTTTATCTCATCCCTTTCCATGTTTAGGCCCTTTCAAAAAAGTTTTCTAAAATGAAAACATTCTTCATCTTAAAGCGAGCAGGGGATTCTAAAATGGCTGAAGCCTTCAAAGATTCGATGCCAGAAACAAACCAGGGCTGAGAAAGCGGTGCTGCATCTAAAGCCCATGCTGGCGGGGAAAATTCACTGCGATGACAGAGCTCTAGAACAATGGCAGAAATCAAGGCTTGGAGGCGTGGATTCAAAGCTCGGACAGGCGGAGTGATAAGAAGCCTTGCATCTTTGGTTCTTAGAAACTCATCAATGAGATTGAAGAAATGCAGCTTCCATGAGTCTTCCCCCTCTTGTGAAACGGCCAGGGAAACCACGGGCACGGAGTATCGGAAATCGGCCTTTGAATTCTTCAAATATTCAAAAAGCTCCAGCTCCCGATGAGAAGCCTGTGCTATCTTTTTCAAAGTCTTCAGGCTGGCATTTCGTTCCCCTTCCTTGATGTGACGAAGGGTCGTTCGAGAGATGCCCGCCAGTCGAGCCAGCTCCCTTTCCGAGACCTGATGCAAATTTTTGTTATTGTTCAAGTTTCTCATGGTACAATATATTGTACCATTTTATGGCTTAGGGCACAAGGCTGTCGAAACTGTCCGCCATGCAAGGGGAGTGTCGCCAATGGCTCCCTTAAGCTCGGCGGCTTGGGTGCTGGTACCAAGCTCGAACCTTCCGGTCTTTCGGATACTTCTTTTGGAGTAGGTTTTCGACGGCCTCCATTTTGCCGTCTGAGGGAATCCACTCTGCTAGGTCGGGAAAGTCCACTCGACAGTTTTCACAATGTTTATTTTCGTAAAACCGAATGGGACACCAGAAGCTTTCATTGTTGCGAACCATTTCTCCCCCCAGAGAGTAAACACCGGCAGCCCACTCGCAGTACAAACACCAAAGGAGATCAATCCCAACCAGACCTTGAAACTTATGCCGAGAAACTTGAATGAAGTCAGAGTGTATGTAGCGAGGAAAGCCCAGAGAAAATTGCAATAGGGGATACAGGAAGATTTGTCCGAAACGGACCACTAAAAAACAGGGAAGGGCCAAGAGGGTAAAGTAGAAGCCTGCGAGAACTTTGACGGTGCCGACCGATGAGCCAAGCACCTTGAGCAAGCGACCCCCTTGAGAGCCTGACCGAAGATAAGCCAGCCAAGAATGAATGCGGCAAAAGATCGCCAGATAGATCGACTGAGTGACAACAGACACGAGAAATCCGGCGATGCCCATATACAATGCGCTGAACAAAGGCGGCAGCCAAACAAAGACAGCGACCCAGAAGTCTAGAATGGGCACTTTACGAAATCTTTCAGCTAACGAATTGGATTGAAGACCGAGATAGAGGGCGAGCGTATTCCCCAACAGCCACAAAAAAATCCACAGCGCCCACTCGACCTGGTCTGACCATAATGAATGCAATGCTTCCAAGAACACCCCCAAAGCTCATTTGAGCAGAAAACTGAGAAATGTAAATCTTAAGTCTGTGATGAGTCGGGTTTCATTGGGGGTGTTAAAGAGATGCTTTGAATGAGCCCCCATCACTGGTGATTTTCGAGTTCCTGCTTCAGAAAGCTGCGGATCTGCTCTTGATAAGTCTCTTGTAGAAGAAACTGATTGTGACCCATGGATTTAAATGCGACCAGTTTCTTGAGGTGAGGAAGCTGAGCGGCCAGTCTTTTGCTGGAGCTTGGGGGGACCACTTCATCTGTCTCGCTGAACAAAACAAGGCTTGGGGCTTGAACTCGCGGGGCCCAATCAATTGAGGGGAATGGGTGCCGAAGCAGGAGTTTCACCGGAAGCCAGGGGTAGTGTCTTCGAGCGATGTCGACCAGACTCGCGGCAGGGGCTTGTAGAATGAGGCCCGCACTTTGAATTCGTTGCGCAGCCACCCAAACGGCCACCGAACTTCCGATCGATTCTCCAAACAAAAAAATGGGCCCTGGCGATTCAGACTCGATGAGGTCGAAAACCTCCAGTCCGGCTCGAAGAAAAGCTTCTTGAGAGGCCTTTCGACGAGGCTCTCCGCCATAGCCCGGGTATTCAAGAAATATGAGATTGAGGGGAAGCCCTTCCAGGACTTCCGAAAAGAAGAGTCGATCGCAGGCAGAGCCCGCATTTCCGTGAAAATAGATCAGGCTTCCCTCAGCGCCTGCTTGCTGTCGATGATAGAAACGAACTTCATTCTGTTCGACAGCCACAAAGGAGTAGCTCTTGGCCTCCGAGCAGTTTCCAAATGTGGAACCAAAGCTCTGAAAAATGAGAAACTTCTGAAGCAGGAACAGCAGCAAGCATAGCCCCAGCCAAACAGAAAAAATCAAAACGGCAACTCGAAGGATTGAATTCATTGAAGCTTTTCTATCACTTTTGGGTGTTTCGGCGAAAGGCCGGAGCGGGACTTCGGTGACCGCCGTTGCGACAGCCCGTGGGCAAGCGATCGCTGTGCCCCCCTCGGGCTGGACTGAGCCAGCTCCTTGAAATGATTGATGATTAGGCTCTTATATTGGACTTGCCAGAGGGGCTAAAACTCGGCTTGGGTCAGGTACGATTCTTGCGAATCTCATAGGGGTGATGGTGGTCAGGCGTTTCCATATCGCGATTTTTGCTCTCGCTTTGGGTCTATCGACTTTTTTGGCGCCAGCTTCTTTGCGTGCTGATATCTGCAGGACAGTGACCGAGATATTGGCAAACAAGCTGACGGCGGATGCCTCGCCAGGAAATAAAGGAAGATTGCGGTTCATGGATTTGTTCAGAGCTTTGGGCCTGGAAGGCTCTGACACTCTTCACGAAGCTAAAAATAAAAGTCCTAAAGCGGTCAATCAGGAAGTCGAGAGCATTCAAAGCTCGGAGATTGCTCCCCGGATTTTAAGGATGGAGGCTCTTGAAGAGCAGATGCTGAGGGAGATTTCAAACGCGTACAATTCATTGTCAAAGTCAGAGAAGGAGAGGCTGAAGGCTTCTAAAGAGAAGGAGGCTTCTAATCTTCAAAAGGGTCTTTCGCTCGAAGCTTCACGAAAGGAGCGAGTGCGGGCGATCATGGCGGCAAACCTTGAGTTTCCGAATTGGTTTCAAAGTAAAGAAATGAGCGAAGCCTTTGATGAGTGGAGAACTTTAGAAACGGAGCTGCTGGACTTGATGATGGGCTATGTCACCACCCTGGCGGCCAGGTCCGTCAGACCAAACCGACCGGATGATTTTGCAGACGCTCTTCAAGAGGGAGCGATGGCGGCCGTAGAGGCGATTCGAGCTTATGAAGTTTCAAGTGGCTTCAATCTAACCACCCTTCTGCACCCATATGTTTCAAAAAAGTTGGAGAGTTTAGGGGTCTCAGGACTGAGACAACGAGAGGCAGGCTATCTTAAAGCCCCTGAGCTAGAGTGGCTGGCAGGCTTTCATGAGGAGTACGGGCGCGACCCATCTTTTGAAGAAATCCGCTTCGAGTTTCCGAAGCCTGTTCAACACAACAGAATGTGGGACCAAATCAGGACGGGTCAGCAGCGAAACTCTCGTTCTCTCTTTGTGCCCGATCCCGATGGGGGATTTCGACTTCGGCCCTTGAGCGATCCTTCCGTGGAATCTCCTGGCGTTCAACGGGAGAGAATCGAGCTTCTCGATCGTTTACTCAGTGAGATCACCAAGCACGAAGAGGCCAATCAATTTGTCATGTACTATCGATTGAAGTGGGGCGAAAGACTGCAAGAAAATAGTCGAGGGGAAATCATCCCGCAATCCCTTTTGACCGATGAGCAAATTCAAGAACAACTAGGTTTTAACAATCGACAAAACCTTGAGCACTTTTTAGATCGAATGCAGTACAAACTTTTGGTCGTCTCTGCCTTTGACTCTCGCCCCGATCTGTTTAACGAAGTGGATAAACAGGTAGTTTCTCGAAAGTATGGTCTCTTTGGTGTGGGTGCGATTCAGGCGAGAGCTAATCCCAAGTCTCTGGCAAAGGAGTTGGGATTAACAGAAGAACAAGTGAAAGAGAGTTTACTGAAAGTCCAGTCTTGGATCATTGCCGAAGGTCATTTGTTTTCTAGAAAGCAGCTTTTGAGTTTTCTTCCCGACGATCTGAAGGAAGCCTTCGAGACTCTCTCGGGGCCTTCGATCAGGGAGTGAATATTTTCTGATCGAGTTTAAAGCCTGAACGACGAGCCTCCTCTAGAAAGCTTGGGAGCTCGCCCGTTGGCCGGTGCTTGACTCGGGCTTTGGCGCCTTCCTTTTGTTCCAGAATTTCTAAAACAAAGAGATCTCGGATGTCGTAGTTTCCTGACTCATCCAGGCCCACCAGTTCTGAAACATGAGTCAATCGGCGGCTGCCGTCGCGAAGCCTTGAGGCCTGAACAATAATTTGAATGGCATTGGCAATTTGACTTCGAATGGCAATCAGAGGCATTTCGAGTCGGTTCATCATAATTAAAGTTTCAATTCGTGAGATCGCTTGCCGAGGGTTGTTGGCGTGAAGGGTGGACATACTTCCGGAATGGCCGGTAGTCATGGCCTGTAGGAGGTCCAGAGCCTCGGGGCCCCGAACCTCTCCAATCACAATCCGATCGGGTCGCAGTCGCAGCGAGCTTTTAACGAGATCTCGAATATCGACCGTCAACTTGTCACTATGAACGCTCTCCATGCGGAGAACATGTTCTTGCTGAAGTTGAAGCTCTGAGGCGTCTTCAATCACCACGATTCTTTGGTCGGAGGGAATAAAACTTGAGATCGCGTTGAGCAGAGTGGTCTTTCCGGAGCTGGTGGAGCCTGAAACGATTAGGTTTTTCTTCAGTTGAACACAGACATGAAGAAAGCGAGCCATGTCGACTGACATCGCGCCCACCTTCACCAAGTCTTTAACTTCTAAGGGCACATCGCCAAACTTTCGAATGGCCATATACACCCCATCTTTGGCGCAAGGCGGGACGACAATATGAATTCGACTGCCGTCGGGCAATCGAGCGTCCATGACGGGGTTGAGTTCATCAATTCGCCGGCCCACAAACTGGGCCACATTTCTCGCTGCTGCAAACAAAGCGTCTTCATCGGCGAAGGCTGTTTCGGCTCGAATCAGCTTTCCCTTGCGCTCGATATAAATCTCGTCGGGTGAATTGATAAGGATTTCGGTTACACTGTCGTCGTCCAAGAAGTCCAAAATAGGACCCAAAAAGCTCCGAGTCGTGTCGTTTTCGATCAAGGCCACAAGCCCATTATAACCCCTTTTCTGGGCCTGACGCTTGGCACAGGCTTTGCATTTCTTAAGGAATGCCCTGGGGGCCATTATGCCAAAAAACAGTCTAAGTTATTTAATTCACTCACTTTTTAGCTCTTTTGCGTCTGGGCTCAAATGGGGGCTCTGTGTCGCAGTTGGGGCCTTGATGGGTCTTGAGCTCTCTGCCTCAGAAATCTCTGAACTAGAGCGTCGAGAGCGACTGCACGAGCTCTATCAGCGGCAAATTCCTCTTCTGGAACAATTTGTTCGCAATCACGAACGATCAGAGCAAACGCCTGCGAACCTCTTTCGCTTGGGCGAGGCCTATTTCGAGTCGGCCAAATACTATCAGTTGAAAGGGAATCAATCTCGAACTACGGTCTTCTTTCAAAGAGCCATTCAAGCGCTTGAGAAACTTCGTACAGATTTTCCTCTTTACGAACGAGCGGATGAAGCCTTGTTTGTTTTGTCCTCGGCCTATCTTGAGACTTCTCGAAATGCTGAAGCAGGCGGCGTTTTGGCAGAGATCGCCAGGCGATTCCCTCAATCTCCCATCATGACCCAAGCCGCCTATCTTTTAGGGGATCACTTTTATTCTCAGGACAATATGACAGAAGCCAAAAAATATTATGAGATGGCTTCTCAAATTGAGGAATCGAAAGTCTATGGGCACTACCGATTGGCTTGGGTGGCCCTTCGTCAAGGGCAAGCCGCCGTGTCTCTCAGGCATTTTGTGGAAAGCATTCGTCTGAGCTCCGAAGGCTCCAGCTCTAATTACGACTATTCAAAAGATGCTGCGCGAGAGATGGTCTGGCCAGCCCTAGAGGTTCATCGCCCTCAACAAGTGATTCGCTACTTGCAAAGCACTTTGCCCAACAAGGAACTTTTAGAGATTTCTTTGAACGCTCTAGCCATGGGATCGATGACCAAAGAGGATTATCGTCTTGCTAGTCAAATTTTTGATGTTTTGACTCAAGACTTTCAGGACTCTGCCCGCTTTGATAGTTGGATGAAGGCTCAACTAGAGGCCGAAGAAAAACTCGGTCGTTCGGATCGTATTGTTGATTTGGTTTCTCGCTTGAGCGAGCGAGAGGGGAATTCGACCGAAATTCGCACTCAAATCTATACAAACGCCAAAAAGTATCATGCTTTGGCCCAAGCAGAGAAAGATCCGAAAGTCAGAGACTCGAACTACGATCAAGCCATCGCGTATTATCAGGCCTTTGTAAAGATGGGGGAAGATCTCAAAACTCAAGAGACCCAGTTCTACCTGGGTGAGGCGCTCTACACTCGGGGGCGATATGAAGAGGCGGTTCGAGCCTACCAAGCTTCTGTTCAGGGGCAACACGAAAAGCAGCAAGACGCCGCTTGGAACTGGTATCACACCGCAGAAAAGCTGGCCCCGGGCTTTCGCTATGAAGGTGAATCTGCAAGGCCCCTGCAGGCCAAGGATGAAGAGTTTTTAACGGCCGCCCGCTTTGTGGCTTCCGCCGATTTTATGCCTGAAGAAAGGCGTCGAACGGCGAGTTATCAGTCTGCCCGACTTCTGTATCAACTCAATCAACACGATCAAGCACTGCCCCTCTTTCAGCAGCTGGCAGAGCGCTTTCCTCAGACCAAAGAAGGCCAGATGAGTGCTCAGCTTGTACTCGATATTCATAATTTGAAGGGAGATTATCGAGCGGTGGCCCAATACGCGCGAGACCTCAGGCAACAATCGGCTCCGGCTGAGGCTGGAAAGTTGGCGGAGCTCGAAGCTCAGGCCCTCTTTAAAAGCCTTCAAGCCGAAGAACGGCAGGCGAGAGAATTTCCAGAACGCCAAAGGATTTCAGCCTTTCGGCAGATGTCTCAACGCTATCTTCAGTATGCAAGACAGTATCCAGAAGCCGAGCTGGCCCCCGCCGGGCTTTGGGCGGCTCTTCAGTTGTCTGCCACGGTGGCCACTTTTGAGGGAGACCGGCGATTTACCTCCGTTCGCGAGCTGTTTGATCTCTTGAGGGCCAGATATTCTAACACCGAGTTTATGCCTCGGGCGGTCGATTTGATGGGAGAGTTTTTGGCGCACCAACAGCCTGAAGTTTCAGCCCTTCATGGCTTAGAAATTTATCGAGAGGCCTGGCTTAAACAAATGAGACAACAGCCAGCGGCTGAGCGAGGTCTTTGGGGGAGCTATCTCTATGAACTTTCAAGTGAGAGCCAAAAGAAGGCCCTTCTCAAAGAGTTCTCAACTTTTCCGGTGAGCGCAGAGAATCGAAAGTTAATTGCGAAGTATCGGTTCTCAGAAGTAGAAGAGCAGTTAGTGTCTTATCGGGATGTGAGCTTGAACCAACTTTCGAGTTTAGCCAAAAATACACAGGAGAAGTTAAAGAGATTGGAGCGCCTCGAGTCCTCGGTGAAAGCTATGGTCGAACTCGGAGACCCAAAGTCTGCCGTGGCTTCTTTGGATCTGTTGGCGGTTGCCTATGCCGAGATGGGTCAGGCCTTTCGAGAGGCCCCAGTGCCAGACTCGCTCGAGCCTGAGCAGCTTCAGCAATATCGACAAGCCGTCGAAGAAAAGGCTCGAGATTACGACCTAGAAGCTCGCAAGACTCGAGAGCTGTCTAGGCAAACAGCAAGAAGGCTTGGAATCTAAAGGGAGTGTCGCTAAGGGCCCATCTGCTTTGTCGGCTGCGTCGCTGCGCTTCTCGAGTGGCATTTTAACCACACTGCGATGCTCGCTCCTTGCCTTCTCGCATCTGGACCCCTATCGCCACTCCCGAATGCAGAGTTTGGCGACAGTCCCCTAAAGTTTCTTCGTTGGAAGGACTTTTCGGATGTAAGAAAGGAGGGTAGGCTTAGGCTATGGTCATCTTTCGTTGCATTCTTTGCCTGATTTTTGGGGCCCTAATGTTTTCGGTCGTTCAGGTTTTTGCCCAGCAATCCAGTGAATCTGAGGTTCAGAGGCGAGTGGTTTATCGAGAACGCTCTTACTTTGAGTTTGAGGACAGCTTGATTCGAGGAGATCAACCCTCTCCGGACGGCTCCAGTTTGTTTAGAAAAGAACGAGTTCCCTTTCGAAGCGCTTTAAATCTGAAGCGCTCCTTTATGCCAGAGCTTCGAGAGAGCGCCAAGGATACTCGCTAGTTGATCCGGACGATGTGTAGAAGCTTTTGCCTGAGTTTAAGTTTGTATTTTTTGAGTCTGTCGGTCGCAGAAGCCGAAGAGGCGTGGTCTCGTTTGCAGAGTCACTTTCAAGATTTTGTGGGTTTTCAAGTTCAGTTTGAGCAAGAGGTGCTCCCATCCGAGGAGAACGGGATGCGGGGGATTTTTGCCGAGTTGCCTCCAAAGCCTCGGGGCCAGATTAGATTTCGTCGTGATCCCAAGTTGAGTTTGGTCTGGCAGTATGAGTTCCCCGAAGAGCGGAAATGGTCTTTCGATGGGAAGGACTGGTGGGTGATTGACTCAGAACGACACGATCGAGTCCCTCAAGGAGATTTTTTGAGTCTAGACGAGAGTTTTTCGTTCTTATGGGGAGGAGAACATCCGGAGCTTCGACTCGAAGCGATCGATGAAGACCGATTTAGACTTCTGCCGCTGAATCCCCAACGGGCGGGTTTCAAGCAAATTGAGGTTCGTTTAGAGGCGGCCCTAGTCGCAGAGGCCGTGCTTTACGACCATCTTGAGGGGCGAACTCGTTATGAGTTTAAGAACTGGAAGATTGAGAGACCCTAGTGGTCCAACCGGTAAATTGTTTCCGTGTTGTGCTGAGGCCGGCTCTCGGTTCTTCGCTGCAGGCTGTCAAAGTTTAGGGAGTGTCGCGAAAGGCTCACTCCCCTCTGTCGCTCCCTTCTCTGCTTCCTGCATTTGGGCCCTGATCGTCTCTTCTGAATGGGGGTTATAGCGACCCTCGAGTTTTCAAAAAATTAGTCATTTTGAGGGCCTTCAGATATTCTGAAGGGGCTGTGGGAGGCCTGATTTGAAGATCGTTTTGCGAATGACTCAGCTCTCGTCGAAGATCGAGACGGAGGTCGTTTTTGATCGGCTTCCGGTCTTGATTGGTCGTTCGAAGATCTGTGATCTTAGCCTCGAAGACGCTCTGAGTTCTCGACAGCATTGTGTCATTGAGAGCGCCGATTCTCAGAGCTTGCGGGTGGTGGATTTAAAGTCAGCCAACGGCAGCTTAGTGAATGGAGAGAAAGTCAAAGAAGCCCCCTTTCGAGTGGGCGACAGTCTGCAAATTGGTGAGACTGTGATCTCCTTAGAGCGAGTGACCCGAATTCAGAAGGAGGAGACGACGGTTCATGAACTAGAGCCCTGGAGTCCAGAGGATGTGCCTGAGACGACCGGAACCGTCTTGCGTACAGAAGACGGAAATCTGCTCTCTGTAGACGAACTCGTTGAGAAGGAGCCTGAGCCTGAACCCGAGCCTTCAGAGGTTTCTGCTCCAGCCAAGGAGAAGGCTCTCAAGATCCCGCCCGCCGAAGAAGTTTCTGCCAAGGCCGAGCCAAAGGAGCCGTCGAAAGCCAAGGAGTCTAAACAGACTCAGTCGACCTCAGGGTCGAAAGGGGCAGCCGCCAAACGGGCTCAGAAAAAAGCAAAGGCAGAAGCGCCCGAAGAAGTGGTGACCGAAGCGGATGAGGCTCCAGAAGTTTCTGTCTCCGGCGACGACGAGATGAGTTTCAAAACGCCGAGTGTCTTTCGACCCCAGGCTCCCGCCTCTCATCTCAAGGCGAAAGATTGGGTTCAGGTTTCTCTCTTTTGGAAGAACTCTTTGATTGATGTTCAATGTTTTGAAAGAGGCCAAATTGTCAAAGTCGGAAAGGGAGTGGAAAATGATTTTCAAGTTGATCTTCCTTCCATGCCTGAACGAATCTCCTTTCTTAAGATTCTAAACGAAGGCATTGAGCTGAACTTGGGGATGCCTGCCACCGGCGTGGTGGAGACCCGCGGCAAAGTGAGAGAGTTAGACGAGCTTCGTGCCTTTGCTCGGCAAACGGATTTGGGTCTTAGCGCACAGATTCCCTTTCGAGACCGCTGCCTGATTGAGATTGGTCCCTTCAGTTTTTTTATTCAATCCGTTCGGCTTCGGCTAGCCCAAGCCCTTGAGAGACCTTTGGTGAAAGAGCCTCTGTTTAGCGGAGTGCTTGTCAGTGTTTCTGTGGCTTTCATTTTGTTTTTTACGAGCATTCATCAGTTGCAGCCCAGTCCGGTGGAGCCCGAGGAGCTGGCGGAAGAATTGATTTTGGAGATTGCTCTGCCAGAGGAGCCTCAAGTGAGGCCACCACCGCCACCACCACCTCCGCCTCGACAGCCACGGGCGCGCGACGGTCAACGGAGGGAGCAGGCTCGGCGAGATGTTGGAGCGGGCGGAGAGGGAGCCCGAGCTAGTGGGGCTGAAGGCGCAAGAGGTCAAGAGACGGGTCGACAGCAAACAGAGGCGCGCAGTATTGGCTTTGAAACTCGAGAGGCGCCACCCACCCGAACACCGCCTCGCGGCGCGATGGGAGATCAAACCAGAGCGCAGGCGCAAAGAGGAAGCCGGCCCGCCGAAGGCACAGGAACGGCTCGACCCCGCCCGGAGGCTCAACAACAAGCCCCCAGTCCGACCCCTCGGCCTCAGGTACGAGTCGAGGAGCAAGGTCTACTGGGAGTTTTGGGTCAGAGTGGTGGGGGTGGACAGGCGCGGCAAGGCGGTCGGGCTGAAGGTCGAGGCTTGGGCGGAGAGATTGAAGGCGCCGTCCGCGGGCTTGAACAGGGCTCCACGATTGATCAGCGAGGTTCAGGGGGTCGAGGTCGTGAGGGTCGAGAGTTCGGCGGCGGGGGCAGCGAGATTGAAGTGGGCGGCTTGGGCACCGCGGGTCGCGGCGGAGGTCGAGCGGGTTTTGGCTTGGGTTCCTCGGGCCGAGATGGGGAAGCGGAAGTTTCTTTTGTGATGGAAGAGGTCGAGGTTCGAGACGGCTTGACTCGCGAAGAAATCGCCAGAGTGGTTCGTGCTCACGAACATGAGATTCGAGCTTGTTATGATCGAGCCTTGATTCAAGCCGGAAATCGCGAGATCGCTGGTCGGTTAGAGGTGGCGTGGTTCGTGAATGCGCAGGGGAGGGCGGTCAATATCGAGAGACAGTCTGCCTTTGGTTCAGACGGGGGACTGTTCGATTGTGTGGCGGGTCGAATTCGGTCTTGGCAGTTTCCCAGACCCAGAGGCGGTCAAGGAGCTCAGGTTACCTATCCCTGGCTATTAAGAAGAGGAGCTTAACGGATGAGATGGAAATTCCTAATCGCAGCGGCCTTCTTTGCTTGTGTGAGCGCCGAAACTCGAGGGGCAAACCAAGAGCCTCCACCCAGAGGGATTTATCTGGGAATGACCACCGGGCCGATTTACTTTATGGGCGCGTCTGACCGACGACTATACGGAGATTCATGGGTGGTCGGCCTGCGGGCGGGCTACGATTTTTTTCCCTACTTGGGCTTAGAGGCTCAAGTTCGATTTTCTGGGCATGATACATCGAGGCAACTTTCTGAAGGTCCTGATCAGATTCCCACAAGCTTTTGGGCTATTCAAGGCCTGGCAATTCTGCGGGGATCTTATCCATTCACTCGAAGACTTTCTGTGTCCGCCGAAGTGGGTGGGGGAACTTGGTACACGAACCCCAATCAAAATCCCAGATTACGGGGCAGCTATCGACTGATGGCCACCGGAGGCTTGGGTCTGCAGTACTTCTTGCGAATTCGGTCTTTGGCCATGGGCCTGGATCCACAACTGAGTATTGTTCAAGATCTGGAGGCGCCGGTGCTGCAGGCAACCGCCTATATTCGCTATACATTTTAGGTCGACGACCGGCTTTTGAGGCGCTAGAGAGGAGCCTCCATGCTTTTGAGTATGACAGGCTTTTGTACGGCTTCGACCGAGATTCAGCTTCCAAGCTCTGAACTCTCTCTGCGTATTGAACTCAAGGCCTTCAATTCTCGTTATCTCGACCTCCATTGGAAGATTCCCAAAGCCTACCAGGCTTGGGAGTCTCGACTGGCAGAACTTTTGAAGAAGCATGTCAGCCGAGGTCGTATTGAGATTTCAATTCAAAGGCAGATTTTGCAGGGAGGGCTGAGCCCTCTAAGGCTGAATCTGGAGCGGGCTCGAGCCTATGCGACAAGCTTGCGAGGGATTCAAGAGGAACTTGGGCTTTCGGCTGAACTTTCACTTCAAAATCTTCTCAGTTTCAGCGACTGGCTAGAGGTTCAAGAAGAGAGATCCCCTTGTGATGTCGAGTGGAAGGCTCTCTCAGAGGCCTTTGACAATGCCGGAACTTCCCTAAGGGATTCTCGTCAGCTTGAGGGAAGCTCGCTGCTCAAAGTTCTTCAAAGCCATCATCAAGAGCTCTGTCGCTTTGTTGAGATTTTTCAGGCGGCAAAAGACCAGCTAGTAAGAGAGCTTCGAGATCGTTGGAGGCTCCGCTGGCAGGAGTTGTCTAAAGATCAAAAACTAGATTCAACTCGTATGGAGCAAGAGTTGGTCTATTTTGTGGGTCGGAGTGACTTCACCGAAGAGGTCGATCGGCTTCTTCATTTGGTACAGAGCTTTGGAAAGTTGTTAGAGGCTCCAGCTGAAAAGGGCCGTCGACTGGAGTTTACTGCACAGGAAATGCTTCGAGAGGCCAATACTCTTGGCTCGAAGTGTAGCTCTGGGCTCCTCCTTCAAGAAGTCATTGAGATGAAGTCCGTGATTGAAAAGATTCGCGAACAAGTTTTGAATGTAGAATAAGTTGAATACCTCAGAAGTCAGATCTTTTGTTCTTTGTGTTGCGGGTCCTTCCGGAAGCGGAAAGACCAGTTTGTGCGATCAACTGGCCTTGAAGCTCCCCTTCGCCAAGCGCTCGATCTCGTTCACCACCAGACCCCAACGCCCTGGGGAGAATGCTGGAGGGGACTATCATTTTGTGACAAAGGCGGAGTTTGAGAAGATGCGAGATGAGGGGAAGTTCTTGGAAACAGCGGAGGTTTTCGGAAATCTCTACGGCACCCCTCTCGAGCCCGTCGAGGAGGCCTTGCAGGCGGGCCAGGTCATGATTATGGATGTCGATACGGTCGGAGCGGACGCCGTAAAGAAGAAGCTCACCGGTCGCTGCGTTCGAGTTTTTATTATGCCCCCTTCGATGGAAGAGCTTGAGCGGAGATTACGAACTCGACAGCAGAACAACTCAGAAGATCTAGAGCGGCGATTGGCTGAGGCAAGACGGGAAATGAAGGAAGGGGAGTCTTACGAATATGTCGTTGAGAATCGGGACTTTGATGAGGCCTTCGATCAGCTTCGCTATATTGTCGATCGAGAGCGAATCTCCCCTAGCCACAAGTCTTGATCGAAAGCCCTTGAGTTTTAGCTGAAAACTGAGTAGCAAAAGGCTCTATGGCGCGAATTACTGTCGAAGACTGTTTAGAGCATGTGGATAATCGCTTCGAGCTGGTCCATCTGGCGAGTCGAAGGACTCGGCAACTCATGAAGGGGGCAAGACCCTTGGTGGACAATACTTTTTCACAAAATCGTTTGGTGGTGGTCGGTCTAAGAGAAATTGCCGCCGGCTTTGTAAAATCAGTCAAAAAGCTACCTTCTGAAGCCTGAATTTATCTCTAAATTTGTATAAGAAGTTCTAGGCTGCTCGCCCGTAAAAGACTCTCGTGCTAATCTGTGAACGGTGAGCATTTCTCAGTCATTGATCGAAGAAGTTCAAGAAAAGCACCCAAGCTTTCCGGTTGAGCCCCTAAAGCGGGCTTTTGAGTTGGCGAACCGTTCTCATGGCGAACAAAAACGGCGCAGCGGAGAGCCTTATATCATTCATCCCGTCGAGGTGGTTCGGATTCTGCTTCAAATGAGAGTGGACCTTCCCTCACTCATTGCAGGGCTTTTGCATGACACCGTTGAAGACACATTTTTAAGCCTCGAAGAAATTGAACAAAGTTTTGGAAAAGAAGTGAGTTTTTTGGTCGACGGCGTGACGAAGCTCTCGAAGCTTTCGTTTCGATCGAAACATACGGCTCAAGCTGAAAATTTTCGAAAAATGATCATGGCGATGGGGCGAGATGTTCGCGTGATTCTCATAAAGCTTGCAGACCGTCTCCACAATATGCGCACGCTGCAACATATGCCACCCACCAAGCAACAAGAGATCGCGAGTGAAACTGAAGAAGTCTACGCCCCCCTCGCTCATCGTTTGGGAATCAATTGGGTGAAGACAGAACTTCAAGACCTTTCCCTTCGTTATCTCAAGCCGGATGTTTACTTTAAGTTGGTCGAGTTGGTGGCTCAAAGTCGGGCGGGTCGAGAGAAGTACATTCAAGAAATTTCAAAAGTGACTTCAGAGCGCCTGGATGAGGCGGGCTTTGGGCAATACGAGATTCAAGGGCGACCCAAACACTTTTACTCGATTTACAAGAAAATGGAGAAAGCTCAGCTCACCTTTGAAGAGATTCATGACCTTCTTGCTGTTCGGATTGTTTGCGAAGACATTCGCTCTTGTTATCAGTCTTTAGGGATTTTGCACTCGATGTGGAAGCCCGTTCCGGGACGCTTCAAAGACTACATCGCAATGCCGAAAGCCAACCTCTACCAGAGCCTTCATACGACCGTCATTGGCCCCGGAGGTCAACGAGTGGAGTTTCAGATTCGAACCTTCGAGATGCATCGAATTGCCGAAGAGGGGATTGCGGCTCATTGGACTTATAAGGAAGACGGCAGCGTGGTGGCGAAGGATGCTGAAAAGTTTTCTTGGATTCGAAAGCTGGTTGAAGATCAAGAGGCGGTTGAAGATCCTTCGGAATTCATGAGTAGCCTAAAGATTGACCTCTTTGAAGAGGAGGTATTTGTCTTTACTCCTCGTGGTGATGTGATTTCTTTGCCTAGAAAGTCTTGCCCTGTGGATTTTGCTTATAGCATTCACTCCGCGGTCGGGGAGCGCTGCGTGGGAGCGAAGGTGAATGGTCGACTGGTGCCCTTGAGGCATCAGCTAGAGAGCGGAGATCATATTGAGATTATCACGAGCGAGTCTCAGTTTCCTCGAAAGGATTGGCTCGACTTTTGTGTGACTAGCAAGGCCCGTTCAAAGATCAGAGCCTATGTCAAAAAGGCGCAAAGAGATCAATCAAAAGACCTGGGTCTAAAACTCTTAGACCGAGAGTTTCGAAAGTCGAAGTTCAATTTCTCTCGCTTGGTCAAGGAGGAGCGAGAGAAATTCGAAGAGGCTGTGCGCTCGATTGGTGCGGCCAACGAAGAAGATCTTCTAATTAAGGTGGGCTACGGAAAGATAACGGCTGAAGAGGCCTTTAAGGCGGTCATGAAGAGTCTTCACCCTGAGGGCGCTGAGGCAGAGACAGCCTCTCAGGAGCAAGATCTCGTGGCGGCGACCAAGTTCAAAACCAAGTCAGGCCCTGACTCTAGCCCCATTATTGTCGATGGCGTTGACAATATTTTGGTTCGCTTTGCTCGCTGCTGTCAGCCGATTCCGGGCGAAGCCATTGTGGGATTTGTATCGCGAGGGAAGGGGATTTCTGTGCATCGAGCCGATTGTTCCAAGGCCCTCGAGCTGGATCCGGCTAGAAAGTTTGACCTGACTTGGGACCCCAAAAAGGGGCAAGACTTTCCGGTCAGCATCAAGGTGACGACCATGGATCGACCCGGGATGTTGGCCGACATTTCTCAGGTCATTTCGGCACAGGGAGCCAATATTTCGAATGCGAGGGTTCAGCTCCTACCGAACCAACGAGCCAGTATCATCTTTGATTTGAAGATTCAGAATCTTTCTCAGGTGCGATTATTGATTTCAAAAATCGAAGCCATCGAAGGGGTTATTCACGCCGAGCGGCATTAATCAATCCTCTGAGTCGTCCCCATTTCCTTCAGAGATTCCGTATTTTTTCATGAGCCTTTGAACACTCTTACGATCAATTCCCGCTTCTTTTGCCGCCGCTGAGATATTGTACTTGCTCTTCTTTAAGATATCTTCGAGATACTGTTTTTCAAAAGCCCCAATCCACTGCTCTTTCGCATCTTTGAAGCCGAGATCATCCCGAATCTCGAGCTCTGCTCGGGCAATGGGAACTCGAACCCTTTCGGGAATGTCATCGGGTTCGATGAGTTTTCCATCCATCAAGGAGAGAGCGCGACTGATGGTGTTTCTGAGTTCACGGACATTGCCCGGCCACTCGTGACTCATTAAAATCTCCATCGCACTCGATGTGATCCCCTCAATCGCTTGGTCAGGCTGGCTCTCGTTGTGGATTTGAATGAAGTGCTCGACGAGCATCGGGATGTCCTCTTTTCTCTTTCTTAGAGGAGGTAGATAGATCGGCACGACATTGAGTCGATAAAACAAATCTTCTCGAAAACTGCCCTTTTTCACTTCACTCTCTAGGTTTCGGTTTGTGGCAGCAACCACTCGAACATCTACCGGGAGCACTCGATCTCCTCCGACCCTTCGAATGCTTCGAGACTCCAGTGCCCGAAGAAGCTTTGGCTGAAGATCGAGCACGAGCTCGCCAATCTCGTCGAGGAAAATACTTCCAGAATCGGCCAGTTCAAAGGCTCCATGGCGAAGTCCGGTCGCTCCGGTAAAGGAGCCCTTTTCGTGACCGAAAAGTTCGCTCTCGATGAGGTTTTCCGCTACAGAAGAGCAGTCAAATACTACGAAGGGTCGCTTCGATCGCTTGCTCTTTTCATGAATGGCAGCGGCTACCAGCTCCTTACCCGTTCCCGATTCTCCTTCAATAATCACGGTGACATCGGTTGGCGCAATCTTTTCAATGATGGTGTAGATCTTTCTCATGGCGGTGCTTCCACCAATCAATTGAGCGTATCGATTCTTGTTGCTTGGAACGACTTCAAAGGTTTCGTCCTCAGGAGAGAATTTCAATTCGGTTTTTCCCGCCCGAATGACAGCACCGGGAGAAAGGAAGGCCTCTTTAATTCTGACCCCGTTGATGAACACTCCATTTCGAGAATCTTTGTCCGATAGAAGGTAACCCTCTTTGGTCTGCTTAATCTCGAAGTGGTTTCGACTCATGGTGTCGTCTTTGATCACGATTTCATTGTCTGATTTGGTGCCAACTCGGATGACGGGTCGAGAGAGAGTGTAGTCTTTTGACTTCTGGTCTCCAGAAAGAACACTGAGTTTGCATTTGGCTAAGCGCAGGTGGGTGGGCTGTTCTTCCCATCGAATCACCTTGGTTGCTTGTGTTCGGTCTTTGCTCATAGTTCTCCCCCTTGACTTGAATTGGCGATCTCTTTGACTCTCTCGCCATAGAGTAAGTAATAGATATAGGCCGACTGTAAAACTCGTTTGACATAGTTGCGGGTCTCGGTGAACGGAATCGACTCAACAAAGAGGTCAAGTCGATCGGTGTTGAGTTCTCGAATCCAGCGGCGCACCGGGCCGATTCCCGCATTGTAAGAGGCGACGACAAGTGCGGTGCGAAACTCGGGCGGAACCTGTAGTCGGTCGACCTGTTGAAAAAGCTCTCTAAGGTGATAGGTGCCGTAGCGGATATTTTTCTTTGGGTCGGTGAGGCCCAGCCGTTCAACTCGGCCTTCTCGAAGGCTACGAGCGATTTGAGAACCCAAGTTCGGCATCAATTGCATCAGACCCACCGCTCCGGCTGGAGAAATCACATCACTCTGAAATCGACTCTCTTCTCGCATCACTCCCCAAATCAAAAAAGGTGAGACTTCAAACTCAGCGGCAGCGGCGAGAATGTCTTCTGCATAGGCCTGTGGATAGAAGAGCCGAGCAATCGGATCTTCAGGTTGAAGTCCCTTTAGGTTGAAGGGGAAGTTGTTTTGAGCGTATCGAATCAGATCACTCCAATCTCCAAGGCTTTGAAGCCGTCGAGCAACGGCATTTCTTAGACCCTGATTTTTAGAACCCGTTTGAGTCAAAAAGACCTGTAGTTCGTGCTGAGCCCAAGACGAGAGTTGAGCTGAAACAAAAGCTTCAAGTCGTTTCCAGCCCGGCTGTTGAAAAGCAGGATCGGCCACTCGATATTTTTGAGGTTCGGGCTCAATCAACTTCGGATTCACAAAGTGAGGCTGATAAACCGAAAAACGCATCTTCTCAGGTCTCACCAAGAGGCTATGAAAAGAGGCCTGCCAGTCTGAGAGAAGTTTCTGTCGAGTCCTCTCGGCCTTGGTCTTCTCGTTGGCGAGGTTCTCGAGTTCTGACTTCCAATAAAGAGCCTGAGCACTCAATCTCTCTCCTTCAGGCAGCCGAGGCAGTCGATCTAGAAGCCGGGTAGCGTGATTGATCTCTGCCCGATTCACCCCAACATCTTCCTGAGCGGATTTCAGCCGATTCTTCTGAAAAATCGACCAAGCTTCAAACCAGTGAGAACTCTCTTGGTAGATTCCGTTCGGAAAGCCCTCACGGAGTTTTTGAAAGTTCTCTCTGGCGGCCTCGAAATTCTGATCGTCTACCGCCATTAAGCCAAGCCGAAAGAGAATCACCTGTCGGTCTCTGGGGCTCAGTCTCTTTTCCAGAATCTGAGCGTACTCCACTCGAGCGAGATCATATTTTCCCTGTCGAACGAGAGAAAACGCCAGAAGTTGATGCCAGTCGAGCCTTAAAGACTCGTCGAGTTCTTCATTCGACAAGGCCGAGCGCGCCAAAGCCTCTGAGCGCTGATAATGTCTTCGAGCGAACTCAAAGTTTGCCAAAGCCAAATCAATTCGTCGCTGTTCTGGTGCTTCGAGTCGCCGTCTCAACTGAGTAAGTTCTCTCACTCCCTTTTCAAAGAGGGCCGCCCTTCTTAAGCGATCGGCCCGACTTAAGTGAGTATCAAGGCTCACACTTTCAAGCGCCCCTCGTTGCTGAAGTTCATGAAGGGCGGTATCTGCTCGAGATGAAATATCATTTTCATAGACCTCTCGATAGAGTTGAAGGGCTTCGTAATGATTTTCTAACTCCCATTCAATGCTAGCGAGTTCCAGCTGAGCTTCAGTTTTTCGAGAGCTGCGGGGAAAGCGAGAGAGAAAGTTTCGAAAGGCAGCCTTGGCCTCAATCCATTTCTTTAGAGCCGCTAAGCTCTGAGCTTTCGCGTATGTCACATCCTCTTGAAGTCGAGTTGGAAGGCTGTCTCCGGGCTGGAGTTCGAGGGTCTTCTCATGATCGGATCGAGCGAATGCCGCCAAAACTCTGAGATAAAGATCGTAGTCGCTAAACAGAGGGTCTTCAATTGGAGGCGCCGCCAAAACTTGATCCCAATTCTGAAGCTCGTAGCGAGCTCTTTGAATCAAGAGTTGAGCAAAGGGCTCTGAAGGCCAATCGGCCTTGGCAAGAGACTTCCAGTCCCCAGCCCTGGCCTTTTGTGCAAGGCTCTCAGCCGTCGGCAAAGGGCTCGTATCGTCTGCCCATGTCTCAAGCAGGCGAAAGCTTAATGAGACAAAAATACCCATAATGAAACAGCGGCGCATATTCCCCAGTCCTACACTTCCCATTTTGAGGCAAATTTGTCTCATCGTCTAGGCCGTAAGTTCTGGACCTTCCTTTTGGGGAGAAAGTCACAGAAAAACCGTGAGTTTTTAGGCTCTTAGGGCTTAACTCTCAGCTGAATATGAGCGCTTTGAAGTTTAAGGCGGAGCACCCCATGTTTCAGTACAGGCTGGAGGAGGTTCCTCCAGACTTGACGGAATGGATTTCATCTTTTGAAAGACTGCTTGTTTTGGGCTTTGGTGGGAGCGTTTTGCCCCTTCGGATCTTTGTCGAGTCGGCGGGCCTGGGGGAGAAAATCATTTGTTGGGATCGTCTGAGTCGCCCGCCCTTCTTCGCCCAGAAAACTCTCTATTGTGTGGTGAGTAAGTCGGGAGAGACTCTCGAGGTCAAGGCCTTGCTGAGAGATCTTTTGCCAGACCTAGGTCCGGACAATCTTCTTTGCGTAACCGATCCTGAGAGAGGAGCCCTACGGGAGTGGCAAACTCAGAACAGCTTTCGGAGCTTGCCCATTCCTCAGGAGATTGGTGGAAGGTTTACGCACTTCTCAGTTTTTCACCGAGCTCTTTTGGAGTCTCAAGGGATCTCGATGTCTGCTCTTCTAGATCGGGCCAAGAAGAAGCGAGATGCCTTGATGAAAGATTCTTCTGAGCTGGAAGAGATTGCGGATATTTTTTTTAAGCCCCAAGCCCCGCCCTGCTTTGCACTCTGGGCCTACGGAGCTGCGCACGAAGCTTTTGCGGCTTGGGCGCAACAGGCTCTGGCTGAGAGTTTAGGCAAGAAAGACTCGGCGGGACGGCGATACGGAAAGCTTCCGTTTCTGCTGAAGGGGCCACAAGATCAGCATTCGGTTTTGCAGTATTTGGTCGATGGTCCACAGAATCAAGGCTTGTGGCTGATGGCGCCTAAGCCAGAAGTGGAGCCGCCTTGGGAGTCCTCTTCAAAGATTCCAAAATTTTTGCAGACTCTTTCGGGGCAGTCTCTATCGAAGATCGAGTGGATCTTGGCTGAGAGCACCTACCGATCCTTTTTGGAGTCCAACGAGAGTGGCGACACCCATTCCCCCTTATTGCGCTGGAGTTTTTCAAGAAGCCTAGAAGAAATGACAGAGAAGATCGTTGTGATTCAAGCCTTTGTCGAGGCCATGGGTCAGTCATGGGGAATCGATGCCTTCAATCAGCCGGGAGTGGAGCGGGGTAAAGGGATTGCCCGAAAACTTCTATAGGGGGGAGTGGCGCTAAGGGCCCATCTGCTCCTGCTTTCTGGTCGACGGAGCCTTGCAGTGTCGGCACCTCTGATTAAGCGTCGCTGCGATGAAGAAAATTGGCATTTGATCACTTGCCAAAGTCGCTCGGCCCGCTAGTTTCGCATTGAAAGGTGTGTTGAGTATGAACCAGAAGAAAAAAATTACGGTGGCCTACGGAGATGGAATCGGGCCAGAAATTATGCAAGCCTCCCTCCGAATCTTGGAGGCGGCGGGTGCTCAATTAGACTATGAGAAAATTGAAATCGGCGAAGCCGTATACAAGCGGGGCATTTCTGCGGGCATTGAGCCGAGCGCTTGGGAGTCTCTCAGGAATACTCGCTGTTTCTACAAAGCCCCGATTACCACCCCTCAGGGCGGCGGCTTTAAGAGTTTGAATGTGACCGTCCGCAAGACCCTGGGTCTTTATGCGAATGTTCGACCATGTGTTTCGTATCACCCCTTCGTGAAGACCAAGCATCCGGTCATGGATGTGGTGATTGTGCGAGAAAACGAAGAAGATCTTTATGCAGGAATTGAGCATCGGCAAACAGAGCAAGTTTATCAGTGCCTGAAGCTGATCTCGAAACCGGGTTGTGAAAAGATCGTTCGCTATGCCTTTGAGTACGCAAAGGCTTACAACCGCAAGCGAGTGACCTGTTTCACGAAAGACAACATTATGAAGCTCACTGACGGTTTGTTTCATAAAACTTTTGACGAAATTGCCAAAGAATATCCCGACATCGAGAATGAACATTGGATCGTGGATATTGGAGCGGCGAAGTTGGCGGATAGCCCTGAGAATTTTGATGTCATCGTAATGCCCAATTTGTATGGGGACATTCTTTCGGATGTGGCTGCTCAAATCACCGGTTCTGTCGGTTTGGCGGGTTCTGCCAATATCGGAGAGGGCTTTGCGATGTTCGAAGCGATTCACGGTTCCGCTCCTCGAAGGGCAGGTCAAAATTTGGCGAACCCCTCAGGACTTCTTCTCGGAGGAATTCAAATGCTCGTGCACTTGGGTCAGGCCGACGCCGCGACTCAGGCGCATAACGCCTGGATGAAAACGATGGAAGACGGAATTCACACCTATGATATTTTTCAAGAGGGCACCAGCAAACAGAAAGTAGGGACCAAAGAGTTTGCCGACGCGGTGATCGAACGAATGGGTCAAAAACCGGCTCAGTTGAAGGCCGTGAACTATCAAGGATCGAGTGTGCCCGCTTCTACCGCCTACCAGTTTAAGTCGACATCACCGAAGAAAGAACTGGTCGGAGTGGATGTGTTTTTAGATTGGAAGTCTGGCACTCCAAACGATTTAGGGGCCATGCTCGGAAAAATCCAACATGAAAGCCTAAAGCTTTCTATGATTTCTAATCGAGGAGTAAAGGTGTGGCCCGACGGAGCCGCTGAGACCTTTTGCACCGATCATTGGCGCTGTCGATTTGTGGCAAGAGAAGGAAAAAAGCTCGCTCACAAAAATGTCATTGAGATTCTGGCAGAAGTAGAGGCTTTGGGACTTGATTTCATCAAAACCGAGCATCTTTGCAATTTCGACGGGGAGCCTGGCTACAGCCTGGGTCAAGGCCAGTAGGGCCTCGGGTTGATCTGGCTATTTTGAAACCAGTGGTCCAACCGGGATAGATTGATTCCGTGTTGTGTAGCCTAATCGACAGTGATTCGTCGTGCCGATTTTTTTCAAGTGGTTCATGATCAGAAAGGCATCGGGCCAAGTTAGCCGAGCGCCGCCTCGGCTGGTTCAGCATGAGCCGCTTGAAGCTCAGTCTCGCTGGCAAGCTGCTTGGCCAAAGCTCGGCCCTCTCGGATCGCATAGTTTGTGCCTCTGTCTTCTGGGTAGATCTGAGCCATCGAGCAAACATAGAAGCCTTTGAGGGGGCCTTGGGTGGATGGGATGAGACTGCTGTAGCGCTTTTCTACAATGGGCTGAGCCCAGCGGGCCTTCCATAGGTGAAAATCTTGAATCCAGTCTCTGCTGAACTCCGGGAACATCCGCTGTAGGTGAGGGAGTGTAAACTCCAAGATCTCGTCCTTGGACATTTGATAGAGCTCATCGGTGTGAGGTAGATACTTTGAAAGATAGACGATATGGCGACCCCCATAGGTCGACGCCTTTTCAAAATTTGTGTGCTCAATCACTCCGACGAAAGGGAAGTTTGGGTCGTTCACATTGAGCCAATAGGTGTTTGAAAGAGATCGATCCAGTTCTAAGACTAAGCACAGGTTTGCCAAGTACTGAATTCGATTCAAAGATCGTTGATACTCAGCAGTCGCCCATTCAGAGATCATCTTTGAAATGAGTGGTAGAGCAGTCGTGCAGATGACATTGCTCGCGATGAAATCACCGTGATTGGTTTTCACACTCCAAGCTTCCTCCCCCACTTGGGGCCGAATGGATTGAACGGAATGGTCCGTTTTGACCTCGCCCCCTGCGCTTAAAATGCGGTCTTGAAGGCATTCCGCTAGCCGCACAAAGCCGCCCTTAAGATAGGCGAGTCGTTCTTCTCCCCCCTTTCCTCGACTGCCTCCTCGCAGTTTGAGCTTGTTCCAAAACCATACGGCGGATATCTGGGAAGCCGCCGCACCAAATTTGCCCTTTAGTAAGGGCTCCCAGACCACTCGGTAGACGCTTTCACCACCGAGATCCCGCAGCCACTCTTCTGCGCTCAAAGCTTCTAGGGGTTGCCAATTCTTAATGCGACGAGCGCGAACGGCCAAGAGGCCTAGCCTGATCCGATTGAAAAAACTCAAAGGCCTAAAATTCAAGAGATCCATTGGTGTAGAAAGTCTAAAGAAATTATTGGCGTAGTAGACCCCAGTTCGAGTGGGATGAATCTCCACTTGATCGAGCAGATCCAGTTCTGTCACGAGCTTCATCACCGCTTCGTCATTCGTAAACCAGTGATGATAGAATTTGTCGAGCCTCTCCCCCTTTACTTGGAAAGCCGAGGCCAGCCCTCCCACCCCTGAATCAGCTTCAAGTACAACAACCGAAAAGCCTTTGCGGCTGAGATCGTAAGCGGCAGAAAGGCCGGTAAAACCACCCCCTACAATCACAAAATCATGTTGGCGCTTCATGACCTAACTTTCTCAAAGAAAAGCCAAGGGGTCGATTCAATAAATACAAAGCTCCCGCGAGGGTCGGAAGTAGCCAGATCAAGAGGTGGGTGAGAAGTGAAAAGGCGGTCGATGCCGCTTGGGAGTTGTGGGTCCAAACCATAGCCTGAATGACAAAGAAATCGAAGGTCCCAATATAACCCGGTGTGCTTGGGATCAGGGTAGCGAGGGTTCCTAGCGGGAGAGCCAGCCAGGCTCCAATAGGGGAGCTCAAAGCGGGGAGTGAGAACGCCAACGAAACAAAGAAAAGACCCTCGAAAAGCCATACCAACAAAGACAAGCCCAAGAGTTTGAGAACCTGAGACTTTTCAGAGGCTGCGTTCAGGCAAACAAAACCGGCTTTCACTTCTTTTCTAACTCTTTCCGCCCACCTGGCAGAAAACTGAAATAGAAAGCCTGCGATCCACAAGCAATACTTTTCAAATCTTCTCGGCCAAAGCGTCAATAGCAGGAGTCCTGCGCTCCCGCAAAGGCAGAGCGTTAAAGCAAGACCAGACCAATGGGGGAGTGCATCTTCAAAAAAATACATCGCAGCGCTCAAGAACATCAAGAGAGTCATGAGATCAAAGACTCTTTCTAAAAACAAGCTGGCGATGCTGGTTCCTGAAGTTACTTGCAACTGTCTATTGAACAGAAACGCTCTCGCCACATCTCCCAACCTGAATGGCAAAACATTGTTTAGAGCAAATCCAGCCAACAAGGGGCCACCGGCTTGGCGGAAGTAATGCAGTCCAGCCTTTGGTTGTAGAATCCGAGCCCATCGAAAAATTCTCAGACAATATCCTCCCGAAAGAAACAGAAGTCCAAGAAAGATCCAGCCCAGATGGATGTCCTGAAACGAACGTAAAAAATCTTGCCAACTCGTTTTTCTAGCAATCATCCAGACAAAAAAAATGCCCAGAGCAATCCCGATACTCAGACGAATATATTTTGAGATTCCGTTCATGTGGAGGGAGGGGCTTCTTCTCGAAAGCCCACTTTACTCTCAATGATGTAGAGAGGTCGTCTCTTGACTTCATTGTAGATTCGACCCACATACTCTCCCAGTATTCCAACTGAGAGAAGTTGGACCCCGCCGATAAAAAGAACGGCAATCATGAGAGCCGACCAGCCCTCGACCCAGTTGTTTGTCATCAGTCGTTGTGCCAAGACAAGGACGATGCCGATCATTGCCAGACAGGCGGCAATAAGGCCCAACACAATGGAGAGCTGCAAGGGCTTGGTAGAAAATGAGAGTATTCCATCCGCTGCAAAGCGAATCATTTTGATTAAGGGGTATTTGCTTGTTCCAGCAAAGCGAGGGGCTCGTCGGTAGGGTAGTGACACTTGCTTAAAGCCTACCCAGCTCACCATTCCCCTAATGAAACGATCTCTTTCTGGCATTTGCTTCAAATTGTCAATCACAGGTCGACTCATGAGTCTAAAGTCTCCGGTATCAAGCGGAATGGGCACATCTGAAAGCCTATTCAACAGACGATAAAACCATCGGGCCGCTCCCTTTTTAAACGCAGACTCTCCCTCTCTTTCGATGCGGGTTGCGTACACAACATCATTGCCCTCCTCCCATTTATCAATCATCTCTAGGATGACCTGGGGAGGGTCTTGCAAATCGGCATCGATTAAGACCACCGCGTCACCTGAAGAAGCGTCGACTCCAGCAGTCACCGCGAGTTGATGTCCAAAGTTTCGGGCGAAGCTGATCACTTTAACTCGAGAGTCTTCTTTGGCGGCACGAATCAAGATTTCCGCTGTTTGATCACGGCTGCCATCGTCCACAAAAATCAGCTCTGTCTCATACTGTGGAATGGCTTCTGTGAGTTCAATCAATCGCTTGAGCGTTTCACCAATGACTTCCTGCTCATTGAAGCAAGGGATGACAATGGAAAAAAGTTTCTTTTGAGCCGCTATACTAGAGGGGAGTATTGCCATACAAGTCTTATCCTTTTTTATCAAATCCCTTTTTTCGCCAAATTCCAATCTTCCCAAAAAAGCCCTCAAAGTCAAAGTGCTCCTCAACAAATGAAAACAGCTCGGGATAATCATTAAGAGGAAAGTGCTCATAATCGTTAATGGCGGCAGGGTGGGTGTCCACAAAGATCACGGGCTGATTCCGCTTCATATCTTCCAGATAAATCCTCAGGTGGTCAGGGTTTGGAAGTCGCTCTCCTGTAGAGTGGCCTGGCAGCCGACCGGATACATAGTCAGCAAGAATGAATCGCGTGGCAGAGCCCCTTTGGCTTTGAGTGTAGATTTGGGCAGCCATTCCCCAAACGACGATTCTATCGTCCTGACTTGTTGTTTCCTTGATGTAACGGGAGGCTTCTCGAATCTTCTCTTGAACCCTCAAGTCAAAAGAGTGAATTTTGCCCCCCGGATTGAAAACGGGAAAAATCGCATCTCTGAAGGTGGTGATCATAAAAAAAATGAAGAAAGGCAGAACCACAAGAACGCCAAAGGCCTTGCCCCATCTTGCTTTCGAAAGAGTAAACACCCCAAAGGCACTCGTCAGGGATAGAAAGAATGCCGCGGGCACAAAGTAATGACTGTAGAGGCGACCACTTACAACGATGAAGAGGATCGCCCCCAGTGAGCCAGCCAACAAGATCGCAAAGCCTGGCGACATCTTTTGGGTAATCAGCTGATAGCCGATTCCAATCGAGAGTGCAGGCCAGAGGGCAATACAGATCAAGAATGGAGAGATCCAGGGGCGGCTTTGCTCGATCACCGTGTGATGGGTCATGTAGCCCAAGTTGTCCCAAAGCGTCCACTGCAGAAACTCCCCCAAGGTTCCGCTCGACCAAAAGACAAGAACTGTAGCCGAGTACACAAGCCCAACCCCAAGACCTACGACGAAGAAAGCGCGGAGACTTTTGGCTCGCAGACTGGGGATCAGAGGAAAGCTGAGAATGGCCAGGGCATAGGGGAGAAAAGCATTCTGTTTTATCAGTGTAGCGAGAGCGGCCACTACGGCACTAACAAAAATGTAGCGATGAAACTGCTTCGGAGAGTTGATTGCCTTGAGCAAAAACAAAAAGCTCAAAAAAAGCGCCAAGACCATGGGGATTTCTGTATTGGCACTAGTGAATTCACGCGAGAAGGAGGAGCTGTAGAGAGCAATCAAGATTGCGGTCACTCCCTTCGGGGGCGGCACGGAAAGCTGTTGAGAGATTTTTTCGCCCAGCATACATAGCAGAAAGACGAAAAGAATGAAGCTCAAATGGATGGCGTGGACATTGAAAAAACCAAAGAGCTCTCCGATCACTCGGTAAATAGCCAAGAACAGTGGTGGCTTTCTGTCGACGGCATCGAGATACAAGCTACCGTAGTGACTCCAAGCCTCCGCCACCGCCAAATAAACATGCTCATCCACTGAGATCCCAAAGGGTTCAAGCCAATAGACGATCCGAGCGGCCACAATCAAAAGGAGCAGGGCAAACCAAAACAAGACGGAAGAACTCAGCATAGACTCATAGGCAAGTCGATCTAGGGGCCCTGTGGCAATCCTCTTTTCTGTCTCGTTTTTCCCGAAACCCTATTTCGGTGAATGACTTTGCGCTATGGGCCTTCCGTATCACTCCCCAATCAAGAGTTTGGCGACAATCTCATCCCATAAAGAGCCGTTCGGAGCGATTGGGCTTGAGCAGGCTTCTTGGGGGCCAGTACGGCTCGGCTGGCCCAAGGAGGGGGCTCCCTGGGGCGAGAAAGTCGCATCTAAGGCCCAGAACAGGGGATTTTGGGCTTCCTGGGGGCCACAGACTTGGCACGGAATATGCAAAAATTGCAGACTGCCTACATTTTGCAGGGCATCAGGGGGTAATATGAGTCAAAGGGGTCATACTCACAGCCAGTCTCTCTCAAATTCCAGTCGTTTGGGGGATCTCCTCGTCCGAAGGGGCCAGCTTCGAAGTTATCAGCTGAACTTTCTTTTGAGGCTTCAGCAGGCCTATCGGGCAGTCGCCAGGAATTTCCGGCTTGGCGAACTCCTGGTCAGTCATCGTGCCGTTGAGCTCGCCGTCGTCGAACAAGGCCTTGCCCTTCAAAAAGTCTATCTCCGACAGGAAACCCACGAGCTGGATGAAATTTTGAGTCAGTTTGAAGAAGTGACTCAAACCAAAAAGCCCTAAAGGCCCATCTGCCCCCGCTCTCAGGTCGACCTCCGGTCGACGATGCTTGCGGGTGGCTGTAGCGTTCCTTTCCCGCCTTGTTCTGAAAACTTTCTGATTCTATTGCGTAGGCTTCTTGCGAGCTTTGGGGATCCGGCGACGAGATTGATTGGGATCTCAGCCCGTTCTTTGGAGCTAGGAGAATCCAGAGATAGAACCTGGCCTCCGGCTTGTCGTATCAAGAGGGCGGCAGCTGCCACATCCCATTTTTCTAAACCAAACTGCCAAAAACCACTCAAACGGCCCGCGGCCACGAAGGCCAAATCCAGTGCGGCTGAGCCACTCCTTCGAATGCCCAAAGACCGATCAAAAAAATCAAGAAACTGTCCCAAATGATCGACCCCCTTATTCTTCAGATCGTAGGGAAATCCCGTTCCCAGTAAGGCCTTCGAAAGCGAATCGGATCTCAGTCTTAGGGGTTTTCGATTGCAAAAAGCTCTGTCGCCTCTTTTGGCCGAAAAGAGCTCTTTTCGAAGGGGGTCATAGATCACACCGACTTGAAGTTGGTTGTTTTCTTCGAAGGCGATCGAAACACAAAAATGAGGATAACCCATTTTAAAATTAGTGGTTCCGTCGAGAGGGTCGATAATCCAACGGCGAGGAGCCTCTGCTGTTCGCGAGAATGGCCCTTCCTCCGCCAAAATCGAATCGCCCGGAAACTCCCGCTGAATCGCTCGAACGATTAAGTTCTGAGCCTTCTCATCCGCTTCGGTGACAAAATTTCGCCTCGCTTTTAGTTTAAAGCGAACTTCCTTTTCAAAAAGAGCCCTCAAACAATGGCCGGCCTTTTCGGCCACTGAAGTCGCGAGCTTCCATTCTCTCATTTCACCTTCTCAAAGGCTTGATCGAGATCTTTCCAAAGGTCCTCTAAGGCTTCAATTCCGACGGAAAGTCTGATCAAAGAATCACTGACTCCAATTTTCTCGCGCATCTCTCGCGGGATACTGGCATGAGTCATAATTGCGGGGTGTTCGATTAAACTCTCAACGCCGCCAAGACTTTCAGCCAACGAAAAGATCTTGGTACTCTCCAGAAAGCTGGTGGCGCCTTGCAGATTCGACTTCAAAACAAAACTCAACATTCCCCCAAAATCTTTCATCTGTTGACTCGCCACCTGAAAATCTGGGTGAGACTCTAAGCCCGGGTACATGACTCTTTCAACCTTCGGATGTCGCTCCAATCTTTTGGCAATCTCAAGAGCATTCTTCGAGTGCTGGGCCATTCTCAACGCGAGAGTTTTACTGCCCCGAAGACAAAGAAAGCAATCCCAGGGAGCGGGCACTCCGCCCAATGTGTTCTGAAGAAAGCGAAGCTTTTCAGCCCAGTCGGGCAGGTTCGTGCCAATAAAGCCACCGACGACATCTGAATGTCCTCCAATATATTTCGTGGTGGAATGAAGAACAAAATCAGCTCCAAGTAAGAGGGGATTTTGTAGGGCAGGAGACATAAAGGTGTTATCCACCAGAACTAAAATTCCATGTTCCTTTGCCCATTGACTAATTCGTTTGATATCGAAAATCTTCAGAAGCGGATTGGTCGGGCTCTCTAGCCAAATCATTTTCGTATTCTGTTTTCTCAGTCGATCGAGTTCTGAGATTTTCCGAAGGTCCGCATAGTCAAACTCCTGACCAAATCGTCGCATCACCTTGTCAAAAATTCGAAAAGTTCCTCCATAGACATCGTCCGCCACAATGAAGTGATCGCCGGGCCCAAAGCTCATCATCATGGCGTTTGCAGCGGCGCAGCCTGACGAAAAACAGATACCTGCGCTGGCGGCCTCTAAGCTCGCCAAATTCTCCTCCAAAGCCTTTCGGGTCGGGTTTTGGGTTCGAGCGTATTCGTATCCTTTGTGTTTGCCCGGACTCTCCTGCACAAAGGTAGAGCTCTGAAAAACAGGTGTCATGATGGCGCCCGTACTGGGGTCCGGAGCCTGCCCCGCATGAATCGCTCTTGTCGCAAACTCGAACTCAGAATCTGTCATCTCTGTTCTCCTGCTGCTGCCACTCGAGACTGTTCTGAAAGGTCAAAGCCCTTCTCTTTTAGCCAGTCGTCGTTAAAGACCTTTGAAAGATAGCGGGAACCAGAGTCGGGCAGAATGACGAGCGGGAACTGATCTTTCGACGGCTGCTTCTCTGCCCACTTGATGGCCCCTTGCACGGCAAAACCACAGGAGCCCCCCACAAAGAGACCTTCTTCTCGGGCCAATCGACGGGTCATGACAAAAGACTCTTCGTCGGTCACCTGAATGATCTCATCCACAAGATTGAGATCGATGGTGGAAGGTAAAAAATCTTCGCCAACCCCTTCTACCAGATAGGGATGGGCCGTTCCTAAGTTTCCGGTTCTTTTCAGATCGGCATAGACGGATCCGATGGGGTCAACGCCCACGACCCAGATCTTGGGATTTTTCTCCTTTAAAAAACGAGCAATGCCCGAGATGGTGCCACCTGTGCCCAAGCCTGCAATCAGGCAACTAATCTTACCGTCGGTCTGCCTCCAGATCTCGGGCCCTGTGCTTTCGTAATGGGTTAGGGGGTTGTCTGGGTTGTGGTATTGGTTCGCGTAAAAGGCGTTGGGTGTTTCCGAGGCGATTCTTTTGGCCACGGAATAGTAGCTGCGAGGGTCTTCAGGTTCGACATTGGTCGGCGTGATCACCACTTTGGCCCCAAAGGCTCGTAGGGCCGAGATCTTCTCTTGGGACATCTTATCTGGCATGGTGAAAATGGCCTGATAGCCCTTCACGGCAGCGACAATTGCTAGGCCCATTCCAGTATTTCCTGAAGTGGCTTCGACAATCACTCCTCCGGGCTTCAGTTCTCCGCGTTTTTCGGCCTCTTCGACGAGTTTTAGAGCAATTCGGTCTTTGATCGATGAGCCAGGATTGAAAAACTCGACCTTTGCGTAAATCGGCGTGGGCAGCGCCTTGGTCACCTGGTTGAGCCGCACAATGGGAGTTTCTCCCACACATTCCAAAATATTCGAATAGACCTTCATTTCGTTTGTCATGCCTTTCTGTCTGGTCGTAGCTTAGGGCTATGCTTCTCGACCCTCAATCAAAATTTCGTCTGAATGACCTTGAGAACCTTGTCGATTCAAAAAAGTCCGTGAAGTTGACAACCCAAGCCCAGACCCGGCTGAAGAAGGCGCGCCAATGTGTTCTAGAAATGGCCAAGTCAGAATCCTCGTTGTACGGAATCAACACCGGCTTTGGTCGTTTGGCTCAGGTCCGGATCTCAGAAAGTGAATTGGCGGAGCTTCAGACGAATTTGATTCGATCGCACGCTTGTGGAATTGGCGAGCCACTTTCAGCGCGAGTGGTTCGGCGCATGATTCTTTTGAGGCTGATCAGTTTGGGTAAAGGATATAGCGGGCTGTCTTATCCATTGATTGAGAG
>REDG01000008.1 GCA_007693605.1 Bradymonadales bacterium
GTCGTAACGCAAGACATCTAAGCCCGGGAGCTTCCTAGTTTTTGGGGTGGGGTCAAAACGCAGAGTGACTCAGCTCAATTCCTTACGAACTTCGGGGCCAAGGCCGACTCCCCCGCGAAGGTTCGCCTAAAAACAAGAATGATTTGAGCCATTTGAAAAATTTGCGTAGCTGAAGTTTCCAGCTTCTTTTTGCGAATCTAGGCGGTTGGCGGCTTAGGCCCGTACAATAGAATCAAGGGAGAGTCCGCTCAATGCTCTATCGTACGCGAAAAACCAAAAGAGACGCCTTCACATTGCTTGAGTTGTTGATTGGGGTCGCCATCGTCACCGGAATGGCAGCATTGGCCTATCCGGCCTACTCCAAGTATCTCACCGACGCCCGTCGATCGGAGGCTGTTGGTATGTTGATGCAAACCCTTCGCGCCCAACAAGAAATACCGCTGATATGGGCGGCCAGAGGCTCCCATCTTTCTTCTGATCAATTCAATCTAAGTGCGAGGGGCCGGCAGCTCTGTAACAACTTTAGCTATACCGAATTTTTTGAAGTGAAAAACAGCCCGATCCCCACGCTCGGCCTACGATTTCCGGGGGCTCGTTATAATCTCATTTTGGGAAGAACCACCGAAAGTTGTCTTTCAGACGACTTAGAGGGAGTCTCGGATCTCGCTTCACTGAGTGGATATGAACACCTGCAACCCGCTGTCAATGACTTTGGGCTGAATAGCCATGTGGGCAAGTTTATCATTGGCGCCGAACGAAATGTCGGGGGTGGACGCCTAGATGCCCTTTTTGTGACGGATACCGGAGCCCTCTTCTTGCTTTGCGATCAAGGGGAAGAGGTCAGTGCCGGCTCAGACATTTACTCAGGCGTGACGAATGAAGAGCCCAAATGCCGCGTAGGCTCAGCGGTGAACAAAGCGTCCGACGGCGATTTCTAACTCAAAACCAATCAGCTCATTGAGGGCGATCGCGCTTACAAACATTGCCCGTCGGGAGCTTGGTTCTCGATGCAGTTTCTTACAAGAGCCCGACCAACTCCATTTCCTGTATCTCGATCAAGGTCATTCGCTCGCTCTACTTTCGTCAGGGTATCGGGATCATAGCCGGCCCGATTTCGAGTCACGGAGACTTCAATGGCCTCATTCACCGGCAGACTGACTCGAATCGAGTAGCCGAGGATCTGATTCCCCCCGACAGTCTGTGTTTCGACAAAGATGGGGAGGCTATTTCCTTGCTTGTCAAGAACCTGCCAATCATAGTCGGCAGCACCGCTCCGTGAGCCTGTCATCAACAAAGAGGGGTCTTCGATCGTCAAGCGATAGAGCCTTCCGCCCAGCTTACTGGAGGTGAAAGAAAAGCCGTTTTTCATAGCCTGAATCACTCTGAATCCAAAAGGGCTAGCATCTTGGAAAACAGAACACTGCTCTTCTGTATAACAATGCCGAAAGCGCTCTGCATGGTTAATCTTGCGCGAATTCTGCGCGTTCATGGGAACCAGCATCGTCACATTGCTCATTTTGCGCCCTACAAATGGAACATAAAAACTGCCATCTCCATTGTAGGAAACAAATTCTGGGGAAGTGTTGGGCACGCTCAGATTAAAGGTCCCATCCGAAAACACCACATCATCGGCAGGCCCAAGCTTTGAGTGCTTATAGAAGGTATAGGCCATGTATTCATAATCTCCAGGCTCCTCTTGATAGGTCGAGAGTCTTAAGCTCCCCCCGCCAGGAACATGAGCCTGAACCGGAGCTCCACCAGAAGAAAGATACTGGGACCTGGGGTGCTGGGTGCCAAAGCGTCGAGCCAACTCAAAGGGCGGAATCTGGAGCCCAAACATATTGTTCAGTGTATTCGGATAGGGCTCCCCAGGAAAGTTAACCGCTTCACCGATACTTGGGGGGAGATTCTCCCAAAAATACTGAACACCATCGAGGGGGATGCCTCTCGATACAATGGCCTGATAGATCGCTTCGTGCAAGATAGGAAAGTCGGCCTCAGGCCAAAGATCATTGGCGGCGTCCAATATCGTCTGTCCATACTGTCTCATATTAATATTCGGATTAGTAATCCGATGAATCTTTTGAAACCACAGGCGAGAGGCGTCTTTCCAGCCAATTCCCACTTCGACGGCAATATCATAAAACAGGCCAGCAAAGAAAAGAGAGGTTCTTTCCTGTCCCTGAGGATAAACTCCTCCCCAGCCTCCAACATTACCTGTCGTGAAGGGGTAAGTGAACAAGCCAGGAGAGGCGGTCATAAAACGCGACTCAAGCCACTGCTCATCAGGAGTGTTCGGAGGATACTTCTGCTGAAGCTCTTGAAACATAAAAACATTGTCGACATTCACACCCCGATCACATGGCATCCCCTCGCCAGTGTTCTCAAAGTCACAAGCCACTGAGGGGGATGTGAGCTCGCAGTTATTTCCATTGATCTCATTGCACCAGTGCCGAATGTTGTAATAGCGATCTTTGTAAATCTCAGACTCGCCCGTATACCAGGCCGCGACCACCAAATTCGTCGCATCCTCCATACATCCAGTCACTCTGTTCCTCCAATCCTGACCAGCACACCCACTCAACCATATGGGTAGCTGAGGAGCACCAAGCATCCAGAACAATTTAAGCCCGGCATACTCCCCTACAATCATGGTCGGATCATAAGCCGTACCGAACATACTCCGGTTGTTTATGGGGGTTCCCCCCAGATCTCGATGAAGCAGAGCCAGTGTATTGTTCTCAGGGCTTTGGGATCCCTGAGCTGTTCCAATGATTCCTGAAAAGGGTCCAGAAATCGGCTTGGCAGCAACCATGGGGCCTCCACTACCATTTAAAAAGTCTGGACGAAACTGTCGGTACTTCAGATTAGTCTTAATGTCTGAGGGTAGTACAAGAGAATCAATAAAGGAGTTATTAAAGAATTCTCTCCGATATCGAGTAATGTGATGGTACATTGTCACCTGAGCTGCCCATAAACTCCGATTCGTTTTTGCAAGGTTCGGAAACTCAGCGGCAAACAAGTCATCATCGAAGAAGTCCAACAAAAACTCATTGTCCGCGCTCTTGTAAGGCAGCAAGAAGGGGGCCGTTAGTTCTACGGGACTGCTGAGAGTCTCAAACGAACGAATCTCTGTATACTTTCCATCGAGATAAAAAGCGTCGATCTCTGAGCTAAAGTTGTTGCTCAAATAGACCCCTGTATCTGGGTCATACTGACCCAAATGAGTAAGACACACTTCTGATACCGTCGGATTCCCCTCTTCGTCAAAACTTCTTGAGTAGCCATCTTCCACCACAAGAGCCCTTGCATTCTGAGGGCCAATACAAGTCGGGCAAGGCACCACTTTCAGCATATTCCAAATGTTTTGGACGACTTGCTGGTCAACCCCCGCACTTCTCTGTTCCTGGATATGGGTCAAAAAGTTTTTCACCAAGTCTTGCCGCTCAACACAAACGAATATCCGTAGGTCTTCTGGGCTGTGATACTCGGGGGTCAAACCATAGACGAAGAGGGTTTGAAGAATCGCCTCTCTTGTTTGATGTCGGCTGTCGGCCGTTCTGCCTAAATTGTCCACGACTTCCAAATGCAACTCATTCAGTCTACGCGGTTCTTCATCGCTGAAGTTTTGAAACAAGAACTCCAAGTCCCGTCGATCCACCACGCCATCGCCATTAAAGTCGCCTGCAATTCGAGTCGCATCTTCAAAAAACTTAGACAATTCATTTATCCCTACCTTCGGCAGCTCCATTCTGTTCACAACCTTCAACTCGGCCGACGGGCTGACATTCCCAACGGTTCGAACGGAGCCCAAGGGCGTGGCGGATGCTGAAGAAGCCAGCAAGAAACCGGCCCCCAAGAAAAATCCCTGATAACTCAACTGACGCAAACTCTTTAAAACAATCTTCGACATCTTATCTTCTTCCTTCTATCAGCCACTAGGCCTCATTCTTTAAACCTCAATCGGCGACTCAAAAAGTCAAGGCCGACGCCCTTCAAGCTCTCATACTCCTGAAGGCAAGCATTCGGTAGCATAGGGGCGCTGCAAATGCTATGCCAAAAGCAAGTGATTTTTACCTACTGAAATCTTGGAGGATTTCAAAACCGCCCCCTCGGGGCCCTTCCCAAAAGAGCTCAATATCGACGAAGGGCCTTTGTAAGTTTTTCATACCGGTGTGGCCCCAGCAGACACCCGCCTAATCCCTCATACTTTCGTTAGAATTCAAATGGACAGCGAAAGACTGCGATATTGCGAATCTTCGGTCCTTTCGCGGACTCTATCCCACAGGAAAAAACTATATGGTTTCGTCGGATACTACTCGCGCCTATAAAAGGAAGATTGGAAGTATCGAGCTTCACTTTGTCGGGCTGAAGGATTTAGTTCGCTCTTTGTTGCCAGGCGGTCGCACTCCAGCATAAACCGTCTCCGGGCTTGTGAACCGAGACGGTAGGCCCCCGGGGGGACTTTGCAGTCGCAGCTGAGCGTGCTATGCGCCCCACTTAACAGTGTGGCCCCCTCAAATTTGGCGATCGATCGTGATCGATTCCTATCTGACTTCACTAGAATCAACCGACTCATGTGCAGGCACTGACTTAGGAAACCAGCCCTGAGTCCGGTTTGCAAAAGCGACCAAAGACAACATGACGGGAACTTCTACCAAGACTCCAACCACGGTCACAAGCGCGGCGCCCGAGTTTAGTCCAAACAGCCCAATGGCTACGGCAACGGCTAATTCAAAAAATTGGAAGTGCCAATCAAAGCGCAGGGGGCGGCGACATTGAAGGGAACTCGCCAAGCTCTTGCCGCCAGGTAAGCAATCGCAAAAATTCCATAAGATTGTATCAACAAGGGAACTGCGATCAGCGCAATCAGCAGGGGCTGATCCAGGATGATCTGCCCTTGAAATCCAAACAGCAAAACCACTGTGCCCAACAACCCCAGAACCGAAATGGGCTTGATTCGAGCATTAAAGCGAGCAAGCGTCTGCACGGCTTCCAGACTTGTCTTCGAAGACTGACTGAGCTTCACACGAGTGATCACACCAGCAACGAGCGGAATAAGCACATAAAGCCCAACCGACAAAAGGAGGGTCGCCCATGGCACCTCGATGTCTGTAAGCCCCAGAAGCAAGGCCACAATAGGCGCAAAAGCAAAAATCATGATGACATCATTGAGAGCAACCTGCACCAAAGTATAGGTGGCATCTCCCCGCGTGAGCTGCGACCAAACAAACACCATCGCGGTGCAAGGCGCTGCTCCAAGCAGTATCAAGCCTGCGATATATTGACTGGCGTTGGCCGGATCAATCAGATCGATAAAAAAGTAATGGAAAAAGAGAACCCCAAGACCCGCCATCGTAAAAGGCTTGATCAACCAGTTCACCGTTAGCGTAATAACGAGACCTTTTGGCCTCTCGTGAATTCGCTTGAGACTCGTAAAATCCACCGACACCATCATTGGATAGACCATGAACCAAATGAGCACAGCGACCACAAAATTGACTGAGCCATACTCAAGCTTTGCGAGTGCTTGAAACAGCCCCGGAAACAGACTCCCCAATCCGATTCCTGCCCCAATACAAAGGGCCACCCAGATTGAGAGATAGCGTTCAAAAAGATCGATCTGTAGTTTTGCTTTCATTTGTTTTTATCTTTGATCCAACTCAAAATATTCTTGCCCTCGCTCTCGGATCTCTTCGTCAAAATCATCTTTGAACATCTGAGAAAGCTTACCTTGCTGGAGACCGATCTCCAAAGGCTTATCCAAATGACCAAGGTGGCTGTGATTCGACTTTACACCTAACCTACCTTCGAAAAGTATTCTAACAGTGTCTTCAACTGTAAACTCTGCCAACTGCGTCGAGCCCATTCCAAGAAGATAGCGAGTGATGGCGAGTGAATCGTCAAGATCTAGTCTTTGATAATCAATAACAGATTGAAGATCTGTCTTAAATTGCTTGAGACCTCCAAGCACAGAACGGTTGTTTGTTTTTGCAAACTTAAATCCCTCCAATAAATGAACCTCCCGATCGATCTTAGCCCTACCAAGGCCAAGGAGATCCAAGGTCTTCAAAAGTTCTATCTTTAATCTTTGAACGAACTCCTTTGCTGAGGTCGATCTCTTAAAGAGAGGGAGCCGCCCATGCTCGCTAACACAAAAGATGTAGTGTTTTCTAGAAACCATAAAAATATCACAATACCAGTCTCCGAGAATTCCTGAGGATGAACTTGGACTGCGGGCGTTTGACTGGAGGGGGTAACACTTAGGGATTTGGGGGATCGGC
>REDG01000048.1 GCA_007693605.1 Bradymonadales bacterium
GCCGATCCCCCAAATCCCTAAGTGTTACCCCCTCCAGTCAAACGCCCGCAGTCCAGGCTTTTGACTCTGGAGCAGAGAGTGACAAAGAGGAAAAAATTGCTGAATTACTAAAACTCTACCGACGAGGAAGCGCTTTATGACTCGTGCGGCTCTTGTCTTGCTCTTGTTGGTGACGAGCCTTCTGCTCAATCAAAGCCTAGAAGCCCGACCGGTTGGGGCAAAGGGTTCATTCTCAATCATGTCTCAGAGTTCGCCTGAGATGAACGAACTTCACGCTCACTTTGCAGCGTCTCGACACTTCTCTTTGGGGGCTCAGTTTCTTCGACTGGACACCAAAGCTCCAAGACTTTATGCCGGCTTGGCTCAAGCCAATCTGCTGATCCACCGCTGGAACCACCCTTCATTTCAAGCCAATATTTATGCCATGGGGGGTCTCGGCCAAGGTCGATCCGATGGCAGGTACGCTCTCGTGGGAATGGCCGGAGCTCAAGCCGACATGGAAGACCAGCGATTTTATGGCATGCTGGCTTACAACAGCTATCTTTCTCGCTTGATCCCCAACTTTCACTCCTACACCGCCCGCGCCGGATTCGCTCCCTATATTGGCGAGTTTCACGAGTTCCACTCCTGGGTCATACTACAATATGTCTTTAAGCCCGGATTTCAGGAGCGCCATAGCGTCACACCTTTGTTTCGATTCTTTTATCGAAATATGCTGGCCGAGATTGGGGTCAGCCTGACCGGCTCGTTTCAGTTTAATTTTGTCACTGAGTTTTAATTGGAGGAGGCTGAACAATGAAACACAAAATATGGATCTCCCTTTTAGGACTTCTAGTCCTCCCGTTTCTGGTGAGCGCTGAGGTTATTGACATCCAGGTTGACGGCATGGTGTGTGCGTTCTGTGCACAAAGAATAGAGTCGAGCTTTAACAAACAAGAAGCCGTTGACCGAGTCGATGTGAACCTAAGCGAACGGACGGTGACTCTGTTTATAAGGGAAGGAAAGAGCCTTTCTGAAGAAGTGATTGCAAAGATCACAAGAGACTCTGGCTATAAACTCAGGGCTCTTCATCGAAGACCCTGACGATGTCTCCGAATCTGTCTAGCTGGCTGTCTCTTTTTGGGTCCTCGGTGACTCTCGTTTGTTGCGCCCTTCCCGCAGTTTTGGTGACTCTTGGGGCGGGGGCGGCGATGGTGGGTTTGATTGGAGCCTTTCCCCAACTCATTTGGTTCTCAGAACACAAAGAGATCGTGTTTAGCATTTCTGGCGCTCTCATCGCGCTGGCTGGCTGGGCCAAATGGCGTGCGCGCCGCCTCGATTGTCCCACTGAACCCTCTTTGCGAGAACACTGTGCTACTTCAAATCGATGGACCCCTTGGGTGTTCTGGGCTTCTGTTGCGCTCTATTTCGTGGGCTTCTTCTTCGCCTTTCTTGCCCCCAGAATGTTTTTCTAGGCTTCCCCTTCTTCTTGAGAAAGGCCTGCTGCTAAGAGATCACCAAGACTGAAGAAGAAGGGCCTCTTGCATTCGAAAGAGGTCCCTTTCGTCAACCACCCCGTCACCATTGATGTCGATGCCCAAGGCATCGAAACCCGTCGCTCCAAAGTTCTGAAAAAGAACTTCAAAGTCTTCCTTTCCGATACTTCCACTTCCTGAAAGATCACTCGAGCTTTGTAGTCGAGCGACCCGAAAGCCAAATTGTTTAAAGGCCTCGGTAGCTGCACCAAACTCGTAGACCGGTCCAACACTCACACTCAGACCGCTGACGAGATTCAAGTGTGGGTTTTCAGTAGGCGATTCGAAGTATCCTCCTCGCCCCATCCTTCCGCATAAGCCCCCGATGCACTTAAGCTCTTCAGTCCAATCAATCACATTGCCATTCATGTCGTATACTCCGTAGTAAGACTGGGCCCCGGTACTTCCCACACTCACGACATTGCCACTCGTCGTTCCACTCCAATTGGCCATTGCGGCAAAGTTCACCTTGTTCGGACCGGGTTGCAAAAAATTTCCCAATAAACTCGCGAAGCTCGGCTGAGGCTCAAAGTTCGACTGGGTGGCATAACTCCAGTAAGGGCTAGAGCCGGACTTTGTTGGATCGTAGTAGGCGGCCTTCACCCACTCGTCAGCATTTGGGAGAACCCAGTCGGCATCAACCGAGCGCTCTCCAAACCGATAAAAGGCCTCTCCCATGCTCAAATCATAGCTGCCGCTCTCAATGAGCGAGGGGTCTGTGGGTTGTCCATTGTTCAGCCAATTGACGAACCTCAAAATGTTCAACCAGCTGACGAAAACCACAGGTTTATCTCCCATATTGGGTTTCGCCCGATAGCAATGGGGAGGACTTGAGTAGAGTCTTTCAATCCCTCCATAAACTTCAGACTGCATTCTCGGGTCGAAAAGACCGTGAGGGTCAGACTCTTGCGCGACCGCATTCAAGAACTGAAGAAACTGATCGTTCGTGGTCTCATACTTTGCAATCTCATAGATATAAGAAACTCGACCTTCACCAGTTCCGCCCTTTGGGGGGTTCCCCGGATTCGCAACCACCACTCTAGGGATGAAGACCGCTTCTGCAGGACAGGGCCTTCTGCCAGGAATAATCTGTTGCTCCGTCAACTCTTGACTGCTCTCAAACTGCACTTCGTTCGAAATACCACCGCTTTGATCATGGGAGACATTGGCCGCTGATTCCAAAGTCAAAAGCTGAGGAGATAACAGCTCCCCTCCCCCACCAACTCTCAAAGCCTCTACAGACTGAGCCAAAACAAGCGCTTGTAGAAAAAATGTAGTGATCCCTACGATCGAGAAAATACTCATCCCAAACCCCCTCTCGGTTTCGAACCCGATTCTCCGCCTCAGCAGAATCAACTGTCAATCAAAAATCTGAGCCCTCCTCAGCAGAAAAAAGTTCTTGGCCCTCACTGGTAAGACTTTATAAGCTCATGCCCATCCATGCCGTGGAGCTTTCTCGCAGATCTGGTGCTTGTCGCACATATGCTGATTGCCGCCTTTGCGGTTTTGCCCCTCCCGATTATTTTCTGGGGAGCGTGGCGAGGCTGGCAATGGGTGCGGCACTTTGGCTTTCGTATGACCCATTTGTGCCTGGTGGTTTTTGTGAGCCTGCAAGCCCTCATGGGAGAACTCTGCCCTCTCACACACTGGGAAGCCGCCCTGCGAGAGCGCGCCGAAGATCCATTTTACGAAGGAAGTTTTGTGGCCCACTGGCTCTCACGCCTTCTCTATGTCGATCTTAGCTTAGAGTCTCTAGCGATCATCTATAGCCTCTTTGCCGCACTAGTCGCCGCCAGCTGGTTTTTGATCCGCCCCCGCCGAAAATCAAAGCGAAAGGAAAGAATCCGGTGAGAGAGACTGACCAAGATCTCGGACTTCAGGCTATGACGATCAAAGAGTCAAATCCCAAAGCTATTGTCATCATCGCCTCTGGCGAACGAGATAGGCGGTCTGCTTTATCTCTTCATTTTTGACGCTCATTTCCATTGCCTCGAAATCAAAATTCTCAGCCGCCAGCTGTCTTGTGTGCTCGCCCACGAGAACTCGTCCGACAGGGCAAGCCGCCTCTAGTCTCTGAGTGAAGTTAACCGCCTCTCCGAGCACCGTATAATTAAAATGCCTCCTTGATCCGGCATTGCCAATGACTGCTGGTCCAGAGTTTACACCCACTCTCACCAGCACGGCCATCCCACTCCTTTGCAATCTCTCTTGAATCGCAAGTGCAGAAGAAATCGCCGCGATAGCAGCAGACCGTGGCTCATCTTTATCTTCTGTGTCTCCAAAAAAAGCCAGGAGTCCATCCCCTGTTTTTTTGTCGATCGTGCCACCAAAGTCAAAAACTCCCGCATCCACAATCGCAAAAAATCTTTGCATAAAATCAAACACCTCACGAGCCGACAACTTCTTTGAAAGCTGGCTAAATCCTGCGATGTCGACCATCAAATAACTTAGCTCTCGCAATCGGCCATCAAGCTGAAGTTTTTCTCTTCCTGACATCAAGCGCTTGAGGCGACTCTCGCTGACATAGCCAGAAAAGGCAGTCTCCAATATTCGTCGCTCATCACTCTCTTGAATCAGACGAAGCCCTACACCGACAGCTGCCAGAAGAAAGATCGCCCCAAAGCTCTCCATTGGCTGAGTAAAATAGTTTGCCCAAACAAACAGCATCATATCGCCGACCAAAAAAAATGAAAGAACCAGAACACTCAAGGCGAGTCCGATTTGACTTGGAAGCCTCATTGTGAATAGTGCAATCAAAAATCCAGAGACCACCAGCATCAAAATCTCGACCAAAACCGAAGCCCAGTGAAACAGAGGACTGTCTGACTGGCGGATGTTCAAATAGCTCGTGACAAAAAGATCGGCCCAAGTAGAGCGGTCCCCCAAAGCGTTTGCAAAGTATGAACTGGCATCCACAATATGCACCACTAAGAGCTGATCGGACTTCTGCAGATCTTCAAAACGATGCTTCTTTTCAAAGGGCTGTTGGTAGAAACGCAAAGGCAGGGGATTGATAAAACTCCTCCCTTTTAGATCTAGGCGCGGGGTCTTGGAGCAATGCAGCAAATCAAAAGAAGAAGATGAGCTTGCCCATTCCTCACAATCCCCTGTCGCCTGAAGAGCCGACAAAACGATGCCTGGAAACTCAAAGTCGAAGACGGGAAAACTCAAGGAAAAGCTTCCTATAAAATGTGTGGCGGCACTGGCTCGATCAATCTGATAGTTGATCACTCCAAAAATAAAGGGGGCAGCCCCATAGTACTCGAGCTCGAACGGAGAAAGCTGCGACTGGCGGCCGATTCGGGGCGCCTTTTGAGGGGGCTCCACAAGAGGATGAGCTTGCAACCGTTGCCTGATCTCTAGCGAAGCCGGCGGGTGACTGCTGCTGATCTCAATGGGTCTCAGAAGGTTTGACAACGAGAGAAGCTCATGAAGAATCGGGCTCTCGTAAACTGCCTGAGGGTCAAGGTGCAGCAGCACGGGGCCTGGGTAGCCTCGAACAAAATCGACAAGTTGCCTTTGAAAGGCCTCGTCCCGCCAGAAATAGGCAGTTCTCTGAAATTCTGGTTCAAAAATCTGGGGAATCTTAGGTGGGGCCTTGGGCCTCGAAAAACCTTGCTTGACCAAAGACCACTGCCGCTCCAAACCTGCCGCCCACCGAAAGGAGGGCCAAAACTCCTGAGAGCTAATCTCAGAGATCTTCTTAAAGCTCACAAGGGCCACAAGGCAAAGGGCCAGAACCCACAATCGCTTCACTCAAACCTCACCCAAAAGCGAACGCAAAAAGAAAATCAAAAGACTACTTGGACCTTCTCTCATTCCTCGAGCCACCAAACTTTTTCAAACTCATTCACCACTCTTAAATCTATCCCCTCTTTTTTTGGCCTTCCAACCAAGGGATTGGAGACCCGCTTCTTCTCGACAGAGCTCTCAATCCCAATATTCCATCATCTCCAAAACAAGGCTTGGCTGCGAGCTTTTTATTTCGACCACAAAAAGCGAGCGTCTCTTGACTGACTCCCCCCTCTAAAGCCAATCTCATATCATGAGAAGTTATTTTCGACGCCTTAAGGTGGTCACACACGGAAAGGAGCAAACTCAAATTGCTTCAGTCTTTCTGTTCTGGTTCATGGTTTTTGCTTTGGTCATTACGAGTTTGTACTTTTTGAATTATGCCGAAGTGGCGTCGCGAGCAGATGATATGCCGATTCACGATCGGCTTCTGACTCAAATGCTCCTACTCGAACAAGCAAAAGACTTTGCGATTTGGTACGGAGGAGCAGTCCTTGCTTTCTGCGCCCTGCTGTGGGTATATATGCTGGTCTATGTTCATCGACTGACAGGGCCCGTTTACAAACTCCAAAGACTCTTAGACGAATGTTCTCAAACTGGTCGTCTGCCCGATACCGATTTAAAGTTTCGAAAGAATGATGGTTTTCATGAGCTAGCGGCTCGCTTCAACACCTTTGTTCGAAGCCTGAAAGATTCCCCGAAGGAGGGGGGCTAACACCTATTCCCAGTCTTTAGGAACTCTGACCCTAAACCAAAAAACTGGGGAGAAGAAAACTTTAGATGCGGAGCGGCGTTT
>REDG01000069.1 GCA_007693605.1 Bradymonadales bacterium
TGGAGAGCTAATATAGTTTGAGTGTTGAATGCTTGAGAAGATTTCTTTGTGGATTTCTCTCTTTGAAAGCTTTTGCTGTGAGATCCCCATTTCTTCCAGTTGAAAACAGAGAGATTGAAGGCGATCTTCGAGTTCCTTCTGCTGGAGAGTGACGGTTGAGTTTGGTTTAGATCCAGGTTTTGTTCCTTCAAAGCGCCGATAGGTGAGAAGAAGTGACGAAGAAAAAACCCTGGCCTTTTGTCCAATCAGCGCGACGAGCTCGTCGATCTGCTTCCAATAGAGTTTCTTTCGAAGGGGGTCCTGAATGAGATGGAGATCTTCGAGCTTTTTTTCAAATAGCTCTTCAAAGTTGGTGTTCTTTCGATAGACAATCTGAATTTCTTCATTCGGTTGCAGCCAGAGAAAGGATCTCCAGCGTTCATGAAGGCTGTTCCAGTCGGAATCCGTGTAGGTGCTAACATCGATCCCATGAAGACGAAGGGCAAAGCCCTGTGATCCGTCCGAATCGAGAAATAGTCCGTCATCGGTTATCTCTTTAAATGGACAGAAGTCCTGCAATGTTTTTTTATTCTCTTGTGACAAGCCTTACTCCTCTTATGAAAAAAAAGTTTTTCGATGCAGTTCATCTGGAAGGTTTGAAAATCGAAGCCATTTTCGAAAGCAATGGGGCTCAAACTTGAGCCTAAGAACGATTAGAGCCAGATAGAGACCACTACTTCCACCAAGAGAAAGGAGCAGTCCATACTGCGTGGCGCCTAGGAGCTGGACGGAAAGTACAAATACTCCGGCCACCACTCCCAGTTCGAAGGGTTCGAGCCCCATGAGTTTAAAGGGTTCATCCAGCTTTCGGTAGATGGGAAGTTTCACTTAAGTTCCCACCACAAATTTCACCATTTGTGCACCCACAACCGCAATAACCGCCCCAATGGCCGACATTAGAATGCGATTGGGCGCGGTTGGATTGCCCTTTGCAAACTCAATCCCTGCCCAAACTCCACTGGCTGCACAAACCATCACAACGATGAGGGTAAGTTTTCCAGTGGCTTCTTCGATGTTTGTTCGAAAGGACTGAGCCGCAAGAAGGGCTGGTATCAGTAGCGAGAATGTCATCAGGAAGCTAAATCGACTAAGCATATCGTTTTCTCCTTTTCTCGGAAGGTTGACGTTGGAGTAATCGGATCAGTTTCTGCAATCTTGAAACTTTCGAGTAGACGATAGGGTTACTTCGCAGTTCCTGATCCGACACTTTTCTCAGCATTTCGTGAAGACTCACACTCAGCGGGTAGTACATGATATTTTTTCCTTTCTAGTTTCCTTCTGCGGCTTGCATGAGCCGATCAAATCGTTCGACCTCTCGAATGAGATCAATATTCTCCGTGACTTCTTCGACAGACAGACTGCCGAGGAAGTCATAGAACTCCTGTTTTAGGTCTTTAAGGTTCACTACACTCATAAAAAAGCTCCTTGCGTGGGTAGAAAGACAGTAATTGGGTTTTGAAGGCTGGCCTGAAGTGCAACCGAGTCCCACTCGCATTGGTTACAGAATACTTCCCCATCCAGTTTCAAGATGTTTGGACTCAGGCAGTGCGGACATGAATGAAATGCTCTGGTCGCGCTGATTCTGAGCCTGCTTTGAGATCGCTTTTGCTTTTGATTTATTCGCACATACGCTCCTTTCGGCATGTAGGTCTACGCAGCTTTCATGCCAACATCGCGCACCGAGAGAAAATCGAATTAAGATTTTGAATTTGTTTCGATTTGTGAAAATGAGGGGGACAAGTGGTTCTTGGAAAAGTTGATTAGATATTAGATATCTAATCTCTTTTTCTAATCAACGGTTCGAATATTGAACCGTTCTTTTTTAAAGAGCCTAAGAGTAGTATGCTCGGGTTGGATAGCCTAAACTTCGCTGCCCTAGAGGTCAGTCCTCGACAAATGTCTGATAAAGAAAACTTCCGGGCGCAACCCATGATCGATAATATCGAGCTGTGGGAGAGTCTGGCGGCAATTGGGCAAGTGAAATGTCTTCGAGAATTCTTTCAGGAGTGATGCCGATTTTATTGCCATTGTAGATTGCTGTCATAAGCTCAGCCAGACGCTCTCTCAGAAGCTCACTAAGGAAATCTTCCCTTTCGCCAGGAGACATGGCTTCAAGCGTATCAAATTGCTGCTTCAACTGATCGATAGCTCGGGCATGGTTTTCGAGGAATAGGCGGTAGACATGTGACGGATAATCATTTCGCAAGCTTTGTATGGTGTCGTTGAAGTTTGATCTCAAGCGTTGAATCAATAACAGCTCTTCGTAGAGAACATGAAGGACCTCTCGAGCTGCTTTCTCGGCATTTGCCACACCGTAATAATCATAGTCCGAAGAAAAATACCTTGTCAGCGTTTCTCGCGAAACGCCTTTTTCAACAGAATGAAAGACTCGCCTTACGGCCAATCTAGTTCCGGAGTATCGCTCAAAATTCCAGTCATCGTGCATGGCGCCACCCTGGCGTACTAGGATCTCATCAGGTCCTTTTAGCCATTTTTTCAACATATTATCAAAATCATCCGCGGTTATTTCTATGATTCGATTTCTCATTTCGGAAAATTCAATCAAATCAGAATCTCTGGGAACTTGCATGAAAGGAAATAACTCTCGCATCTCACTTTCAGCCAAGAGCCGTGGAAGAGAATTAAATTCTGCAGCAACCATAATCCGATTTGCCGCCCGGTATTGAGTCGTGTTCAAAATAAATTGTGAGAAACTGGAGTTTGCGTTTACCCAATCGAGTTTCTGCGCTGTCTGATAGTAGTGACGTGTCGCCTTCATTCGTGCTGGTTGGAGCAGATCTAGAAGGTGACCGGTGTCATGCTCTAGCGAATAGCTTAAGTCTGTGGGTATGCGACCACTGGCGATTGCGTCCACCCAGGTTTTGTGAGGCATATCGTCGGAAAAAGAAGCAAGCTGAAAAAGTCTGGGGTCAGGCATTGGGTCAATCCATGGGCGAACAAACACGGCACTAGCGGCAACGATAGACCGATTTGGCGAAGAGCGCGGGGTAAAAATCAATGCCGGGAGGACCACATCCCCCCATTTCAGCTCCCCCGCCTCGATCTGTTCGTAAACATGCTGATAGAAGGCTTTAACGTAAGTCTTAAAATCGGGTGGTGGAATCAGCAAAGCTTTATTGTCTTCGACCTTAAGTTGCCATCCGAGCTTGAGGCGTAAGGTAGCACGAGAATCCCCTTCTTGATAAAGTGTTCCCAACCTTTCGGGAGACCAATCATCAGATGATTTGACATAGGCTGTATCTATCTCTCGATTGTTCCATCCTGATGGGTCAACATTCGGCGCGTCTTCAATGAATGCTAAGAATTTTTCATAGTCCGACTTAGGGGTAGATTCGGTGGCTGCTGGGGACTGCTCTCTTCCCTCAAGAAATTCAGTAACTGTTGAAAGTAGAGCGGCGCAAGTACTCGGCACTTTCGGTGTTTGTGGTTGCGCCGCCAATGGATCAGAGGCAGCACTAATGCTGAAGATGCCGAAGGAGATGAGCCATATGTGGAGGATCGGCCGTGCCAGTTGAAAAACAGCTGTTTTTCAATGGTCTCTGTACATATTCATCGCCCGCTTTCTTCGGTGAGTAGTAGCGCCTCTTTTAATTCGTTAAGACGGTCTGATCCTTTCTCATAGATTCCCCAATTTTTATGGGATTCAACTGCGCCAAAGAAATCTCGATTATAGGTACTCTTCGAGGGATCAATGGTGGCGTTGAGTAAGTTTCTAAGAGTCGAAACTCGGTCCTGACGGGAGACTCCCGCCTGATCCATTTCTTGGAGAATATTATAAATGGTCTTCATGCCGTTATATCCGAGATTTGTAAGATCCAAGTAATCTTTTAATTCATCACGATTAGGCTGACGAGCTTCAAATCCTATTTCATAATGAACAATTAATCCGCGCGGCCAGTCATAGCGAGAATTCGGAATTAAATTTGCTTGCGCCTTAGCCTGATCTATTCGCCCAGGCAGCTGAGAAAATTGTTCCAAATATTTCTGAAGATGCGGGTCACTCCATGCTCCCCAAGCCAAAGCGGACATCGCATGTTCCATTGAAAATTTGAACGACTCACCTCCAGCTGATGAGCTGCCAGGTTCTCTCAATGGTGATGCTCTGGTTGAAGCTGGTTCACCGATTGAAAGCCCGGTTAACATGGCCCGCATTTTTCCTCCTTCAGCTTCAAACTCAGGAGTTCCCAGTTCAGGCATTGAGGGAATTAGGGCGCTTGAACCAAATCTACTTCGCAATTTATCTGCGATCTGATCTTTTTCCATCAGAGATGCGGCCTGGAGCAGATTATTTCCACGCTGATCTTGAATCTCATTGAAGTTAAAATCAGCTCCCAATCTTTGCTGAATTTGATTTAAGGTTTTTTCAAGTTCGTTCCAATTTCCTTCAAACAAAAGAGCGAATGCTTTCTCTGTCTGAAGCTGTTTCCATGACCTGCCGCTCTTTGGCGGCGTTAAAGTTTCCTGTCGACCAGTTTCCGAATTTTCAATATCAGTCAGAATTCTGTTGTAACGCTCAATGAGCTGAGAAGCTTCTACTACTGCATCTGCTGCCTCTCCTGGCTGAGAATCTCCCGCGGAGGCAGGGTTGATATAGCCTTCAGCCATCAAGCGGTGCTCCTCCAGCATGATTGTAACAAGCCTTCGAGCTTTTTCGTTTACAGCCGGATCGAAACTCTCCGCCCCATAAAGAGCTCGTTGAATATGCGGATCGAGAAACATTCTAGGCGCCTGTGTTTCGTCGTTGACACCCATTTGCACAGAAGGCAGCTCTCCTTCCATGGCTAAGATGGCCGCTCGAGCTTGAAGGTTGCTCAGAACCCGGCTGGGCTTCCTCCCCTCAAGAATCGAAATTAATCCGTTGATTTCTTTAATGGCGCGTTGATCTGCCGTGACGGCACGTACTTGTACTAAAGCCGATTTAAAATCCTCGGCTCTCTGATCGATGACGATTGTTTGAAATTGGCCTTCTAAGCGATCCAAGGCTGACTGAAGTTTTGAAATATCTTGGCTTTGTGTTCCTCGTCGTTCAATTGCATGCAAAAGTGCTTTCTGAGTTTCAAAATATGCATCACTAATGTCAAAAGATCCAAAAGGAGTTCGAGACGGTTTTCTTGCATAAGCAATTAACCCGTCAACGACAACGTCGGCAACGGCTGGATGCCCCGCCATCGGTGGCAGCCATTTGAGGGAATACCAGTCTTCTGATTCTCGCTTAAACCGGCTCTCTCCGAGAATACTCAGATGATATTGAACGTCTGCTATAGATCGTTGATCTAACAAAGATCGCAGTCTATGCGTTTTAGTTCGAACAGCTTCCGAAAACGTACTTGAATCCGAAATAATAGAATCCATATCAGCAGAAAGGGCTTCATAGTCCCCAGAAACCAAATAGGCCTTTTTAATAATGTTTTCGATTTCATCTAATCGAGCAATCTGAGCTTGTTCACTGGGGATCTCATAAATCCCCGTTTTTCGATCGTATGAAAAAAGTTGGAAGCCTAAGGTTCTGGCTGATCTTTCTATTCGGTGCTCATGGGGTGGGGGGAACTTTATGGTTTCAGTAGCCCCTATTTTTGCAATCGATTTTTTGCATATTTCAACGATCTCCCGCAGCCTCTTATCGCGGATGGTGGAATCTGCAAGCAGGTTCGAAGAAAATATTGAAAAGGAGGTCAGCACTCCAACAGTACAAACGATGTGTCTTACTATGCTGCCGAATTTTAGAACTCTATCCGCCATAATTTGCCCAGGAAAGCTAAACCCTTCAAATACCAAGCTTGACACCCTTTGCTCTCACTTAAAGCAAACTACATGCCAGAGTGATGGATTGGCCTCGGGGCGCGCCGCGCCCGGCAAAGCCCGTTCAGCCGACAATGCTAGCACGGAACCTGCGGGTCTGCATTCTTTGCGGCCTTGGAATCGAAACGTTCCTCGAACATCGGGGGCAGGCTACCGAGGCCATTTGAGATAACAGGCAAGTGTGTCTCTTAGAACCACACTCTCCGTGGCGGCGGGCTCGGCCTTTGAATTGGGTCACGAGCCATGAAAAGAAGAGGTAGACATCCTTTTTCCCATTTGCTTAGTTCTAGGAGGGAGGCAGTTTATGAGAAAATTGTTTGTTTTTGTGGCCGCAACTATAGGTGGCTTCGTCTTCATTTCAGGGCACGCAGCTGCAGGACCGAATAGGGTGGACTTGATTCATTCTACGAATGCTGTTTTCGAATTTTGTGGGAAAGATTTGTTTTGTTCCACGCGGATAAGGATTGGCGGAGTATCCTATGCGTTTCATCCCTCAGCTGTGTTCAAGGGACAAATGAGAGAAATAGAAAAGGCTTACAGGACGTGTGAAGAGCGGGAATCTGGCGAATACAAGGTTGGAGGGTTCTTTGCAGAGTCTAGGGGGCACAGTCCAGATCCAAGCAGATTACAAGAAGTGTTTCATTTGATCTTTTTAAATGAAATTACTTTGCCAATATGTCAGGGGATCGCTCCGCTCCCAGGCAACTGAGCTAGGCCCACTTAGATCGGGCTAGGTTCGATCGTCCGACCTTCCAATTTTCTAGTCACGACCGAAGCCGGAGCATCCGTTAGCTCAACAAAAGAATCACAGTCCAAAAAATTGTCTGGGAACAAGGCCAAGCATTGTCCAATTGCGCGGACAGAGGGATAAAGAATTCCTTCGATCCCCGCTGAGTGGCAGATTTGACCGAACCATTGAGAATTCGAAGGTACGTTGAGAAAATTCGAGAAGTATTTAAAATTAGGATCAAGAAGCTGTCCCATTAGATCTTCAAGGGTTGTAATCACTTTCGGTCGTGGAATCTTGAGCTCGTCGGCCATTTGCATTACGGCGTCAGAAATTTTAAACTTCTTGATCAGATTCAAAAATCCAGAAAGGTTCTTCTCATTTGTTAGGTCAACAACGTGTTGAAGGTTGCCGGAAACGCCAAAACAGGAAGGGTTCTCAGGAAGTAGGTTTAACTCGCCTGCAGTTATTCCTTTTTCGACTTCATTGGGGTCACGTTGTAAATATTCGCTTAGTCCCGTGTTCCTATCGGAAGCGATGTAAAGGCAGTCGAACGGCGTAAACTGAGCATCATCAATTTTTCCAAAATTGAATCGTCCCCCGACGCCTTTTACTGAACCGACGGTTGAAAGAGGGTCCGAAGCAAAGCGAGTTGGCACAATCCTTACCCATTCCGAAAACTTGAGCGGCTTACGCTTGTCGGACAGGGCACTCTGAAGATAATCAATGATTTTCTCTCGCTGAATCGCCAATTCAAGATCAAGATGTCGGCGAAATTTTTCTAGGTTATCAGCTGCAATTTGGGAATGCCCTGAGTATTCTAGATATAAACCGCCAGTATGAACCGAGCGACGGTGGGCTTTTTTACCTTTCTTCTTTTTCTTGTGACGTTTCGATTTCGCCACAGATTACTCGTGGTAACCTTCACGCATATTATAAATATGCTGAATCAGTTTCTTGAAGCGCCCGTGGCGAATCATGTCTCGAGGGGAAATATTGCCAAGTTGTGGGTTTCTTAACTGAAACCACAGGTTCACTTTTTTCATATCTCCGTTAAAGGCTTCTGCAACCAGATTGATTGCGTTTCCAAGATCCAAAAGAATCCGTATGAAGTCCCTTGGCAACTTAGAGCCCCCACTTTTCAAGGAAGCAACAGGAAAGCGAGTAGCCGAAGCGAAATCCTTATCTGTAAGGTCGACCACTTCTTTTATTTTTGCATACTGCGGTCGACCGTCCTTAAACAAGTCCAACCGATCAGCTGCGACATTTGAAACTAACTCATTCATTGATTCACCTTTTAATTGAAGCTGGGAACCTCGTCAATGCTTATATCTGCTGTTGTTCTGCTATATATCTGCCATATTACCGCTAAATTCGTTTGGTGGCTAGGTCGGGTGCGACGAAAAATTCACTTGAATATTCAATTGGTTACGAGACAGTTCTTTAGTTTTCATCAATTTGGGCCATGCTTTCCCTGTCTAAGGCCTAATGAACCGGCGCCGTCTTTTGATTAGAGATCTAATCGATTAGTATCACGATACTAATCAAACCCGCTTGCAGAGCGCTCCGTATCGGTCTAGAAGCCGGGCGGATGGAAGCTGCCTGCCGTAATGACGTTGTTGAGAGTTCGCGCCCCAGCGATTGCCGGGGTAAGCGCCTGAGCGTTCTCATTGTCGATGATGACGCCATGACACGAGATGCTCTCAGTCTGTCTTGTTCGAACATGCCAGGCCTCGATGCAAATGTTCTTGTAGCGTCTACTATAGAAGAGGCTCTCGCGATTTTGTCTACCGACTGTGTGCAAGTCATGCTTCTAGATAAACATCTTGGTCGAGATTCGGGAGGAATGCCTGTCGATGGAATCAGTTTCATCCCCGAGTTTCTAGAGGCTCAACCTGAGCTTCAAATTCTGATCGTTACAGGCATGAAGAGTTTCTCTGATTGTGTTGAAGCAATGCGCCTCGGTGCATTTGGATATGTGCCTAAGGATACTCCCCAAGATTATTTGGCAGAACAAATCAAGCGAGCTTGCGAACACTCTATGTTAAAAAATAAACAGATCCGCATCGATAGGGGTGAGCAGAGATCAAGGTCACATATCGAGTTTCCTGGGAATTCTCAGGCAGTGAAGAAGTTGAGATCGTCACTCGCTGCCGTCGCTGAAACTAGCAGGCCGGTGCTCCTGAATGGGGAAACGGGAACAGGCAAAACAACGGCCGCCAAGTGGATCCATCAACATCGCGAAAGTCTCTTTAAGGAGAAGGACCAGCCTTTCTTCGCTCTCAATATGGGCGCCCTTCCTTCTAATTTAATTGAGAGTGAGTTGTATGGTTACGAACGAGGCGCTTTCACCGACGCAAAAAGTGCAAGAGCAGGGTACATAGAGCTGGCAAATGGCGGCACCTTATTCCTCGATGAGATTGGTGAAGCCTCGCTCGATCTGCAATCGAAACTTTTGAAAATTATTGAAGAAGGAAAGTTCATAAGGATTGGTGGAACGACCGAGCGTAAATCAATTTTCAAACTGGTATGCGCGACAAATCGAAATCTTGAGAGAATGGTCGCTGATGGGACATTTCGAGAAGATCTTTATATGAGAATTTCAACCTTCGTCGTGACGATTCCGAACCTAGTGGATCGAAAAGATGACATGCCAGAAATCATCAAGGCTGTTCTTAAGAAATGCTGCGAAGACAATAGTAGGTTTGTTGCCTATCGAGATCTTCCAGAAGATCTGATTGCTTACCTTGTGGAGAATCCGCCCAGAGGAAATATCCGGGGTATTGAACAGTTTCTCTCTCGCCTTCTTGTTCACGCTCCTCGCGATTCTCGAGGCAGGCCGGTCCTTACGAATTGGGCGAGAATTCGGGAGCTTCGAGTTCAAAAGAGCCGTCGTCCTAAAGGCGTAACACCCATTTCGATAGAGGAGCTCCGCACTCGATCTATTGATTTTCTGGATCCTCAGTTTCCGGGGGCTCCTGCCTTAACAGATGAAATCAATAATTCACTGATGATGAATGTACTTGAAAGCACTGGAACTCAACGAGCCGCTGCCCGAGTCCTTGGGATTACCCAAGGACTCATAAGCCAAAGGTTGCAAAAGATAAAAACGAAGGAGGCGAGGTTATGAGCGAGTGTACATCTGTAGACGTCAAAGCTCTTTGTCACGATCTACGAAATGTAAAGGCGGCTCTTGAAGCAGGCTTTGCCTACCTTCAAAGTCCGACTGAGGGAGAAAAGGCTAAGAGTCTATGCGATCAAGGACTACAGCGACTGGACAACATTCTTGATGAATTGCAGAGCTCATTGGATGCTTGCGAGGATCAAGGAGAGGTCCAATGAGTTTTCACAGTCCTACACTGTCGCCCCTAATTTTGAGTGGCCTAAGAAACAAAAAAATCACTGAGTTAGTCCTCCGAACGCTCGCTGAAGATCTTGCTACTTTCAAAACGCCCAAGGCGAATGAGCTTGCGCAGATAACTATGGAGAAGCTGATGGGAGCTGACGAAAACTATCCGATTGCTGCAAGAAGTCTCGCCTTAGAAGTCTATCCAAATTGGGAGGGCCAAGATGTTCGGCACCTCTACCATCAGTACAATTGGGAGGTTGAGCGTAAAGGATCGGCGGCAACAGCAGCAGCGCACGTCACAGGGACAAGTTTGCTGGATATTGGAGGGGGGCCTGGAACTTTTTCTTTAGAGCTACTCAAGATGCGGCCCAGTCTCAAAATATCGGTGGCTGATATTCACGATTGGAGAAATGAGGATGCTAGGGCAAATCCATCAATTGGGTTTCAGCAAATGTCGATTGGAAAAGCTTTTCCAATTGCAGATAAGTCTTTTGACACAGGCACGCTTCTTTACGTTCTTCATCACGTTGAATCTGATCACGACGAGTTCCTGAAGGAATGTGCCCGATGTGTGAAGCAGTGCCTGATTCTATTTGAGGATGTGAAGGTATCTACTACGGACCTTGGAATAAAGAGCCCCGCCTTCACGGCCCGCCCTTTGGAGGCGGATTTTCTCCGACTAAACCTCTCCGAGCAGGCTGAGTTTATTGCTCTCGTCGACTATATTTGCAATCACATCGCAAGTCGTGAGCTTTCCATGCCAGTGCCGGGCCGATACTATGAGCTTCATGAGTTAAGGGAAAAGCTCGTCAGTCTTTTCCCGACAGCAGAAGTAAAAACGTTTTTCCACGGAATCTACGATACGAAGTGCTATCCAAACCCTGAGGCCATGTACGTCGTAAAGTTTCAGAATGGGAGGGCGGCATGAGGCGTTCTGTCTTGACGATCATCATTCTGATTTTTGGAGCGGGATTGAGTTCTGGTCTTACGGCAAAAGAGGGCAAGTCAATTCGTGTGGCGGTTGTCTTGAAGGCTAAGGGCAACGCCTTCTACGACTCGATCCTGGACGGCTTTCAGGAGAGAGCTGTACATCATGGCCTTAAGACTGTTTTGCATTATGGGGAAAACGAAGACGACTGGGAAGGGCAGATAAAATTCTTGATAGGCAGTCTTGCAAGTTTCGATGCCGTTGTTTTGGTGCCGAACCGTTCTGAAAAGTTCGAGGAGGTCTTAAAAGAGCTTCACTCATCGGGAAAGCCTGTGGTTATCGTTGATACTCCTGTAACCAAGGGTGAGGCGCATGTACTGACAACGATTAGCTCCGACAATCGATTGGGGGGAAGTCTTGCGGGCACCTTTATGTCGAATCAACTTCGAGTGGAGCCGAGTGAGGAAAACTGCCTCGTTCATTTTTCAGGAAACTCCGAAGCCCAAACACATCAAGACCGAAATCGCGGGTTCTTGGATGTAGTCCGTCGCGAGCACCCCAAAATGAAAGTTTATACGTTCAACGCTCTATCGGACTTTGAAACGGCTAAATCTATTGCGCTAGAGAATCTTGGGCAGATTCAAAAGTGCTACGGTGTATTTGCTGGAAGTGACACCATGATTCTCGGAGTCCTTGATGCTTTTGAGTCGAACAATCTTCGAGAGCCCCCAATTCTTGTGGGATACGATGCGATTCTTGAAGTCCAAAGAAAAATTTTAGAATCGAAAATCACGGCGAGCGTTCAGCAGTCTCCTGCCGATATGGGCAGAGTCGCCGCGGACTCAATTGCTGCGGCCACTCAAGGCGCCGACGTTCAGAAACGACAGATCATTGCTCCTCGCCTGGCGGTCAGGAAGTTTCAGTTGGATCTCTTGGGAGAAAAGGAGTTGGCCATTGTTTCGCCTAAAATCCCCTAGATATAATTCGAAGCCATTCCTTCTTAGAGCGGCGATTCGAAAGTTTGGTATTTTGGCTGCCCTGGGATTTCTTATGATTGTGGGCTTCATTGGGCTGGTGAGGTACCAGTTAGAGCCTGCGTTTCGTGCTGACATTTATGAGAATCTTCATGCTTCATTTAGTAATGTAGAGCCGGTACTGGTAACCGCCTTCTTGCAGGGAGATGCCGACAAAGCCAACCTCGTTGTCTCCGATGACTCCTTTCTTCCGAGTGCGAGTTTTAAGGAGGTTTTCCTGAGATCTGGATTCGGTCCTCCCGAATTCAACTGTGGATCGTCTTTGGAGAAGCTCGCTTGGGGCACATTTTGTCATGAAAATTCCTCCCTCCGGGCCATGATTCCAATTCGGTCGGCAGACCAGCTTCTTGGCTGGTTACGAATTGAACAAGATGCATCGATGAAAGACTGGCTACCCTACGTTCGAATCATTCAAGCGATTTGGATAGCATCGCTGTCGTTACTCTTGCTTGCCCTTCTGTTTGTTTTACAGTTCTTGAGGTCGACCATTCTTCCTCTTCGGCGAGCCATCGAGGACTTGGGACGAGTAGAAACTGCCGAGGATTTCGATTCTGTGATCAAGGATCTGCCGTTCTCGGAGTTGATAGGATTGGCGACTCGGCTTGCATCGAGGTCTCGGGAGCTGACCGAGACAAAAACTGCTCTCGAAGAAGCTGAACTAAGGGCTCAGTCAGCCCATCTGGCGAGCCAAGTGGCGCACGATCTTCAGTCTCCAGTGGCGGCTTTGAAGCAGGTTGCCGGAAACATCGACCGTCTTGCCACAGACGACGTGGTGCGATCGATAAAAACATCCGCAAGACGAATTGACCAAATTTCACGAGATATTCTTTGCCACTTTCAAGTTGATGGGAAAAGTCAGAGGCCAGGTGTCACATTTGTCTTCCCAGTCATTCAGACAATTGTTGATGAGATTAAATTGGCCAAATCAGCTGGGAAGATTGAAATAGAATGCAATATTTCAGATCATTTGATGGGGACTTGGACGTCTCTGTCTGAGTCCGATCTGGGTCGGTGTCTTTCAAACCTGGTTAACAATTCCATTGATGCTATTCGACGGAAGGGAATGGGTAGCGTTCAGCTCAGTGTGGCTGAGACTGCAAATGAAATGCTGATCGTCATTGAAGACACTGGTCTGGGCATGAAGCCAGAGGATCTGAATAAAGTAAGAATCGAGGGCGGCACTCTTCATGAAGGCGGCCACGGATTGGGGCTTAGTTTTGTAAAGGATGCACTCGAAAGTATAGGCGGCCAACTCCGAATTGACTCGACCTGGATGGAGGGAACCAAAACCACCCTTCATCTGCCAAAGGTCAGTCGACCAAGCTGGTTTATTGATCGGCTTGAGATCCCATCTGGTTCAAAAATCGTTGTCATTGATGACGACGAAAGTATTTTAGGGGTATGGAAATTGAAACTTATCGGAATGAACGCGTCCTTTCATTCTAGAATTCCAGAGTCCTTTGACTGCGACTTCTTGATTATCGACCATGAGATTCGTGGAGAGAAAGAAACTGGCGCAGAGGTGATCGAGCGACTTCAGTTGGGTCAGAAAGCGATCCTTTCCACATCCTACTTTTTCTCCGCCAGCATTCAAAGAAAGGTTGAGGATTTGGGTTGTTATCTACTTCCAAAATTTCTGCTCGGAAATTTTGATTTTCAAGTGAAAGCTGGTGAAGGCTCCGAGGAGGACCTGGATTTGGTTTTGATTGATGACGATCCGATTTGCCGCAGTACTTGGGAGCTACTGGCCGGGGCAAACGGCAAGCGCATTCTGACGTTCTCCAGCCACTTTGAATTTTTAGAAAAGCCTTTCAGTCTATCGACGCCGGTTTACGTCGATAAAAATCTTTCCGATGGGCAGTCTGGTTACACAGTGTTGATGGAGCTACATCAAAAAGGCTACCGCAATCTATATCTGACCACTGGAGAAGTTCGAGAAGACAAGGCACCACCTGAGTACGTCATTGCGGTTGTTTCGAAAGAGTTTCCGTTAGCAGCGTGAACCGAAAACTGAATTCTCCTCAGCTTGGGGGAAGGAGAATTCAATGTTTCGAATCATACTCAAAATTGAAATACGACCACCTCTCATTTGGTTGTCGGTGACCTTGAACTTCATCGCAATCGCATTAAGGTCTGTCTGATGGGGGGAGGGGTATAGCGACAAGTCGTATTCACTTTCTTGGTCTGCCGATTGATTTTTTTTTGAAGGGACCCAAATTTTCTATGAATTCCTCACTTTCGGCTACAAACTCTCCTATGTCAGCTAAGCGTTTTACAATCTCCTTCCGATCAATGCGTCGCAAAGAGTTCTTTCCATTCTGATCGCCGGTGTGAGCGATTTCATGTCGGCGTTCGACGATTCTTTCTATCGACGCTACTACTCTCTTTTTTCCCAATTTGGACTGAACAGATGATGATAGGCTGGCGATCCCATAGGCGGCAAATAGCTCGTCAATTCTCTGGAAGGCGGTTGTGGTTCTCTTTTCTAGGTAGTTTTGAACGATTGAGTGCAGATGGCGTGCTTTGCGAATTTTTGATCGATCCAAGTAAATTTGGAGGGCTACCTTTGTCGAAAGACCTGCTTTTTCCAAAAGGTTGACGAGGTTGTCATTCAGTTTGTTGTGCTTTAGGTATTGAGTTAGTTTTTGGAGAAACTTATCAGTAAAGTACGTGTCTAATGCGGCCACACCGATTATCACGGCAGCTCTCAATAAGTCATCTCTCAGATTTTTAACTTCACTGGACACTGGATCGCCAGGCTGAGAAGGTCTTTTAGCAAGAATTTCATGAAAATGAACCAGCGTCTCAGCTCTTTTCATGGTTCCTTTGAATCGAATTAGTGGGCGGCTGCTCAATATAATCCCCTTCCAAAAGTAAGTTGATTGTTTGTGAGAGTGAATAAATTGGCTTTGAAGTCTCGCGATAAGGTAAGAAGGTCCGGACTGCAGGTCTCATAATCTTGCCCCCAGGCATTCTGATATTGTAGCGCGACAAAGAGGATTGCGTAGGGTGTCGACAAAATGACAGGGCACTAAAAAGCTGCCTGGAGCCCTGTAAAGGATTCAAGCATTTGAGGGAAGCGACTAATATCAGCCCCTTGGCCCCCTGAAGACCTTGTCCTCACACCCAGCGGCTGCGTTTCAACCTACTAGCTGCCGATAGCCAGGATCGATACAATGAGGTGTGGCATGTTGCTACCCATCTCAAGCGCCATTCAGCCTTGGTCCTTTGATTGAATGCGGGCTCTAGTTTCGAATTTTTATCAGCATTGGTCCAGTGCGAGCGACGCACACTCCGTTCTTATAAACAAATCCTTCAATTCGATGGGTTCCAAAGTAACGAGTGGTTTCTTTATGATAGTTCTTTTCCTCGGTTTCAATGAAGCCGCCTCGCAAATCATTAGCACTGCGAGCTTCTTCTCCAGTGTTGGTCACTCTCCACTTAAAAGTTTTGGGTGGCGGTGTATTGGTTTCGATTTCAAAAAGCAGCGAGTGATTTTTTGGAAGGGGTCGCTTGGTAACTGTCCAAAGTCTTTTCGTGCCCATGCAAACTGTTCCCTTAAGTTTTGCCGAATATAGAATGCTTTCCGGTGTACCTATTGGCTGTTCGTGTCCGATGTCACCTAATTCTGGAATTGACGCGAGACTTTTATTCGATTTTGTAAGCAGGTCTGTTTGTGGAGGGAGCAATGCTTTGGCGACAACATCTGTTCCAACTAAACTTTGAATTAGAGGTTCAGACCTTCGATAGGTCGTCGTGCTGCCGATTATCATTTGAACCTGTATCTTGAGTTCTCTCATCCATTCAAAAAATAAAGCGGCCTTTTGCGGGGTCTCATTCCATTTATCGGCAAAATTCTCATTTTCGTCCGCAGGATTTGGCACTACGAATTTTCCATTCTCTTTTTTTACGAAGCTTTCCATCCTAGACACAATTGCCTTTAGGCTTTCGATTATAGAGGTTTCATTTGAATAAGCTTTCGCTGCCAGAGTTGTTATAATAATGGATGCTGGTTTTTCATCTTCTTTATCTTTGCAAAATAAATCTCGATTCCTCTTGAGAATCTGAATTGATCGTTGAAGTGGGGTGCGTACCCTCCATTCGGGAATCGCTTCGATCTCAACGTCCTCGGCTTTGGCTAATCTGGCCCTCCTTTTATTTAATTCAGTTATCATCTGGCTTATAAACCAGGTGGAATAGTCTATTGGATTGCTGGTCTGCCATCTGAAAAGCTCACGGTCAGTGATGAGTAACCCATTTTCTTGCTTCTCAATATTGGGTATCGCAGGAAGGATATCCATATGAAATGAATCGCTCCAGCTAAGCCTCCAGCACCGCCTCATTTCTGACAGAGCGGCTCGCAATTCCTCATTTTGTCTCAGCCTCTTGCCAACAGATTCCTTCAAGCGATTCTGTGAGATTTCATCCTTAGGAATTTCAAGGCGACAAACTAAATCAATGTCGTATTCGTTCGCATCTGTGACGGGTTGGATAACCGTGCCTAGCCGAAACGAGCCCTGAGGATAGATTTCAGGAGAAAAGCTCTTTAGTTCTGAATCGTCGGCACCAAGCCACTCCCCAACTTGCTCGTATCGTAATATTGCTTCTTCGTATAAGTGATCAGGGATGTCTAGAGTTTGGCATACTCGAGTTAATAGACCCTCAATTTTATCTATTTCTGATGTCATCATTCCCTCGACGTGTCGATGTGCTTGTAGATCGGACAGAATTTTTGAGAAAGGTGCTTTGAAAAGTTCTCCTCGAAGATTGGGGCGAACTTGCGGCTGAAGTGAGAAGCCTTTGCAATCAAATCGTCGGCTTTGGTAATACTATCGAGGTCAAATTCCCCGCAAGCTACAAGAGGATTTAATCTTTGAACATTATTAGAGCCCAACAAAAAGGAGGCTTGGTTAAGAGCGCCTAGGCTCTGTCCTCTCATTAACACATCAACAGCTGCCCCGCTCAAGCCCCATGGCAGTAGACCTCCTCGGTCTAACCACCACTTTCGCTTTGGCATCACTTCAGAGGTGCCTATGCTGCACACCGATATTTTCTCTAGAGGAACATTTAAGGTATTGAATGCTTCAACGACCGAAACCAATATCGGATTGTTTGCCCAGACTCCACCATCCACCATTCGAATGTGATCGATTTCTCGACACACCCGGAAGTATGTTGGTGCCGAACTTGTCGCTAATGCTATCTTCCAAGCGGGGACTTTATAATCTCTCTTCAATCTCTCGTGATGTGCCGTCCGAAAAATATAGACGTCATCTTCAGCGAGCGAAAAAGCCGGGATCAAAAGGCGTTTGCCGCTTTGACCTAATACCGCATCGCCAAACCTTCTCTGTAGTGCATCTTTTAAGGCAGATTGTGAATGCTTTGGAATAAAGGGATGCTTGAATTTTCGAAAACATGAGAAACGACCACCAAAAATCTTTGGACCTTCATCGACATAGAACTCCACGATTTCCCTCGGACGCAGCCCAAGGCCGAGTCCAAGCGCAATAATCCCTCCAGTTGAGGTGCCTGCGATCAGATCGAAGCAGTCGACAACTTTCATGTTTAAATCATCTTCCAGAGCTGCCAGCACGGCTGCTGAGAATAGGCCCTTTATTCCGCCGCCATCGAGAGATAGTATCTGAAACCTCTCCTGATTGAGTTTATCCTCCACATGATTGATTTATCGGTCGGCAAAGGTCGTGTCTAGGGTGTGTGGGGTCATTTAAAAAGCTTGAGAGGAGAACTATTGGAAGGCTCCCAGTTCAATAGAGATGGGTGAGCCCAGGAAACACCCAGCACCGTCAGAGAAGGCTGGTGTGAACGATCGACGACTACCCTGAACCTGCCTTTGATCTGCCAGCTTCGAGACCCGATGTGCTACACGAAATCTAACTCCTCCGAAGTGACTGATGTGTTAGAATCCCAATGCCTTAGTTAGAAATGGCTTCTATTAAGCGTTTGCGAGCCCTCATAGGTCGTCGGGTCGAGTACATGTGTTGTCAGTGGCGGGAAGGACCCCTGTCTCTGGCGGGTCTTTTGTTTCTGCGGGCCTTCGACGGTCAACGAGCTTCAAAGATCACCTACGGTTGGACCTGCGCTTGGTTAGTAGTTGAAAGGCTTCTTTGCAGCTAAGGCTTCTCAGAGAGCTGGGCTTGATTCGATTGAGATCGTGTACGGTTTCGAAAGCATGGGTGGGATAGCGGGTCGATAGTTCATTGGCCGCACCCTCGGGGCCCTTCATTAGTCGAAAAGGAACCGACGTTTTTGCTGCAAGCTCAATAGAGTCCCTCAAAATGGCCCCGCCTCCAATGAATATGACTTCACCGTTGTGCGGGATCAGAATGTCTTCAAATAGGCTTCTCGAAATTCCAAACCAGTTAATGCCTGTCAAGACGACCCTTGAAACGTGGGGGCTTAACTCAGCGGCTTGTGTGTTTTCTGTAATAGTCGACACAATTTCAAATCCAAGTTCATTTGCAATTCTGTGTACGTGCTCTTCCACGCCAAAGTCAGTACCTCCAGTTACGATCACATGCTGACGAGGGGCGAGCTCTGATAAATACTCTCTGATAAAGTTTATAACATTTTCTTGCGCTGCCTCGGAAATCAAAGGCCACGCTTTTTTGGAGGCTCCCATGATTGAAACGGGAACTTTACCTTGAAAAGCCTCTCCGATGTCATGAATCTCCAAAAATTGGGGAGGTTGTTTTTCGAGCTCTTCGTTAAAGTGGGCTTGAATTTGACCTCTAAGCCGCTTGCGGCCTTCCCGAATATCCTTACGAAGTGGTTCTGCGAGCTCTTCAGCATCGAGAGGGTCAAGGTCAGCAGAGTACAAAATGTGTGGAGAGCCTGTCGAGATATTTTGTGAGCCTACAACAAGGTGAAAGTGCTTTGCGGTATTTGTTTCGTAGGAATCATTCTTTCCATCTCGGATGAACTCTGAGGCTGTTTGCTTTTCTGCTGCATCATCCTGAACAGAATAAATGAAATCGGGGGCTACTCGGACAGCCTGCATATTGCTTGCAATCAGGACATTCTGAAATCCTAAAGCTGATGAGATCTCAAGAATCTCTGAGTGATGCGGGTCGCCCTGTCTCACGACGATCCAAAAGTTGGTGGATCGAATAGATGAAAGAAACTCTTCTAAGAAGCGTCGGTCCCTGGGTCCCATCCCTTGGCTTTCAATGAGGACAACTCTTCTTTCCCCTCGAAACTGTTGAATGGTGCCAGCAGCCTGATTTTGAGAGACGCGTGATCGATCTGGTATAGGGACCTGCTGTGCAAAAGAACTCGACGTTCTCCCACTCACAATTGCTCGTTCGCCCTGCCCGGAAGGGGGTCGGTCGAGAGTCCGTCCGTCGTTGAGAGTAATCGAAGTGATCCCGATTTGATTCAGATACACGGGAAGGCGCTCGTGAATCGACCGTCTATAGCCGACATCGACCGTCCCAGAAGCGAGTCTCCCTTTAAAGTCATCACTAATATAGAGTGCAGAACTAAGATTTACACTTGGAGACAAACCCGCCTGCTTGTCCGTCTCAATGGATTCCGTAATGGCTTTTAGAATGAGACCTGTTTCCTGGTCTGTCCCACTAAAGCCGCGGCTCCGTTGCGCATCAATCCAGTTAGCGGTCTGCTCGAAAGGTGAGGGAGAGAAAATGTTTGTTGAGTCCACCGCCCCTGGGACTTCAAGCAATTGGATCTCTCGCACTTCGTTAACTGCGAGGATCTCCCCGTTGACTTCAGTGGAAACTACTCTTTGCAGCTCTCCAATCGCGCCGTTCTGGGCAAGGGTACCGCCGGCGCCGGCGAGAAAGAAGCTTCTCACTCCCGAATTGTAAGCAGCCCTGGCCAGGTCGTAGCTTAATTGACCATAGGCTGGAGCAAAGGCCAAAATGTAACCTGGCGAAGGCATTCCCTCGACTTGGACTTCAATCGCCTCGAAGCGATAGGGTCCGACTTCTTGTGGTGGTAAGACTCGGAGTTTTTCATGACCGACGTTGAGCTGTCCGCTTAAAGACGAAAGCACATTATTTTTGTCGCCAATAACAACGCCTACTACCGGTTTGCTAAGATTTGAAATTGCGATTTCCAGAAAATCTCGATTGAGATCGCGAAGTCGTTGCATATCACCGCGAATGGAAATCTTGTTTTCTACATCAACACCCGCAGCCGCCATAATCGAAACAACTTGATTCAACCGAGAGGGGCTATCTACCCCCTGGGCAACAAACAGACGGTCGTCGGCCTTCTTGAGGAGGTAGTACACGGTCCCATTACTGTCAGACAGTCGCTGTGCGGGTTCGAAGCCTTTCGAGCGATAGTAGAGATTCATATCATGTTTTGATCCTAGGAATATCTCACCCCTGCCCTGTGGGCTGAGAAGGTATGCTCGGGTGGCCAAGTCAAATCTCAGCTCAACATAGTCGTCCAGGTTAAAGCTGAGAGAGCCTGGTCGAGGGCTGAAGTAATCAGCAGCAGCCACCTGTCGATGATGGGCGTCGTAGTAGTTCGGTTCAGCGGATACCTTTTGCTGACCAAACCAGGATGCAAAAAGAATATCCACCTCAAGAGCTTCAACTAAGGATCGGAGCTGAGCGTTGTCAGAGGCTTCTGTAGCTTCTCGAATGACAGCTCGCACCTCTTCCTGCCAAAGTGCATTCTGTTGAACATGGTCTATGGCCGACGTTCTTGAGAGGAGCTCATTTCCCAAATCGAGTAGAAGTTCATTCATTTCGCCCTCGGTCATGCCTTGTTCCGGAAGACTTGATTGAACAGCTCTCAAAACGCGAATGATCCTATAGCGCTGACGATGTGCTTCCGCCCAGGCTTCAATGTCCACAAGATTGTCTGGGTTGCTTGGGAGGGCCAGTGACATGAGCACATTGTTCTGGTCATGCCCTTGCGATCTCCGGAAGACAGCAGCCAAGTGTTTGCCAATCTGTGTTCCCTTTTCGATCGGGTGAACGGCTGAATCTTGAATTCGAGTTCCAGATCCAGATTCAGCAACGCGATCCGCAGCTCCGGGGAGTTGTTGGTCGCCCTTCGTTTCAAAAAATCCCTCAGCGAGAATGGTGCGATCCGGGCTGCGTCGGATAAACCAGTTCAACTCCGATTCAGCTTGGCCTCCACCGCCAATTCCAATCATGAAGTTCACCGTATTGAGAAAAAGAGGAGACTCCGCTCCCCAGTCGGCACCGATCAACACGGCTTGATCCACCTGCGCCGTTTCAAAGAGGATGCCCTTTCCGCTAGCGATCCCCTGTCGCTCAACAGCTGGATACTGAGCCGCAGCGTCGTAGGCGGCTTGCACGCCACCCAAGTTAGTGAGTCCTGATACTATGGCGACGTCGGCAAGTGAAATTCCTTCCGCCTCTAGAGATCCAAGAATAGCGCCAATCAATTGTTTTGCAGCAAGTTTGTCAAACTCTCTCGCGGAGTAGGTGGTAATTCCAATTCGAATGGGTCTTTGATGGAGCTGAATGACTGCATCTCCATGATCGCGCACGAGCTCAACCAAGTCTCGCGCAACAACGGGATTGGTTCCAGTTAACTCACGGTATCGAGTTGACCAAAAAGCAAGGGCTTCCGACGTAATCTGATAATCTGGCCAGCCTTGCGATAGGTCCTCAACGCTCAGTTGCTTTGCCTCTGCGGGCAGGTTTTTCAGAGCTAGTAGCTCAGCCTCAGTCATTTGTCTACGCTCTGCCGTCTCTTGGGCTAGAGTACTATCGAGACATAGGACCGAGAGAACGAGTAAGAGTGACCATTTGCCGATGAGTAGGCTGTCGATTTTCAAAGATGAAATTATTGTTTTCAGCATCTTCACTGAGTTAGACCTTTTCCTAAATCAATCTGGGAGAACTGCAAGATTCATTCCGGAGGATTTTAGTCGATATAGTTGAAATGTCTTAAAAGACAAGCTTGTGTAGTCAAGAACTGAGGCGTGCAATCACGAATACCCGATTCTGTCGGGCATCCGTAGAAATGATAGTAATATCATAGATTTAGATAGCCGTTTTTTTTAGGGCTCTTAGATTAAAGTGCATCGTATTATGACAGCTCTAGGCCTGATACCTTAAGCCCTTGATAATTCAGCTGATTTCCACTGCGACATCGATGGTGCGGTGGGGTGAAGAAACTCCAGAATCGCAGAGGCGAGTGCCGTGTTGCCGCGCGAAGCGCTGGGACTTGAAGCTTAGGACTTTAGGTAGTAGTAGGGATCTGATCGAGATCATAAACCACCCACTATGGAGTTGTCCTTCATGAACATAATTAAAAGAATATTTTTGACACCTCTTCCTTTAGCAGCATTTTTACTAGGCCCTTGGAGCATTGAAGCACAAACACCCGCTGAGCAATATAGAAGTTTCTTGGGCGAAGCAGCCACTGGGTCCCCACTAGAAATTGAAAACGCATCACGAGTGAAAACTTCACTTGCATCATTTTGGTTTGGCATTCAGGAGCTCGTTGGCGGCAACCCGTTCGCCATTTATGAATATACAGGTTTTTCGGGTGCTACCTACAGCGACATGGATCAATATTCATCGGACTTTCGAGAAATGGTTAGAGCGGCGGTCGCCAGAACGCAAAGAGAACTCGGTAACAATGCTCGAACTGTGTTTGTATTAGGCGCGTCTACTGATGGCTTTGGAAAGGGCTATGAGATCCTTCAAGAGATGAGAGGGTCAGGTGAAATTTCAAATGCGATCGTCGCTGGAATGGCCTCTAACGAGGTTGTTAAGTATCATTTAGAAGGTGCTGAGAACGGCTGGGGTGATGTCATTTCACCACATCAAGATATCGTATTCTTGATGCAAACGTATTCAGACAGCGACGGAAATCGAAGCTGGGAACTAAAGACCTTCCCAAATGGGCCATCCGAGACAGTGAGGCTGCTCACCGTGGCGTCCGAAGAGGGTGGTGCTGCTGTTTCCAGGATGGAGGTTATCGAGGGAGGGGCCCAAGCATTTCGAGAAGCTGTGGAGTTTTTGCTAGAGGCGAGTGGGGTTTCAACAGCTGGAGTGCTTGAGCTGGTTTTAAATGTTGGCTACGAAGCCGGAAAGCCCAAAAAAGATAAAGGTTACAGAGCGGCTAGTCAGCTTGCCTTGCTTATCAACGAGGCACCCGCATTGGTTCCCAAGATTGTTTCAGTTAAGGTGGCTGTCGCCGGTCAGCCAAATCAAACGATGTCTGTAGCTCAGTTCTTTGAGACTGAGCAAGGGCAAAAACTTCTGTCAGATTATGGGAACTTCGAAACATTGGGAAGACAGGCCGCTGACGCAGTCTCAACCTCAAGCGAGGGAGACGGTCTAGAAATTGCCAAAGCTCGTGAAAGATATTTTGAGGCGTTGGGTAGAACTAGGGCAGATGCTCTCGCAGTTGTAAATGAATCTGCCAATCGCGGACGTGAGAGGTCTGGTGCCGCGCGGCGAATGAGAAGCAATCCTTCACACCCAGTTCAGGATTCGCCTGAAGGCTTGCTGTATCTACGTCAAGAGGTTGAAAAAGGTGAGGCCCAAATGGATCGAGCTAATATTTGTATGCGACTCTTGGGAAATGTTGGCGGTAAGAATTAGAGCAGAATAAGTTGTGCTCCGGCTTAGCCACTCGTGAGCCTGCACTCACAATCATGAAGACATGATAAGTCTTATCCATTGTTTCACTTTTTGAAGCTAGGCATGCGACTTGCAGGGTGACCTAGTGAGGCAGAGAAGACTGATGGTACAGAATCGAAATTTATGGCTTACTTCCTTCCAATTGATGGGCCTTGGATTATTTACTTTAGCTGCGACGCCGGAGAACACAGGACGTCCACAGGATTCGATCTGCAAGGGTGCTCTGTCGGGTGTATCGGAGGCTCAGGCAAATGCTAGACGAATGCATGCTGGCCAGTCCTTTTCCAGCCGTGATGGACCAGCGGGTCGATCCCCTCACTCTGTCAAAGTTGAATCTGAACCGGGATTGATGAGGAGAGAACTGTTAATTTCAGGTTCAGGAGCTCAGATTGTCTCGAGTCAGTGGCACGTCGAACGTTTTATTTCTGATGTCTTGTTTCGCTATCATCTGTCTTTTGAGATTCCAAAACGTCTTTTGCCGGGTTCCATGACCAGCAGTAATTTATGGGAGGGTCGTCATGAGTTTCAGCATCTTCTCTCTCTCGGCCAAGTAAACAACCCCATGACAGTTAGGGTCAGTCCGGCAAAGTCAGAGGTGGAAGATATCCATTGGGTTCGGCGGGACAATGAAGTTATAAACATTTCAGAGGTCGGATTTGACGAGGGCAGATCTGAAAAAATAGACATACCAGCAAAGGTCATCGAAACAAAATACAGTTACCAAATTGCTGGACATGGTAATTCAAGCAAGAGCAGGAGAGCATTTGTTTCGAGACGTTTAGAAGAGTTGGTCAACTATGAAGTTGAGCGCGATGATCTTGAGGTCTACCAAAAAACTAGATTTGATGAAGGTGGTGGGGCTGTCGCAAAGACCCTTGTTATTAAGACGAATGAGAAAACCCATCGAGTACGTTTGCCGGCGGGTTCGAACAGGATGGATCTCGAAGATGTTCAGAGTTATCTAAAGGCTGTAGAGGATTACCAAGGGGCTCTTGCTGTGTCTGGCTCACACACTCGCCTGCGTTATGCACTTTTCCTCCAGTTGGTCGGAAAATCTACCATCGGAAAAATAAATTTTGACGTAGAGGTCAAGGACAGTTCTGTGAGTCTAGATGGATATGTGGCCGACTCAATGAGGATTTCGGTGGAGTATGAGCCGGCATTTTCTGATCAAGTTGAACTTTTCATTCAGGATTTCTATAAAGAGATAATTGACCTTGAAAGTGGTGGAGCGCCTAGATTCTACTACTGGCGTGTTTTACCTCAAATAGAAACTGGGCGGGGTGGTCATGGTCAGTAGACTTGGCCTAAGAACTGACAGTAGGCCTCGCCGACTACCTTCGCTCTTGTGGTAGCTCCGGCGTCACCGACCTACCCCCAATAGATCCCCAATAGATCTAGCGAGGTAATCAAAGAGCTGAATCGCAGGTGATGTCCCAGAATCCGTTAGGATTCGGAGCGGGCGCCCAGTTGATTTAAGCTTCTTTTCTTAGGTTTTCAATTAAAATTTGGTCCTTTGTTTTCTCTCCATTGAGAGCAGCAATCAAGAGGTGGATCTCTTTG
>REDG01000077.1 GCA_007693605.1 Bradymonadales bacterium
CAAATCATGTCGACCGAAGGTCGACCTGAATGAGGGGGCAGATGGGCCTTTAGCGAGGCTCCCCAGAAGGAGAGAATAGAAGAATGCACTACAACCCCTTAAGCATCGAGCCCAAATGGCAGAAGTATTGGGAAGATCACAAAACTCACCAAATGGACTACGAGCCTTCGAAGCCCAAATTCTATGCCCTCGATATGTTTCCCTACCCAAGCGGCTCTGGGCTGCATGTTGGGCACCCTGAGGGCTATACGGCCACGGACATTGTTTCTCGATATAAAAAAATGCGGGGCTTTAGTGTACTTCACCCCATGGGCTTCGATGCCTTTGGGCTGCCAGCCGAGAACTACGCCCTTAAGACGGGAGTGCACCCGCGAATCACCACCGAGAAAAATATTGCCACCTTCAGACAGCAACTGAAACGGCTGGGCTTTTATTACGATTGGGATCGTGAAGTCGACACCACCGATCCAAACTACTATCGCTGGACGCAGTGGATCTTTACCCGACTCTATAAGCAGGGCCTCGCCTACCAAGCCGAGATGCCCGTCAATTGGTGCCCCGAGCTGAAGGCCGTGCTGGCCAATGAAGAAGTCGAGAATGGGCTCTCTGTTGAGGGAAATCATCCGGTCATTCGCAAGAAAATGAAACAGTGGATCTTGAAAATTACGGCTTATGCCGACCGACTGCTTGAAGATCTAGACGAACTAGATTGGCCCGAAAGCATCAAAGAAATGCAGAGACATTGGATCGGGCGCTCTGAAGGGGCCGAGATTGAATTTGAAACCGAACTAGACGAGAGAATCAAAGTCTTTACGACCCGTCCCGACACGATTTTCGGGGCCAGTTTTCTAGTGCTCTCTCCTGAGCATCCGCTTGTTCCCCGACTGACCACAGAGTCGAATCAAAAACTAGTCGATGACTATTGTGTTCAAGCTCAAAAAAAGTCCGATCTAGATCGAACGGAGCTGAACAAAGAAAAGTCGGGGGTCTTCACAGGCTCTTACGCCACTCACCCCTTCACTCAAGAGAAGTTACCCATTTGGATTGCAGACTATGTACTCGCGCACTACGGCACGGGCGCCCTGATGTCGGTTCCCGCTCATGACGAAAGAGATTTTGAGTTTGCAAAAAAGTACGGCCTTCCGATCCTTAAAGTGATTGAGTGCGACGAACTCCCCTATACCGGAGACGGCAAGCACATTCGATCGGATTTTATGGATGGCCTGGACATCAAAAAGGCCTCTCAGAAAGTTTGCGAAATCTTAGAAAGAGAGGCTCGAGGCAAGAAGACGATCACTTATCGTCTTCGAGATTGGGTCTTCAGTCGGCAACGATATTGGGGGGAGCCAATTCCTATCCTGCATTTTGAAGATGGCAGCATGCGGGTGCTGGACGACGACGAGCTTCCCCTCCTTCTACCAGAAGTTGAGAAGTATGAGCCCAGCGGAACGGGAGAAAGCCCTTTGTCCACCATTCGAGACTGGGTCGAGATCACCGACCCCAAGACAGGGAAAATGGCTTTCAGAGAAACGGATACCATGCCTCAATGGGCGGGCTCTTGCTGGTACTATCTGCGGTATATCGATCCGAAAAACTCGAAAGAAGCTTGGAGCCCTAAAATCGAAAAATACTTTATGCCCGTTGATCTGTATGTGGGTGGAGTCGAACACGCGGTGCTCCACCTTCTCTACTCTCGATTCTGGCACAAGGTCCTCTACGACTTGAAGCTCGTCAGCACTAAAGAGCCCTTTCAAAAGTTGGTGAATCAGGGTCTCATTCTTGGCGAAGACGGCGAAAAGATGAGCAAGTCTCGAGGGAATGTGGTCAATCCTGATGACATTATTGATCAATACGGCGCGGACTCTCTTCGTCTCTATGAGATGTTCATGGGCCCTCTAGAGAAAACTAAACCCTGGTCCACTTCTAATATTGACGGGGTGTTTCGCTTCTTGGGTCGTGTTTGGCGAAGCTTCATTCACGAAGATAAAACCTCGTCTCGCAAGCCCAACAAAGAGGAGCTGCAGAAATTTCATCAGAGCCTGAAAAAAATCTCTGACGATATCGAAGCTCTTCGATTGAATACGGCGATATCTCAACTCATGATCTTGCATAATTTTTTGACTGATCAAAAAGATATCCCTAAGTCGATCGCTCTTGATTTTGTCAAAATGCTCTCGCCCTTTGCTCCACATATTGCAGAAGAGATGTGGGAAAAAATGGGTGAAAAACCGAGCATTCTGCAGGCCTCTTGGCCAAAGCTCGACGAGACTTACCTTGAGGTTTCGGAACTAAACTACAGTATTCAAGTGAACGGCAAGCTTCGAGGCAACCTTATGGCTTCTCCGAACATCCAAAAAGAAGAGCTAGAAGCTCTTGCCAGAAGAGACCAAAAGGTTGCTTCCTTTTTAAAGGGAGAAGTCGTTAAGGTTGTGTTTGTTCCAAAGAAGCTGATTAACTTTGTAGTGAAAGGATAAAGTGAAATGAGCCTTGAACTTCTGCAACGCCCCAGACGCTTGCGACAAAACCCTCTGATTCGTTCACTTGCTCAAGAGACGGATCTTCGAGCTAAAAAATTTTTATTGCCGATATTCGTTTGTGAGGGAAACGGAATTGAAAAGGTCCACCCCAGCCTTTCGGGCTGTGTGACTCGAAGCCTAGATCGCCTCATCCCCTTTTTGAAGAACTTAGAGGCTCAAGGAGTCGGAGGCATACTTCTCTTTGGCGTCAGTCAGAAGAAAGATGAGGGCGGTTCGGAAGCGATCAGAAAAGACAATATTGTCGTCCGAAGTATTCGAGAAATTAGAGAGAGCTGTCCGCAACTACTTGTCGGCACGGACATTGCTTTAGATCCCTATACCGATCATGGCCACGATGGAATTTATCGGAATGGTGTTGTTCTTAACGACGAATCGGTGCAGCGGCTTTGTGAGATGTCCTGCCTTCATGCCGAAGCGGGGGCCCATTTGCTTGCCCCATCAGACATGATGGATGGACGAATTCAAGAGATTCGAGAGAGCCTGGACGAAGAGGCTTATCAAAACACGCTATTGATGAGTTATACCGCAAAGTATGCCTCCTGCTTTTATGGACCCTTTCGAGACAGTCTCGGGGCCAAAGTAGAAGGCAACAAGCGCTCCTATCAAATGAACCCCGCCAACCGAAAAGAGGCTTTACGAGAACTCGAGCTAGATCTTAGTGAGGGGGCTGATATCGTCATGGTCAAACCCGCCAGTCACTACCTGGATATCATCTCCGATTTTAAAGAGAGAAGCTTGATTCCTGTCGCCGCCTACCAAGTGAGCGGCGAGTGCGCCATGATCGAGCTGGGGGCCAAGCAGGGCTTATTTGATCGAGATCATGCAATTTATGAATCTTGTCTTTCGATCAGCCGAGCGGGGGCCGACTTGATTGCCAGCTATTTTGCTTCTGAAATTCCAAGGATTCTTGCCAAAATGGACCTCATTCAATGAAAGGGGGGAAACAAATGCCACTAGCCGTTGTCACCGGAGCCAACCGAGGCATCGGATTGGAACTAGTCAAAAAGTTGAAGACAGATTTTTCAGTCCTTGCTTGTTGTAGGAAGGCCAGCCCAGAGCTGAGACAGCTTGAGGCTCAAGTGCTTGAGGAGATTGAGGTCACCAAAGAAGAGGCTAAAGAGCGAATTGTTAGAGCGCTTGAAGGCCGTGAAATTGATCTTCTGATTCAAAATGCGGGGATTTTCAGAAAGACCAGTCTGGAAGAATTGAATCTGGATGGCATTCGAGAGCAATTCGAAGTCAATGCACTGGCCCCTCTTCGCCTGACAAAAGATCTTTTGCCTTCGATGAATAAAAATTCCAAAGTGATCTTTATCACCAGCCGAATGGGCAGCATTGAAGACAATAGCAGTGGAGGATCTTACGGCTACCGAATGTCTAAGTCTGCTTTGAATATGGCAGCGCGATCACTCTCGCATGACCTCCGAGATCAAAAGATCTCCGTCGCAACGATCCACCCCGGATTCGTTCGAACCGATATGACCGATGGAGCTGGCAATCTGGAGGCCGGCGAAGCCGCAGAGGCAATTCTTCAGGTCATCAAAGGGCTCGGTCTCTCCACAAGCGGCCGCTTTTGGCACTCCAACGGAGAAGAGCTTCCTTGGTGAAGTTTGATTTTTTCAACTCATGTAAGTGGCAGCCCCCTCATCATAGGGGCGAACTGCCTATTTCCCGATTCTGTTGGTCACTGGAATAAATGTGAGCAATATCTGGCGTTTAGGTAACCTACCGACCGGCCCGGCACAGAACACCAGGAACAAAGCCTCCGACCAAATTCGCGTCGGACACGAAAATGGTCTTGACCAAATTCGCGTCTACAACCACAAGTCTTTGGATCGTCGAATCGCCCAAGAAATACAGCTCTGAAGAAATCGGATTCCCAACCGCAACAATCCCGCTCGACCTGAAAAATCGAATCAGCAGCTCTCCTAGTTCAAAATCGGCTCAAATCGGCCAAAAAACTTAAAACTCAGGAACAAATGATCGAGAAGACAGACTAGGCTCACTGACGCACCATCGGACTCTGAACAATAGTGTTTAAACTTCTTAACCCTCCTATAGAGCTTTCTTGCTGAGAACTTCTCCCGAAGAAGAGATTTCATAGAGATAGGGGCGGCCTGTTTCAATTTCTAACTTTAGGATTTCTTCAGGGCTCAAGCCCTCTAAATCCATCACAATCGCTCGAATCGAATTGCCATGTGCAGCCACCAAGACATTCTCGCCCTTCATGCAGGACTTCAAAATATACTCCTTGAAGTAAGGCAGACTCCGTTTGGCCGTATCGGCCAAACACTCTCCTCCAGGCGGGGGCACATCAAAACTTCGTCGCCAGAGATGAACCTGCTCCTGCCCATATTTCTTTCTGGTCTCATCTTTATCTAAACCCTGAAGCTCGCCATAGTGTCGCTCGTTCAAGGCTGAGTCCTCCCAAATCGCTGGCCTCTGTTTGACTTCATCTAGAACAATGTCGAGAGTCTTCTTGGCGCGCAGCAAGCGAGAGGTGTGCGCACTGACCCATTTCATTCCGAGTCCACTAATGAGTCGGCCCGCCTCTTTTGCTTCCTTCTCACCCTGCGGACTCAGATCAACATCCACCCAGCCAGTAAATCGATTCTCTAAGTTCCATTGCGACTGACCATGCCTCACCAAAATCAATACACCACTCATTTAAACCCCTGCTTTCTGCATTTTCTTCGAACTCAAGAGAGACGGAAGTAGCGTCAAGCTACAAAGCATGACAATCAATGTGCCAAGTGTCAAAACAAGGCCCATACTCGCCGTGCCTGGGTGGGAAGATATCGAGAGAGTCCCAAAACTGACCACCGTCGTGATTGAACTAAAAAAGACTGCTCTTGAGCTTGAACCAAGTCTGCCGACACCCTCTGCGTTCTGACTCTTTCGATATCTCTGTAAGATGTGAACGCCACTATCCACCCCGATTCCGATCAAAAGAGGCAGAACGATCACATTGGCGTAGTTGAATGATACCCCAATCAAGGTCATCAGCGCCTTCAAGGCGGCCCCCGCAACCACCAAAGGAATCAAAATCAAAAAACTATCCCGAATGCTCCTCGTCATCAGAAACAAAAGTAGAACCACCAAGATTGCAGCCAAAAAGCTAGCCTGTTGAAAAGCTTGCACAACTGCGTCTCCTGTAAAACTCAATGTCACCGGGTCATCGGTGGCTGTCGGCTCGACCGACAAAACCTCTTCGGCAAAAAACCGCATTTGCCGAAGATCAAGCATATTGGCTCTAGGAAAAACCTCCACCCGATAGAGCCCCGATTCAGAGATCCACCGACTCTTGATCTCTGGGGCCAGAGTTTCCAGACTAGGCCTTTCCTCAGGAATAAGGTCTTGAGTCTCTTTCAGGAAGCTCAAACTGGGATCCACAAAGCCCCTGCGAAGATAGCTTAGACCCTCCCTCTTGCTTTCGTCATTCTCTCCCGATCGCTCAATAAATGACTCCGTGGCCTCAAAGAGATCCCGCCTGGGATCTGGCTTGTGATCCAAGCTCCTGCCCTCAACTCCTTCTTGTAGGTTCGAGCGAAATCCCAACAAGGCCCTCCACTCTAAGCCCTGCGCGTCCTCGACCGATTGATTCGGAATCGCCATATCCCTGAACGATCCAAAAACCTCCCATTCTGAATCGGACAGGCTTGGAACAAAATCAAGGATGGACAGCGCTCGATCGACGGAACTGAGTTGAGCCAACCTCTCCTTCGTTCTTTGAATCTCTCCGACAGAGGGTTTTAAAAGCTTGATGGTCCAAGGAGAAGTTTCAGAAGACTCCATCAATCGCAAATAGCTCTGATAGGCCTCAGTATCTGGGTTCTGAAGATTGAGAGGGTTTCGATCGAAGTCAATCTGCAGAGTAAGCGGAAGACTTGCGATCAAGATGACCAAAGCCCCTAGTTTTATGCGGCCAGGAAATCTAAAGGAAGTGTCTGAGATCCAAGACTCAAACTTCGCAGGCAACTCTTTGGCCAGGTCCCCCGTCAAAGGAAAAAGAGAAAGCATTGAAGGAAAGAAGAACAAGTGAACAAAAAGATTGATAAACATCCCCACTCCGGCAATCAATCCAAGCTCTGAGACTCCTTGGTAGGCTGTGGGAACAAACGCAAAAAATGCCGCTGCCGTGGTAATACTACACAGAATCAAGCTCACTCCCAGCTCTCGAAAGCTGAGCCGAATGGCTTCTTCACCACTCAAACCAGAGATCAAGGCCTCTCGATATCGAAGCGCCAAATGAATGCTGTAATCGACCCCTAAACCGATAAACAAAACGGCGAAAGCCACTGAAATCATATTTAAATGTCCGATCGAGAGAGTGGCAAAGCCAGCCGTCAAACTCAACCCCACTAACAAGTTAAGAATCGTCGAAAAAATGAGGCGGCCAGACCTAAAAGCCCAAAACAGAACCAGACTCACAAGAATGAGGGATAGGATTCCTGCCAGCAGAGCCCCCTCTGAAACCGTGCGCATTTCTTCGAATGAAAGCGCGGCCAAACCGGTGATCTGAAATCCTTCACCCCTCGATTGAAATTCTTCTCGGATCTCCCTCAACCGAAGCATCGCGGGCTCTGAGGGCAGCAAGGCTCCGTAGTCCAAAACTGGAGACACCTCGATAAACTGGCGAAGGCCTGAATCTGAAGCGGGCAGAAGAAAGTCAAACTTCAACTCATGTTGATTGAGAAACATGACATCGGCCATTTCTCTTTCCAAAGGAGAAAGCGCTCCAACTTCTTGCAACTGACTAACTCCCATAAAGAATCTGGGCAGGCTCGGTCGCTGTGTGAATTGATGCACAGTCTGCTGAAGACTGAGAGGGTTCATCTCTCCGCCCCCAAAAAGAGGTTCTGACAAAAGACCCAGACTCGCCAAATGAGGCCCCCCATTGAGTCGAGAGACATTCTGAAAGACATCAGGATTTTCATTGAGTGTGTCAAAAAGCTCAGAGGCCCTCTGATTAAGCTCCCGAAAGTTTCCCCCCTCTATCACCAAAACGAAGGTTTCGGTTAGATGAGGAAACTCGGCCTTATACTCAACCCAGCGCTTATGAAAATCAAGACGGTCGGAGATCATATCTGCCAGATCGGTGTTTAGACCAAGCCGAGTCACCGCCAACCAAATGCAGACAGCGCTCAGAAGAAAACAACTTAGAACAACCGCCCAAGGAGCTCGAAATGAAACTCGAAGCGCAAAATCAACGAACTTTTGAAACTTGGACATCATAAGAATTTTGCCTCGTTAAAAGATTAAACCTCCAAGACCAAATCAAACAGACCGAAATGATTAAGATTGTGGCGACTAGAAACGGAAGCCGGTTCTGTGCCTCATAGCCCAAACCCGCCAAAATAGGAGCGGTCGCTCTCGCGATACTTCCGCCGGAATGATAAATGCCAAGCGTCGCCCCCTGCTCTTGATCAGAAACACTTTTAGACAACATAGAAGTCAAACAGGGGTTTGAAAAGCTATAGCCCACTGCTAACACGCTCAAGCTCGCCAGCAACTGCCAAACAGACTCACTCAACACGATGCCCCCCAGCCCCAAGGACATCATGATCGCGCCCGCTAGAAAAAGCCTGGGTTCGCCCAGTCGGGCGACCATTGGTCCAACCGCCAAACCTTGAACGAAGGCCATGACAATTCCAAAACCCGCCAACAACAAGACCGCTTGACTCTCCAGAAATGAAAAGACATCCACCACAAACATGGCAATCGTGACTTCGAGCTGTACGAAAGCAAATGTCATCAAAAAGAAAACAAAAATGATCGAAATCGTGACGGGACGATAGAGGAGATCTTGAAAGCTTTTCCAAGTCCAGCGACTTCGTCTTCGCTCTCTCTCGGCTTCTGTACGATGAGGTTCTTTCAGATACAAAAAGGCTCCAATCAAATTAATGAAGCTCAAACTTGCGGCAACGAGCGAGGGGGCCGCATAACCCAAGGGCAAGACAAGCGCACTAATGGCGGGCCCCAGGGTAAAGCCCAAGCCAAAGGCGGCCCCGATCAATCCCATCCCCTTGGCTCTTGTCTCTCGTGTGGTGATATCCGCCATATAAGCAGAGGCGGTGGAGATATTCCCGGCAAACATCCCCGCCAACAACCTTGAAGCAAAAAGAAGGCCGTAGTTCCAAGCGAAGGCGGCCAACAGAAAAGACAGGCCCTGCCCTAAAATAGTAATCAAGAGAACGGGGCGCCGCCCAAAGCGGTCCGAAAGCTTGCCCCAGATGGGGGCCGCAAAAATCTGACAGACTGAATAAATCGACATCAGCAAGCCAAGCTCAAAGGCCCCCCATCCAAAATGCCGTACATAAAACGGAAGCATGGGGATGAGAATCCCGAAGCCTAACAAATCAATGAAAACAACAAGAGAAATCTGAAGTCGGGGGCGCCGAGAATCCACGACCCACTAAACAAAAAATCGCACGGCACCGTCAATGGCTACCGCAATAAAGAATAGGAATAGATAAAGAATGGAGATATAAAACAAGCGCATATAGGCTTGCTTGGACTTTTCTTTGACACAAGCCCTGAGCGTCGCCCTCATATACCAGATCCAGAAAGCAAGGTTTGGTAACAAAAACCACAGGGAAACCCAACCCGCCCAATAGGGAAGCAGTGTCAGAGGAAGTAAGCTGATCGTATAGGCGATGATCTCCCAACGAGTTCTATTTTCTCCCAGCACACAAGGAAGCATCGGTACAGAGACTTTTGAATAATCATCCTTGATCGCTAGAGCAAGGGCCCAAAAATGAGCGGGGGTCCACATGAATATCAAAGCGAACATCAGCCAAGCATAGCCTGAAATCTGGCCCTCTACAGCGGCCCAGGCGATGATAGGCCCAGCCGCACCCGCTGCGCCCCCGATCACAATATTGTAGTAATGTCGTCTCTTTAGAATGAGAGTATAGACCAAGGTATAAAAAAGAATGGTCGACGCTGACACAAGGGCCGCAAGAAGATTCCAAAAGATCCAGAGATAAGCCGTCGACAGAGCCCCCAAAAGACTGGCAAACACAAAGGCTCCGAGAGGACTAATCTGGCCCAAGGGTAGCGGCCGCTTAACCCGAGTTCGATCCATCACCGAATCAATGTCTCGATCGAGATACTGATTGAAGGCATTCGCAGAGCCTGCAGCCAAACCAATGGCGGCCACAATCAAGATCGCCTGTAGAGGAGAAGCGAAAAGAAAACCCTCAGCGGCTAGGGCGGCCAAAGCCGTCACCACAACCAGAATCACAATGGTAGGCTTTGTCAGTTGAATGTAGTGGGTCGCTCTTGTCATGAATCCTCAAAATCAGCGCTCCCAATGCCTATCCAAGGGGGAGTCGCTTGTAAAGCTCTGCTAGAACTATCTCAAAATATAGCGCTCAATGGCAAAATCTACGGGAATTGTTGCGCGCTCTTCTTCGCCCGAACCTAGGCCCCCGTCTGCCAAACTCGGATCAATTCCAAACCGAGCGAGGCTCTCTGCATCATCCGCAGGAGGTTCGGGGCCAAAATCTAAAACAAAATGAGAAACTGCCCAACGGGCTGCGACTGAAATCGTTGGATAAGCGGGCATGGCGCCCAAGCCTTCCATCAATGTCTTGTAAACATCCGACGGTCGCCGTCCGTTCTTCCAGCCTTCCCCATCGTGAAAGCTTCGAGCACCAATGGCAATTCCGGCGATCCCGTCTCCAAAGCCCTCATCCCCGTGACAGGTGTGGCAGGCTTGATCAAAGTAGACCTCGCGACCATAAGCCAGGATCTCCTCACTCACTTCCCAGGGTCTCTCAAAGCTTGGGCCGCCCGTGACCTCAGCAAAGAAGCTCTGACCTCGAGGTGGCATCTGACTCGACGGGCGTGCAAAAAAATCGACCGCCACAAAAAACACAAACAATCCAAAGAAGGCGAAGCCACTGAAGAAAATCGCACGATTCTGATTGTCGTCGTACTTCAAGCCCATAAAGTAGAGCATCACGGCCATGGCCTTGGCGCTCGCAATCAACATCGCAATAGGAAAATTCAGAGCTCCAAAATCAAAGCGAGCAATAAAAACAGTTAAAAAGGTAAAAACAAATAGGAACAACAAGACCTTCAAGCTTGTGGAGTTCGCTAGAATGTGATGATGGTGTTGATCCTTCGACATCTTGCCTCCGAGCTAGCCCACCAAATATAGGAGGGGAAACAAATAAATCCAAACCAGGTCAACAAAGTGCCAATAGAGCCCGGTCATCTCTAGGGGGGTATAATACTTCGGCCCCAGCTCTCGCCGTTTTGCCTTTAACAGGAGCCATGCAAACAGACCTATTCCCACAGCCACATGAAGAGCGTGTAAACCCGTCATCATGAAATACAAGCTGTAGAACAGGGGGGCTTGGGGCGCGGCTTCCACTAGAGCGGCGTTGTTCATCCAAGCCCCAGGCAAAACACCGTCAGCAATCTTGGACGAATACTCAATGGCCTTTACGATCATAAAACCGAAGCCACAGATAATGGTATAGATCAAATTCTCAATCAGGCCTTCGTTGTTCCCTCTCTGAGCCGCGACAACCGCCCTCACTACCGTAAAACTACTGACAATCAAAATTACCGTATTGACGGCTCCCAGCTTCCAATCGAGCTTGGCCGCTGAATATTGAAAATCTTCAAAATAGATAAATTTAAAAGTGAAATAGGCTACAAAGAGTGGGGCAAAAAACAGGATCTCCTGCAACATAAACAGCCACATCCCATTCTTCACCGTGAAGAACTCGTGGTCGGCATCTTTGAAGTGATGCGCAGGATGGTGTTCTTTAAAGCCTTCTGTGTCGACTGACCCTGCCATCCCTAGACCCTTTCTCCCTTAAACTCATAAGGGCCATGTGTCACTACTGGATCAAAACGGAAGTTTTCTAGCGGCGGAGGAGATTCTGACTCCCACTCCAATGTAAGAGCCCGCCAAGGATTAGACCCAGCCTTCTTTCCAAAAAAGAAAGAGTGCGTGAGATAGCCCAGAGCGAGAAAAAACCCAAGGGCAATCACGAAAGATCCGATGGTCGAAAGCTGATTGAGCGCCGTAAACTCTGGAATATAGCTCCAGTAACGGCGGGGCATGCCTTGAATCCCTAAAATGAACTGTGGGAAAAAGGTCACATTAAAACCGATCAGAATCAATACCGCCGAAAGTTTTGCTAAAAAGCTGTTGAACATTTTTCCGAAAAATTTGGGCCACCAGTAGTGAAGGCCTGCCATGAAGCCAAAAAGAGTTCCGCCCACCATGACGTAGTGAAAATGGGCCACCACATAGTAGGTGTCATGAAAGTGGATGTCGGCGCCGAGGGTCGCAAGAACTACTCCTGTCAGCCCGCCGATTACAAAGACAAATAGAAAGGCAAAAGCATAAATCATGGGCGCATCGAAATGAATGCTCCCCTTATACATCGTTGCAATCCAACTAAAGACTTTAATACCCGTCGGCACGGCAACAAACATCGTGATCAAGGAAAACAACATATTTACGAGGGCGGTCTGTCCACTCGTGAACATATGATGCCCCCACACGGCAAAGGCGACCAGCGCGATGCCGAAGATCGCAGCCGCCATGGCTTTGTACCCGAAAATGGGTTTTCTCGAAAAGACCGGAATGACCTCATTGATGACTCCCATCGCTGGCAGAATCATGATGTAGACTGCTGGGTGAGAATAAAACCAAAAGAAATGCTGAAACAAAACGGGATCACCCCCAAGTGCGGGATCAAAAATTCCAACACCCGCCACTCGCTCTAAGGCCACTAAAGCCAAGGTCAAACCCAAAACCGGAGTCGCCAAGACCTGAATCACGCTGGTCGCATAAATAGCCCAGACGAAGAGTGGAAGCTGCCCCCAACCTTGACCCGGTGCACGCAATTTATGAACCGTCGCCATAAAATTCAAGCCGGTAAATATGGAAGAAAAACCCGCCACAAAGGCAGCGCACAGCATCAGAGTGGTCGCGGTTTGAGTTTGAGTCGAGTAAGGGGTGTAAAAGGTCCAACCCGTATCAACGCCTCCGAAAAACATCGTGGCCACTGCCATCACCGAAGCCGCCACAAAAATATAGTAGGATGCCAGGTTCATTCGGGGGAATGCGACATCTTTCGCTCCCAACATGAGAGGCAACACAAAGTTTCCAATGGCCGCCGGAATCATTGGAATGATTACTAAAAAGACCATGATCACCCCATGATAAGTAAAGGCCTGATTGTATTGATCTGCTGTCAGTAAATTTTGTTCGGGGGTGAACAGCTCTAGTCGAATCGTAAGCGCAAATACACCGCCCACAAAGAAGAAGAATAAAACCGATGCCAGATACATCATTCCGATTCGCTTATGATCAAGCGTAACCAGCCAGCTCATAAGCCCCTTCGGATAGTTTAAATACGTGGTCCCTTCAGGACTGTGATGCATAACTTACTCCTCAGTCATCCGTTGCGCGGTGGTCGATCCCTGTAAGCTCTTGATGTAGGCGATCAACGCATTCAAATCCAGCTCAGAAAGTCTTCCGGGGTAGGGAGGCATCACCGCATGCTCAAAACCTCTTACAATTTGTGCACGGGGATTCTCAATCTGTCCCCTGATATAATTCTCGTCTCGAACGAGTATGCGACCATCCGATAGCTCGACCTCTTCGCCAAAAATGCCCAAAAAGCTCGGACCAATACCCATTGTGCCATCACTACTGTGGCAAGCCACACAACCCTGTCGTCGATGCAGCTCTTGGCCTCGATCAATCAAGGACTTTTGATCTAAATGAGCCGTCTGAACCTGAAAAGCAGCCTCTCGGCCCTGTGAAGCCGTGAGCATTCTTTCTCTCTTTCCTCCGATTCCAACCCAGTCTGGCATATCGATGGCCTTGCCCCATCTCCAAAGTTGCCAGTCTTCCTCTTCTAGCACCACAACAGCCCCAATCATGATGGAATGTCCGGCTCCACAATACTCGGTACAGAAGAACTGGTGCCGCCCGGGAATGCGAGCCTCAAACCAGGTGGTGTTATAAATTCCAGGCACCACATCTTTCTTCAATCGAAAATTAGGTACAAAGAAGCTGTGGATCACATCCCCTTCGGCCGCTGTCATGACCAGACGAACGGGTTTGTTTACCGGAACAAACAACAAATCGTTGGTTGTGCGCCCATCTTCGTACTGAAATGTCCAGCCCCAACTGCGAGCCATTACCTTCACTTCCATGGCGTTTGGCGGCGCGTTGATGACCAACTCCTTATAGACAATCCAGCCCCACGCAAATATCACCATGAGGATTACAGTCGGAACGGCGGTCCAAAAAATCTCTAGAGCATTGTTGTGTGAAATATAGGTCGGCTTATGGCCCGGCCGGGCCCGATACTTGATCGCGAACACCACCATGGGCACAAAAACAACCAGAGAAAAGAAAACACAAACGCCTATCAAAAACCAATGCAGCTGATCCCAAGACTCAGCCGCAGCCGTTGCGGCAATAGGATAGCCCCCGAAATCCATCATGACTCTTCCCTCTTTTTAGGTTTTTTCTTCTCCCGCCTCCATGCGACAAGCATAAAAAACACCAAGACAGCCAAGGTGACCGCACCGCCCACGCGCATCAACCTCATCGCGTAGAAAGAATAACCTCCAGAATCTGGGTCATAACGGTAGCAGTACAGCAAAATTCGATCCATCAAAGACCCGACACCACCCCTGGCTGCCTCAATCAAAGACAGTCGAAGATCTCTAGGATCATACTCCACTCCATAGAGCACTCTCGAAATCACTCCGGCGGGAGTCAGAACAAAGATGCCCGCGCTGTGGGCGTACTCTCTGGTCTCTTCGACGAAGCGATAACCAAAACCCAACTGGTTAGCCAAACTTCGAACTTGATCTTCTTCTCCTGTCAAGAAGTGCCAACCTCTGGCTGCCTCAGGTCGACCAAACTCTCTGATATAGGTCTCTTTTTTTTCTGAAGCCAACAGATAGTCTTCGTCAGGATCAATGCTGATGGTCAGATGAATATACTCTCGGCCAGGCGTCCAATCTACTCTTCGAGTAGAATTCTTGACCCCATTCAGAACCAGGCCACAAAGACTCGGGCAGTTGAAGTAGACCATTGTGATCAGAATCGGCTTTCCCTGCCCAAAGTAGTATTCAAGATTTCGGGTTTCCCCAAACTCATCCACCAACTCAATGGCCCGAAAATCTACCCTCTCGCCGGTTCGATCGACGATCTCAATATCTTCAAGATTCTCGGGCGCCCGATGCACACCCAGACCAAAGCCCTCGGGCGCTGAGGCTCGACCATAACCCTGAGCTGCCAGTTCAAAAGAGCCCAGCGCCACCACCAGGAGGCCAAAGAAAGAACAAAAATTTCTAAGTCTTGTGCTCAATACCTTCCTCACTTCTGGAGAGAAAACGCCACGACACGCTACTCGTGATGATGGATCGAATTCTGAATCTGAGGATCACGGATAGGAATTACCCGGATCCTTTCGATTATAAGCCCCAGACATACAAAAAACAAGGAGAAGAAGCCCAAACCGACGAGTGCTTCCTGCCAGATCAAACCTCCATCGAAGACAGAGGCTGCGCTCACTGCCGCATCTGAATGATCAAAAAGTCGAAGAGCAGGCATAGCATTCCAGTAAAAGTCTAACCAATGCCCAAACAAAATCAGAACGCAAACCGGAAGGACGATCTTAAAATTCGTCTTATGGGCGTAAGGCAGCAAAATCAGAAACGGCAGGGCCCAGCGAACGACGGGCAAGATCCAAAATATGATATGCCATGCCCCCTCAAAGCGCTCCTTATACCAAAAAGTCTCTTCTGGAATATCCGCATACCAAATCAGCATGAACTGACTGTAGACGATATAAGCCCAGAAAACCGAAAAGGCGAAGAGCATCTTCCCTAGATCATGAAAGTGCGCCCGATTGACCACGCCCGCAAAGATCCCCCTTCGATGCAGATACCAAACCACAAGATAAGCCACCGCCAAACCCGCCTGAAAAAAGGCCGCAAAATAGTAGACCCCGTAAATGGTCGAAAACCAATGAGGATCAAGAGACAAAAGAAGATCAAAGGCCACCACGGTGACAGAAACTGCAAACAGAACCATAAAAATGGCGGAACTCACATAGTTCCTGGTTGAGTGAATCAGCTGCCCATCATGATCTTGTCGCAGGGAATTGCGAACCAGATACCAGGAAGAACCCAGGAAGACCGCAAAGACGGCGATCAATCGAAATCCAAAGAATGTCTCATTTAAATAAATGGACTTCATTCGAATCAACGGGTCAGTTGCCACGACTTCAGGATCCATCCACTCAAAAATTGAGTCTCTACCCAAAAACACGATGAAGGCCAGAAGGGCTGCCACCGGAAGCGTCATGGCTGAGGCCTCAAAAACGCGCCTCATGGCAATCATCCAGCGCGCTCTCACCAAATTGTTAATCAACAAAAAAAACAGGCCCGACAGCCCAAGTCCCAAGAAAATACAGGTCCCAATCAAAACATTGAGCCAAGCTCGATTCGCGTTTTCAAGGGAGATGAGATACAGACAAATCGCACCCACAGAAATGCTCGCCAAAAAACCTATCCACATCGGAAAGCTCATTTCAAAGGACTTCAACTCGATTTGCTTTTCGCCCACGACCTGACTCACCGAATCCTCTCCTCAAACGCTTCTAAATCTTCTTCGCTGGGCTCATAGGCCAGTTGCAGCACCCTGACATAGTGAACGATCTTCCAGCGATCTTGCTCCCTCACCTGCTTTGCGTAAGAGTACATTTGGTTCTGTCCCACAGTGATCACATGATAGATCTGACTGTCCGCCCATTCGTAAAGCTTCGGGGAAACCAAAACCGGAGGCCTCGGGTAGGGGGGCACCACCGGACCGTCTCCCATTCCTGTAGCTCCGTGACAAATATAACAATGAGTGTCGTAGAGTTCTTTGCCTCTCATCACCACCTCTCGCGTCGCCGGAAGCGGGTTGTTAAAAGCACTCACATCTTCCGCGTTCACCACATCCCAATAAGGATAATTAGCGCCCGTCAAACCGGCTCGCGCCACCACTCCAGCGGGGGGCTGTCGTGAAGCTGCCCCGTCTTCAAAGAGTGGCGATGCCCTCTGCGGCTTCAAGACCGGAGTCCGGTGCATATCAGGCATATATTGCATCGGATTTTGAGAGTAGGGAAAGTAACCACTGTGGTTGACCACCCAGTAAATCAGAAGCAATGAGGCTACAAGACTGCCAACCAAAATCAGGCCTGTCCGATTCATAGACTCGCCTCCACTGCCTCAATCTCCTGAGCTTGAATCTCTTTCATAAACTGCTTCACGGCTTCTACTTGTTGCTCTCCTTCCACCTCGATGGCCAGTGCAAAGCGGTGCGAAGTCAGGTCCGGATGAAAGATCTTCTTATTAAAATTCGGAAGCCCCAACAAAGCGACGAACATAAAGGCCGTTGTCACCAAGCCGGTGATCAGAATAGCCGTTTCAAATGTCACTGGAATATAGGCAGGCCAAGAGAACATCGGTTTTCCGGCAATATTAACTCGCCAAGAAAAGGAATGAGTCCAGGTTTGCAAGAGAAAGCCCCCAGACATTCCCGCCATAGCCGCAGCGAATGCCACATAGGGAAGTGGACTGCGCTTCAAGCCCATGGCCTGATCCATTCCGTGGACGGGAAAGGGCAGAAAGGTGTCAAACTTTTCGAACTTACGATCTCGAGTTTTCTTCGCCGCCTCTAAGATCGCCTCTGGGCTGAAAAAGTAGCCTACCACACAGGTCTTCATGCTCTTAGTCATGCCGCCCTCCTTTTGAATCGGGGGATGGCATGACCGACTTCACTTCTGCCATGGCAATCATCGGCAAGAACCTCACAAACAATAAAAAAAGTGTGAAGAACAAACCAAAGCTGCCCAACAGAACCCCGTAGTCCCAAGGCGAGAGCGCAAAATATCTCCAAGACGAAGGCAGAAAGTCTTGAGATAAGGATGTCACAACAATCACAAAGCGCTCGAACCACATTCCGATATTTACAAAAATTGAGAGTATAAACATCAATACGATGTTGCGTCGACACGCACGAAACCAGAAGAACTGTGGGCTGACAACATTACAAGTCACCATGATCCAGTAAGCCCAGGCGTAGTATTCGCCCATGGCCCTCTCTATAAAAATAAACCTCTCGTAGGGCACACCACTATACCAGGCGATAAAAAACTCAGTCGCGTAGGCAAGACCGACGAGCATCCCCGTTGCGAGGATCACCTTATTCATATTATCGAGATGCTGCATGGTGATATACTCTTTGAGATTAAACACCTCCCGTGCAATCACCAGAAGAGTGATCACCATCGCAAAACCTGAAAAAATCGCTCCCGCAACAAAGTAAGGAGGGAAAATCGTGGTATGCCAGCCGGGTACAATCGCAATGGCGAAATCAAAAGAAACCACGGAATGAACCGACAAAACCAGGGGCGTTGCAATCCCTGCCAAAATCAAATAGCAAATCTCGTAATGAGACCAGCCTCGACCACTTCCGCGCCACCCGAGCGCCAACAGTCCATAAACTCTTTTACGAAACCAATGCTTCGCACGATCTCTCACAGTCGCCAGGTCCGGAACAAGACCCGTGTACCAGAAGACCAAAGAAATCGTAAAATAGGTCGAGACAGCAAAAACATCCCATATTAAAGGAGAGCGAAAATTCACCCAAAGCGGCCCCATCTGGTTTGGATACGGAAACAGCCAGTAAATCGAATACCAGGGTCGGCCCGTATGAATGAGAGGAAAAATTCCGGCGCAAATCACCGCGAAGATTGTCATTGCCTCAGCAGAGCGATTAATCGCTGTTCGCCAATTCTGTTTACAAAGAAAGAGAATCGCCGAAATCAGAGTTCCCGCATGCCCAATGCCCACCCAGAATACAAAGGTGACAATCATCATCCCCCAATTGACGGGACTTCGAATGCCTGAAAGGCCAACACCCTTGATGAGCATATAGCCAATCAAGGCAAAGCCCATCATCATGATGGCTGAAGAAATACCAAAAGCCACATACCACTTTTTAGTCGGAAAAGACTCTAAAACGCCGCAAACCTCATCGGTCACAGTCTGGTAGCTCTTATCCCCCAGAACGAGGGGTTCTTCTTTCAGCAACTCACTCATGTTTCATTTCCCTTATGCCGCACTCTAGGCAAATAGGTCACGGCTGGGTTCGTATTCAAAACAGATAAAACTTTAAAGCCTTGCGCGCGCTTCGAAGACTGGCTCACTCGAGAGTTTGGATCATTCAAGTCTCCAAACTCAATGGCGTCTGCAGGACAGGTCTGCTGACAAGCCGTCTTGATATGGCCGTCAGGGATTCGATGACGATAATTATCCCCCATCTGGGCTTTGATCTCGTCGACCCCGTGGCGAATTCGCTGCACACAAAATGTGCACTTCTCCATGACGCCCCGACTCCGAACGGTGACATCCGGGTTCAGCATCAAAGACAAAGGCGATTCTTCGTTCACAGGCACGGTCTCGGCCAAGCGACTCGAGTAATCAAAGTAGTTAAAGCGGCGGACTTTGTAGGGGCAATTGTTCGCGCAATAGCGAGTTCCGACACAGCGATTGTAAATCATATCGTTCAAGCCGTCTGAACTGTGCACCGTGGCCAGGACCGGGCAAACCGTCTCACAAGGCGCCCGCTCGCAATGCTGACAAAGCATGGGTTGATACACTGCCTCGGGGGATTCTTCATTTCCCTGATAATAGAGATCGAGTCGAACCCAAGCCATATGCCGACCTTTTTCCACTTGATCTGGACCCACTACAGAAACATTGTTTTCAGAATAGCAAGCCACAACACAAGCCTGACAGCCCGTACACTTATTCAAATCAATCGTCATTCCCCATCGATGACCCGCATAGACATGATCGGGGTACATCGAGTGACTGGGATGGTCCATCGTCTTCAGCTCAACCTTTGCCGAGCGAGGATTCTTTTTGAACGCAGCAAGCGTGGTGTGCTGCAGAATATCGTAGTCGCGACCGTGTAAGTCAAAGTGGTGTTGGGTGGAGGCCAACTTGACATGACGACTCGTTGGAGAAAAATCAATCCGCTGGCCACTGAACTGCGGCAGGCCATTTGAACTTCGGCGGCCCATCTGAAAAACATTAGACCCCCGTTGACTTCCAAGGCGCCCCGCCAGCCGTCGACCATAGCCGAAAGCCACCGCGACCGCAGCCTCTCTCATTCCGGGCTGGATCACAAGAGGCAGAGAAAGCTGTCGATCGGCTAGACGAATATCAACCAGCTGCCCTTGCTTCAAGTTCTGGGCTTTTGCAAATGCGGGTGAAACGGCCGCATAGTTCGTCCAAACGACTTTGGTGATCGGATCTGGCAACTCCTGCAACCAGGCGTTGTTTGCATGACGACCATCCCCCATCTGAATGCTCTCATAAGAGAAAAGCTCAATGCCCTCAGAATCCGAAAATTCATAGGCTCTCAAAAGGGCCGTTGCACCCGTCCAACGATAGCGGAAGGGGCTTCTGGGCGCTTCTCGCTCCCACACGCCCTTTTGAAGTTGAGAGCGCCACCAGTCTCGGAAATCTCTTGGGCCAGAATAAAAGTTCTCTCTCCAAGTCTTCTCCACTTCAAACCGATAGTCTTCCAATTTCCCGTCATTGACCCAAGCCGACAAAGCCTCTCCGAAGCTTCGACTATTAAACAAGGGATGAATGCTGGGCTGTTGAACAGAAACGAGACCCGTCAGACTCTCTTGATCGCCCCAAGCCTCTAGAAAATGGCTCTCGGGCAAAACCAAATCACAAAATTCAGAAGTCTCATCCTTCTGCGAAGTCAACTGAACCACAAGGTCTACGCCTTTAATAGCCCTCTCGATCTCCTGCCCGGGTCGTGAGTAAACTGGATTCTGACCCGCAACAATCAACACCTTTACTTGAGAGGCCGAACAGTCCGCAATCAGTTGGTCCAAGGTGATCGCGGGGTCTGAGATTTCTCGAATCTCTTGGCTGTCGCTAACGGTCACTCCCATATTTCCCAAGGCCTGGTTGATCGCAATTGCAAGAAGCTGAAGCTCCAAACTCTGAGGGCCAAAAAGTCCAGCGACCACCAGAGATCGGCCCCTTGCCGATGCGAGCGCCCTAGCTGTTTCTTGAATCAGCTCCGAAGATACGCCCGTGATTTCTGCAGCTCTCTCTGCCGACCAGGCAGAGAAGACCGGCCGCAAGTCCGCCTCAAAACTAATCGTCTTGGCCAACTCCCCAGCAACCCCCAGTAAAAGGGGAAGCTCATGAGAAGGCAAAATTGCCGCCCGATGGTCTGCGTGAACGCCGGTCGTGCTGAAGGGGGTTTCAAAGCAAAAGAGTCTCGCTGGATCTTCATCGTCCTCGTGAAGTCGCTTCCTCTTAGAGAACTGCTTTGCAAACTCAACGGGCCGAATCCATGTCCCCAGAAAATCAGCATTCACTGACACCACCACATCGGCCAAATCAAAGCGATAAAAGGGGAGTCGCCTTTGGTCTGACAATAGCTCGTATGCTCGCGATATAGCCTCCGTCGGCAGAGCGCTATAGCGATGAACTCTGGCAGAAAACTTCTGCTGAAAGTCTTCGAGCATTCGATCTAAAGTCGGGCTCTGAGAGCCCTCCATCAAAATTCGAACCTCTCCTGGTGAAGCCTCTTCAAGAGCTTTCAAAACCCTTTGATCCACCTCTTCCCAGCTCAAATCTTTTTGGGCCTTCCGATCGAAGGGCGCCTTCAAACGATCCGGGTTGTAAAGGTCGAGGGTGCTGGCCTGAGTTCTCGCATCCAGCGCTCCCTGATTGCCGGGGTGGTCGGGATTGCCCTCCACCTTGATCGGTCTTCCTTCTCTGGTTTTCACAAGAAGCCCAAGCCCCTGCGGACTCGAAGAGGCGTACCAAACCGGAACTCCGTAGGTATAGCCTTCAGGCTTATTCACGAAAGGCACCAGATAATCTTTGGGCCGCCTTTGACAAGCCACTGACGACATCAAGGCGGTGGCCGCAGCCCCCCACTGAAAAAACTGCCGACGGCTCAATTGATTGGCGGGTGTTTCAGGCACCTCTGAGACTTGATCTTTGGGAAGAACGACAAACTCTTGTGCAGCCCGCTGTAGCTTCTGATCGGCAGATTCTTCTCGCTCTTGAACGCTCTTCCAAAGCTTCCGAGGAGTTTCGTTCAACAAAGCCTCTTGTGCCATTCGAAAAGATTTCAATTCTTTCTCAGAAGCATTCATTCTCAAACTTCTCTCTTTCCGGTCTGATTGGAAGCCCTGGCCACCGAGGAGCTCGCGGGCCGAAACTGGCGCCTTTGCGAAGGCCTTCCCTTGCCAACCCAAGAAAGCCCGCCCACGATCAAAGCGGCTCCCGTGAGCATCTTAAAAAGCTTTGATCGATCTTCTGACGGCTTTTCTTTCACTCTGTCTTGCTCCCTTTCATCTCAATAGTGACATGTTGAGCAGCTCACATCCGCATTGTGAATCTGCTTTTGCCCAATCCATTCGTGCCATCGAGGTCGAGGACCTCCCAACAGCTCTATTTCTTCCTCTAAAAGCGCGACCCTAGAGTCAGTGAGATAATCATCATTTCGATGACAGTCCATACACCAGCCCATGCTCAAAGCCGCCCACTGATAAACCACTTCCATCTCTTCGACCGGCCCGTGACAGGTTTCACAAGCCACCCCTGCCGCGACATGAGCTCGATGATTAAAATGCACGAAATCCGGCAAAACATGCACTTTTACCCAGGGAATCGGAATCTGTTTTTCATAGTGCTCGGTCAACTTCTGAATGTAGGGGCTGTCTAAAGCCACCGCATTGTGACAACTCATACAAGTATCGAGGCCTGGCGCCGCCGAAAAAGCGGCATATTCAGCAGAGGGATGGCAATAGAGGCAGGGAATCTGGTACTCGCCGGCATGAAGAGCGTGACTAAAGGGAATGGGTTGGACTGGCGCGTAACCCTGGTACCACCGAGGACCATAGGCCAAGTGCAAGGCGATCAGACTGCCCACAACGAAAAGACCAAAGCCCACTAGCAAAAGCTTTGCTAAATTATCAGAACCCTGTTCTTCACTCATTAAAAACTTCTTCCCAAGCTATTCACTCGAAACAAAAATAAACAAGACGAAGAGGACGCCACAAGGGGGCGCGGCCTACATTCACCCGCACGCTTCTTTACTTTAGGTGTAGACATTCGCTTTCATCAAGTCAGAAAGTCGTTATTCGACGCAGAAGCTCCCGCAAAAGCTCACAAATTTCAGAGATTGAATCTCAGCTCGAAGAGGAGAAAGCCAGACAGAAATGTTTCGGCACAAAAAATGAGTAAAAATTACACAGATTCACAATCGTCGGCTATTAGTTCAGTCGAGATCTCTATCTAATTTAGAAAACTCCTTCAATTCATGAAGGGCTTCGTCGAGCTTTTTGAACTCCTTGAGAAGTAACCTGTGAATGTCCACACTCTGATCGATGAGCTCTCGAAGCTCTGGATCGTCTCTCATCGCCCCACTCAGCCAACCATCGAAGCCAAAAATTTCCTCCAAATCAGAATCTCCCCTTAAGCTGCGGCCATCCTGCGCCAAAATTTCTGACCTTCGAGAGTACCACTCGCCGACCTGCCTCTCAGCTTCGCGAACTGCTGGCATCAATCGAAGTTTTGAGGCTAGAGCCTCCATTTTGCGATGAAGGAGCTCCAAGCGCTTCGGGAAGTTAAACTTAGGATGATGATAGTGGTCCGGATGAAAATAAAAGTAGGCCCCAAAAGCCCCTACCATCATCATAATAAAATGCCCTACTCCGTAGTCGAAACTTAAAGGCAGAGCCCCCATCGAAAGCGAAAACCAGGGGTTGTCATCCAAGACCCCGATTAAATAGCCAATGGTCGCCACACTCGAGCCCACCATCTCCATTCGCGAGCGAGAGGCCCTTGCAAAGTCTTTTCGATCTTGCAACTCATCCTCTGTCAGATTTCCCCGCTGATAAGCCTCATCAGCTTCGATGTTTCGATTCTGCTCCCATTTATAAGCGGAGTTGCTATAGAAAAATCGCCAACCCACATTGAAGGCGATTACATTCCAACGAGTCGATGCAAATTCAATCCAGCCGGCGATTGTGGCGACATCTTTCACCAACTCCCACGAGCCTCGGCCGGCCCAATAAATCGGGACCGTAAAGAAAGTCGAAATGGCGACATTTTTTCCGAGTCGCTCAAAATGTTGATCTTTCGAAGATCTCGAAAACCAGTTCGAAATCACCACACTGTAAGCGGCCGTCCAAGAACTATTGCCAAAGTTCGCAAGAGCCGAGGGAATGGCAATCACCAGGGGCTTCGCAATGATGAGCGCTCCAAAGTGAATGGGAGTGTTGATAGCAAGCTTCCAAGCGCCGGCAGATAGTTCATCTCGTGTGGGCTGCTGACCGTCTTGCGGAAGGGGGAAAAAATAGATCACTCGTTCGGTCACATACTTCGCCGTATTTTCTGCGCCAACCAAAAGATCGTCGCCATGGCTTTCGAACTTCTCTTTCATGCGAGACAAGGGAGTTTGTCGATCGGCAGGATTCTCTCGATGCCGAATGGGTGAGATCTCTCGAAGCAGTCGCAAAAGGTCTCGATACTTTTGGCTGCGATCTTTCAGTGGTAAGCGATGAACTCGATAAGTTTCGGAAACGAAGTGCGGATCGTTCTGGTAGTTCTCAAAAAATTCTTCGAGACTCTTTTTATCGAGATGTGAAACAAGCTCCCAGCCGTCTTCTTTGGCACGATAGAGTCCAGGCACCTCGGGTCGGCCGAGGGTCTTAACCTTCAGTCTAAAATCTTCGAGTTCTTCTTCGACAATCTCTTTCACGAGCTTCTTCAGTTCCGCTCTCTTTTTCCCAATCAGCGGGAGGCCTACCAAATTGATCGTCTTTCGATTGATAAAGGGCCTGGCACGCCCCTCTCGTAAGGCCTCTTTTAGGGCCTCTGAATCTCGAATCAATTTGCCGGTCTTGCGATCCTTGAAAGCGAGATTGGGCGCCAATTCCTGCTTGGCACGATCACTTCTGAGATAGTCTTCAATGTCTTTGGGATCGAGACTTGCCCGCTGAATCCCTTCAGAAGAGCGGGCCACCGAGCTGATTAGTAAACCGCAAGCCTTCGGATTTCGTAGCCCAATTGATTTTGACTCACTGGCTGCTGAAAGCGTGTGCGTCTGTAGTGCTAAACAAACTGTGAGAACGGCCCAGCAAAAAAAAGATCTCATCCCCTGATTTCCCCCACTCGACTGACTTCAAGAATGCCAAGTCAGAATCAGCGGAAGCAATCTCTTTTGCGCGAAGCGCCACAAATTAACAAAGCCCCAACATAATGCGTCGCGTTATGTTGGGGCTTTGTATTTAAAAAGAACAAATGTGTGCTTGGTTCAATACGGTGGGCTAGTTAGCTAACGCGTTGACATTGGAACACTGCGTGAGAAGCAGAAGG